>JBOHCT010000058.1:0-20318 GCA_050699055.1 Streptosporangiaceae bacterium | reverse complement strand
GTCGACGTGCGCGCGCGTGACGTCGACGAGCCGGTCGGCGCCGGAGACCTCGCCTGTCGCGACGATGAGGCGCATCGCCAGCCGGCGTGCGGGCCCGCGCTCGCCCGCGAGCATCGCCTGGTCGCGCCCATCGAGCCGCATGCCTCTCACCCGCGCTGGGTCGCCCGTCCGTCGTCCGCGATCTCGGTCAGCTCAGGCACCCGCCTTCGAGATGACGCCCCGGCAGATCATGAGTAGCACCCCCGATAACATCACGAACGGCGGGGGAGGCAGGGGAGAGAGTCGGGCCGTTTCGGAGTCGCTATGCGCCAGCCGGTCACCGGGCCGCTTGCCGTGACGACGGTGGACTACCACGCGGCGGGGGAGCCGTTCCGGATCGTGACCGGGGGCGTACCGGCCGTCCTGGGCGCGAGCGTGCTGGATCGGCGCGCCTACGCCGCGGAGCACCTCGACGCGTACCGCGTCCTGCTCGCGCACGAGCCCCGCGGGCACGCCGGCATGTACGGCTGCCACGTCGTGCCTCCTGATGGCGAGGGCGCTGACCTCGGGGTGGTGTTCTTCCACAACGAGGGCTACAGCACGGCGTGCGGCCATGGGACCATCGCACTGGCCACCTGGGCGCTCGACGCCGGCGCCGTTCGCCGCGACGACGGTGGCACCACGCCCGTGGTCATCGATGCCCCGTCGGGCCGGGTGACCGCGCTGGCGCGCCATGACGGCGAGCGGGTGGCCTCCGTCTCGTTCCGTAACGTTCCCGCCTTCGTCGACGCCCTGGGGGTGACCGTCACGACCCCTGCCGGGCGGCGGGTACCCGTCGACATCGCGTACGGCGGCGCCTACTACGCCTCGCTGCCGGCCGAGGCGGTCGGGCTCGAGGTGGAGCCCGCGCACGTCCGGCGGTTCATCGATCTCGGCCGGGCCATCAAGGCGGAACTCGCGAGGAAGGGGGTGGCGCGGCATCCGACCGACCCGCGCCTTTCTGGGGTCTACGGCGTCGTCTTCTTCGAGGAGCGCGGCACGGTGGGGGAGTGCCTGTGCCAGCGCAGTGTCGACCGCGCTGCCGTCCGGCAGCGCAACATCACGGTGTTCGCCGACGGCCAGGTCGACCGCTCGCCGTGCGGCAGCGGCAGCTCGGCCCGCCTCGCGCTGTTGCATGCCGCTGGCCGGCTGCGGACCGGCGAGCCCCTCATCCATGAAAGCGTCGTCGGCACGCGGTTCATCGCGCGCGTCGTCGACGAGGTGCAGGTGGCGGGGCGGCAGGCCGTCGTGACCGAGATCGAGGGCAGCGCGTACCGTACGGGCGAGCACCGTTTCGTCCTCGACCCGCGAGACGAGCTGGGTGAGGGATTCCTTCTCCGTTAGGTGTTTTCGGTCGTATGCTCGCTGCGCCTGGACCGTCATCAAAGGGGAGGTACCGCCGTGGAGCGACCGAGCTGGGCCCCCGGTGAGATCGACCTTGAGCGTCCGAGCATCGCACGGATCTACGACTACTGGCTGGGCGGCTCGCACAACTTCGAGGTCGACCGTGAGATGGCCCATGAGGCTGCCCGCGCGGTGCCGGAGTTGCCGCAGGTGATGCGGGCGAACCGGGCGTTCCTACGGCGGGCGGTGCGGTATCTCGCCGGGGAGGGGATCCGCCAGTTTCTCGACCTGGGATCGGGGATCCCGACGGTGGGCAATGTGCATGAGGTGGCGCAGACGACCGCGCCGGAGACGCACGTCGTCCATGTGGACCTGGACCCGGTGGCGGTGGCGCACAGCCAGGCGATCCTGGTGCGTAACGAGTACGCGACCGTCGTACAGGCCGACCTGCGCGAGCCAGGAAGGATCCTGGGCGACCCGGAGGTGCGTGGGCTCCTCGACCTGAGCCGGCCGGTGGCCCTGCTCCTCGTCTCCGTCCTGCACCTCCTCCCCGACGCCGACGACCCGTGGGGCATCGTGGCCCAGTACCGGGACGCGATACCGTCCGGGAGCTACATCGCGATCTCGCACGGCGGTTATGAGGGGAGGGACGGGCTCGCCGCGCGGGCGAGCGAGTTGTCCCGGCGGAGCACGCACGCCTTCTCGCCGAGGTCACGCGAGCGGATCGAGGCGCTGTTCGACGGGTTCGAGCTCGTCGACCCTGGTCTCGTGCACCTGGCGGTGTGGCGGCCCGACTCGGTCGAGGAGGCGCGAAGCTTCCCGGAGGGCTTCCCTGACTTCGCGGGCGTGGGCCGCAAGCCCTGATCAGACAGCGGACGAGGAGAGCAGTATGGAGCGACCGAGTTGGGCCCCCGGTGAGATCGAGCTTGAGCGTCCGAGCATCGCACGGGTGTACGACTCTTGGCTGGGCGGCTCGCACAACTTCGCGGTCGACCGTGAGATGGCCGATGAGGCCGTCCGCGCATGGCCGGGACTGCTCGAGGTGATGCGGGCGAACCGTGCGTTCCTCGGCCGGGCGGTGCGGTTCCTCGTCGGGGAGGGCGTCCGGCAGTTCCTCGACCTGGGGTCGGGGATCCCGACGGTGGGCAACGTGCATGAGGTGGCGCAGGAGGTGGCTCCGGAGGCCCGCGTGGTGTACGTGGACCTGGATCCGGTAGCGGTGGCGCACAGCCAGGCGATCCTGGCACGCAACGAGCGGGCGACGGTCGTGCAGGCGGACCTGGGGGACCCCGAGCGCGTCCTGGCCGATCCCGAGGCCCGCCGTCTTCTCGACCTCGGCGAGCCGGTCGGCCTGCTCATGGTCGCCGTCCTGCACTTCCTCTCCGACCGGGACGACCCTTGGAGGGTCGTGGCTCGCTACCGGGACGCGGTGCTGTCCGGCAGCTACGTCGCGATCACGCACGGCGGGTACGAAGGAAGGGACGAGCCGGCGGCGCGGGTGAGTGCGTTGTATCGGCAGAGCGCGCACGCGCTCTCCCTCAGATCCCGGGAGCGGATCGAGGCGCTGTTCGACGGGTTCGAGCTCGTCGAGCCCGGATTCGTTCACCTCGCCTGGTGGCGACCGGACTCGGAGGAGGAGGCACGGAGCTTTCCCGAGGGAGTGCCCGGTTTCGGCGGGGTCGGCCGCAAGCCCTGACCGGATAGCTGTGGAGGTGGCGGACGTGGAGCGACCGAGCTGGGCCCCCGGTGAGATCGACCTCGAGCGCCCGAGCATCGCGCGGGTGTATGACTACTACCTCGGTGGGTCGCACAACTTTCCGGCCGATCGAGAGTTCGCTCGCGAGTCCGCAAAGGTCGTCCCCGAGCTGCCCGTGGTCGCACGTGCGAGCAGGTGGTTTCTTGACCGTGCGGTGCGGTTTCTCGTCGAGGTGGGCGTTCGGCAGTTCCTCGACCTCGGGTCGGGGATCCCGACGGTGGGTAACGTGCATGAGGTGGCGCAGGCCGCCGCTCCCGAGTCCCGCGCGGTGTACGTGGATGTCGATCCCGTGGCGGTGGCGCACAGCCAGGCGATCCTCGCGCGCAACGAGCGGGCGGTGATCATACAAGCGGACTTGCGTGAGCCGGAACGGATCCTGGACGACCCGGAGGTGCGCCGCCTGCTCGACCTCGACGAGCCGGTGGGTGTCCTCATGGTCGCGGTGCTGCACTTCTTCCCGGACTCCCAAGCGCCGGCGAGCGTCGTCGCCGGCTACCGGGACGCGATCGTCCCTGGCAGCCACCTCGTCATCTCCCACGCGAGCTACGGCACCGAACCCGACCAAGCCGAACGGGCCGCGGCGATGTACCGACGCGGCGCGAGCTCGGTGACGCTGCGTTCCCGCCGCGAGATCGCGGCGCTCTTCGGCGGGTTCGAGCTGATCGACCCGGGAATCGTGGCCCCACCGCTGTGGCGTCCAGGCTCGCCGGGCGAGGTCGGCGACGGGGTGGCCCGCTTTCCGGGCCTCGTGGGCGTCGGCCGCAAGCCGCGGTGATCGCGCGGGCGGGCTTGGGTGGATGAGGGGTGGGGTGTCTGAGGGTTCGGGCCGCGGGCGACGCGATCGTTCGGACGCCGGGGAGGTCGCGCCGTACGCCCAACCGCGTACGTCCGGTTACGCGGGTCGACGGATTCCGGGGGAGCCCCACGTCGCCTATGGTCAGAGCGTGCGCATCGTCCGCGGACGGACAGGCCGCGTCCTCCTGGTCGACGGCCTGATAGCCGCTGGCCTCTTGGTGCTCACATGGGGCGTGTCGTGGCGGGCGGCGATGGGCCAGGTCCCTCCGGACCACCCGCTGGATCCTCTCGCCTACATCCTCATGACCCTGGCGATCGTTCCCCTCGCGGTGCGTCGCGTCTGGCCGGTCGTGACGCTCGGGATCACGATTCCCGCGATGGCGGTCTTCTTCGCGTTCTCGTATCCGTACGGCCCGGTCATGTTGACGATCCTGATCGCCATGTATTCGGTCGGTGCGAGGCTGCCGGCACGGCCGTCGCTGGTGGCCTGCGGCATGGCTGCGGCCGCCCTTTTCTTCGGGCACCTGTTCGCGGTCGGACCAGGCTCGCTGGCGGCGCAGCTTCTCGGGATGGCGGGGTGGGCCTCCGCGGTGTTGCTGGTGCCTTGGGCCATCGGGACCCTGGTGCGGCTGCACCGCGAAGATGTCGTGCGTACGCGGGGGGAAGAGGCCCGCCGGGGGCGGGACGAGGAGCGGCTGCGGATGGCGCGGGAGGTTCACGACGTCGTGGGCCACAGCCTGGCCGTCATCAACATGCAATCAGGCGTCGCGCTGCACGTCCTGGACAGGCGGCCGGACCAGGCCAGGCCGGCCCTCGAGGCGATCAAGCGGACCAGCAAGGAGTCGCTCGACGAGCTGCGGAGCACACTCGCGGTCTTCCGCCAGCCGGAGGACAGAGAGGACGCCGCGGCGTCGAGGAGACCGACGCCGACCCTGCGTCAACTGGACGGCCTCGTCTCGGCCATGGCCGACAGCGGGTTGCCCGTCGACCTGTCCGTGGCCGGGGAGCGCGCCGACGTGCCCGCCTCGGTGGACCTGGCGGCGTACCGGATCGCCCAGGAGTCGCTGACGAACGTCCTGCGGCACGCCGGAGACGCCACGGCGGCCGTGTGGGTTCACTACGACCCGCACGAGATCCTCCTGGAGATCACCGACAACGGGACCGGACAGTCAGGCGACGGCGTCGGGCCCGGCGGCCACGGAATCCCCGGCATGCGCGAACGGGCTGCCGCCGTGGGCGGCACACTGGAGGCGGGCCCGCGCCAGGAGGGCGGGTTCTGTGTCCGCGCGCGCCTGCCGTTGGGGGAGGAACGCACATGATCCGCGTTGTGGTGGCCGACGATCAGGCGCTCGTCCGGGTCGGCCTACGGGTGCTGCTCGACACCGAGGACGACGTCGCCATCGCCGGGGAGGCGGAGGACGGCAGGGAAGCTCTCGAGGTGGTGCGCCGGATCCGGCCCGACGTCGTCCTGATGGACGTGCGGATGCCAGTCATGGATGGCCTCGAGGCGCTCCGGGCGATCGTGGGCGATTCCGACCTCAACGACACCCGTGTCATCGTCCTCACCACGTTCGAGCTCGACGAGTACGTCTTCGAGGCGCTGCGCGGCGGGGCGAGCGGCTTCCTCATCAAGGACACCGAGCCCGCGGAGTTGCTGCGCGCCATCCGCGTTGTCGCCCAGGGCGAGTCGCTGCTGTCGCCGACGATCACGCGGCGGGTGATCAGCGAGTTCGCCGGAAAGCCGACGCGCAGGACGGGCGCGCACCCCAATCTCGGCTCGCTGACCGAGCGGGAGCGCGAGGTTCTCGGGCTGGTGGCCGAGGGGCTGTCCAACGAGGAGATCGCCGAGCGGCTCGTGGTCAGCCCGGCGACCGCGCGCACCCACGTGAGCCGCGCGATGGTGAAGCTCCAGGCCCGCGACCGCGCGCAGCTCGTCGTCTTCGCCTACCAGTCCGGCCTCGCGCCCGAGAGCACCTGATCCCACTCCTGGTCCCCGGTGGACCGCCCCGGCGACAATCGCTACGCGGTGACGTAACTGTCCACGCATCTCGGTGTTTGTACGTCCTATTGCGTACGTCGCCCCGGGTATTTAACCGGTCACCGAGAATACCGTGCGACCTGCGCCTTGTGGTGTATTAGCGATGCGTCCGCGTGGGTACTGAAAGAGCCTCTTTCCAGGCGACGACGCGCGAGATTTTCTCGCGTTGCATGGGTGGCGTCATTAAGAGAGCGGCACCGGCCGCAGCCCAAAGGAGTCACCCATGGCACACCCAGGACAGGTCCTCGACAACCCGATCAGCGGCGAGCGCATCGTCTTCCACAAGACGGCAGCGCAGACGAACGGCGAGCTGCTGTCTCTCGAGCTGCGGCTCGCGGCCGACGGCGAGGTGCCCGGCGCACACGTCCACCCCTCGCAGGAGGAGCGGTTTCGTGTCGTGAGCGGCACAATGAAGTTCCGCCGTGGCTTCCGTACGATCGTCGCCCGTCGCGGCGACACCGTGACCGTCCCACCGAGGACCGCCCACCGGTTCGAAAATGTCGGTCGTAAGCCGGCTCAGGTGCTCGTCGAGGTGCGCCCGGCGCTGCGCATGGAGTACCTGTTCGAGACGACGGCGGAGCTCGCCCAGGACGGGCGTACCAACCGTAAGGGCCTGCCCAAGCTTTTCGAGCTGGCGCTGTTCATGCGGGAGTTCGAGCAGGAGGTGCGTGCGCCGTTCATTCCCGCAGCGCTCGTGCGGCTCGTCATGGCGCCGGTCGCGTGGTTGGCGCGGCGTCGCGGAATCTCGCTGCGCCGACCCGTGGTCGAGGAGAAGATCGCTGCCTTATCCCGCTACCCCATACCCGTGATCGCGAGCCGACATTCGCGGTCACGGGTAACTGGTGTGGGCAGTGGTGGGCCCGGTTACCTCGTCGGCCGCCCGTCAGAGGGCCGTCACCGGCTCAGGCCAGGACAGCCTGGGTATGGAAATAGGGGGTTCCGTTCCGCCCATCCGCGGGAGAGGCTGGTAGTGGGCCGGCACGAGGCGACAGAGGGGACGCGTTGAGACGCTGGTTCGGCTGGCGGGGGGTAGTCGCGGGCATCTACGCGTTCGGGCTCGCGATCGCCGTGGTACCCCTCGGGCTGCGGTCAGCGGGTGGCCCGCCCGAGGGGGCGCCGCACCACTCCTCCGTACGGACGGCCGAGCCGGAACCTACGCCGGCCCCCATGGCCCCCCCGTCCCCATCGGCCGGAGGCCTTTCCCCCGCGGACGGGGCGGGACACCCGGGCGTGGGTTTCGCGCACGTCGCCTACACCACCTCCAGCATCCCCGGGACGGCGCTCGCCGCCTACCGGGCCGCGGCCACGCTCATCGGCCGCACCGACTCGTCCTGTCACCTCGAGTGGCCGCTGCTCGCGGCGATCGGCCGGGTCGAGTCCGACCACGGCGGGTACGCGGGCTCCAGGATCGACGGCGACGGCGAGGTGAGCCCGCCCATTCTCGGCCCGGTCCTCAACGGCGCGGGCGACACCGCGCTGGTGCCGGACACCGACAATGGCCGGCTCGACGGCGACACGCGGTACGACCGCGCCGTCGGCCCGATGCAGTTCCTGCCGGGGACGTGGAGCGTGGTCCACGCCGACGGCAACGGCGACGGCGTCGACGATCCCGAGAACATCTTCGACGCCGCGGTGTCCGCCGGGCGCTACCTTTGCGCGGGCGACGTCGACCTGTCGGAGCCCTCGCAGCTGCGGTCGGCTGTTTACCGCTACAACCACTCCGACTCCTATGTCTCGCTCGTCCTCACGCTGGCCGACCAGTACGCCCACGGCAACGCGCCGGCGACGCTCCCGACCCCGAGCACCGCGACCCCGCCGTCCCCGCTGCCCGGTCACCTGCCGCCCGCGACGAGGGGCCACGGGCTCGAGAAGCACCCTTCCCGGCACAGCGGGGCGCCGCATCCGACCGGGCATGGTACGACGCCATCCGCGCATGAGCGGTCGCCGCACCACACGGGTCCGCGACACCGTTCGACCCTTCCCCCGAAGACCCATACACCCGGTCCCGGCAAGACCGGCAACCCGTCGCCGAGCCCGAAGGGGAAGGGTTCATCACCCCCGGGCGGCTCGTCGTCTCCTGCGCCGAAGTCCCCTCCACCGAAGCCTCCCTCGCCGTCTCCCACGCCGACCTCACCTTCGCAATCCCCTACGCCGACGTCACCCACGCCGACGCCCGAGCCACCGACCGTGCACCCGATCTCCGTGTCCGGCCCGGTCGGGGCCAAGGTCACGATCAAGGGGAACCGGCTCGGGGACGCGACCGCGTTCTTCGGCGGCAGCGAGGCCGACACGGTCTCCAGCGAGCAGCACGCGCTCGTGGTGACCGCGCCGGCGCGGGCAGCGGCGGGTCCCGTCGGCGTGACGGTCGAGGGCGAGGACGGCGAGGCGGACGCGGGGACCTACACCTATGTCCCGAACATCGAGAACGTCGAGCCGTCGACCGGGCCGGCCTCCGGAGGCATCGAGGTGACGGTCACCGGGACCTCGCTCGAGGAGGGCAAGGCGTCGTTCGGCGACGCGTCGGCCGACACGAAGTCGTCGTCGGACGACGGGGGTACGTTGGTCGTGACCCTTCCTGCGCATGACGCCGGCGAGGTCGATCTGGTCGTCAGCGGGGGCGGAGAGACGTCCGAAGCCGCGGACTTCGCCTACCAGCCGGTCGTCTCGACGCTCAGCCCGGACTCCCAGGAGCCGGGCGGCGACGTGACCGTCAAGGGCGAGGGCTTCACCGACGACAGCTCCATCACGCTCACATCCGTCGACGAGAACGGCGAGGAGGTTCCGGACGAGGCGACCACTGTCGACACGGTGACGTACGAGAGCGGTAACCTGACCTTCACCGTGCCGGAGGACGTCGACCCCGGCACCTACCTGCTCCGTGTGCTCACGGCCGGTGTCGCCAGCGATCCGGCCGAGCTGGACGTGGGGTGATCAAGATCCGTTTCAGCGGTGAGATCGCGTAGGGTTCTTCGCTTCCCGGCCATAGAAGCGTCACGTCCGGGCGGACCCCAGCGGCCCGGGCCCGGGTAGCGATGATCGAGAAGGCCCTGGAGCCCTACGGGCTGTCGGAGAGCACGTTCTTCGGGACCGGCTTGTCCTCCTTGAGGGCGTTGAAGAGACGGAGCGCCTCGGTTCTGTTCCACTCCACGACCGAGCCCGCTCCCGACGCGTACGTCGTGCCGGCGACAGGAACCGTGGTCGTCACCGCGTCGCCGCTGCCGACGGAGCGCATCGCCAGCGCGACCGAGACCAGGTTGTACAGGTGGTCGCCGTCGGCGACGGTCAGCGCGCCCACGCCGTTCTGCATGAGCGGGAGGACCCGGAACGGGTTCAGCAGCACACCGGGGCTCGCAGCCTTGTCGAAGAGCGCCCCGAGGAACTTCCGCTGATGCGTGACGCGCGCGAAGTCGCCGCTCGCGAACGCGTGGCGGCTGCGTACGTATCCGAGAGCCTGGGCGCCGTTCAGCTTCTGGCAGCCCTTCTTCAGGTTGATGCCGGCTCTGCGGTCGTTGATCGGCTGCTCGATGCACATCTTGACCCCCCCGACCGCGTCGACCACGCCGACGAACCCACCGAAACCGACCTCGGCGTAGTGGTCGACGCGTATGCCCGTGACGCTCTCGACCGTGCGGGCGAGGAGCCGCGGCCCTCCCCAGGCGAACGCGGCGTTCAGCTTGTTGTGGCCGTGCCCGGCGATCGGGACGTAGGAGTCGCGAGGCAGGCTCACGAGGGTGGGCTTACCACCGCCGCTCGGGATGTGCAGCAGCATGATCGTGTCGGTGCGCTGGCCTGAGCCGCCGCCCGTCGAGTACTCCTTGCGCTGCTCCGCGGTCAGGCCCTCGCGGCTGTCCGAGCCGACGAGGAGCCAGTCCTGGCCCGGTGTGGCCGCCGGTCGGCCCGAGTAGTCGGCGAGAGCGTCCACGCGGCCCAGCTGGGAGTCAAGGTAGGCATACCCGCCGACCACGAGCGCCAGGATCACCACGACGACGGTGATGAGGACGCGGCGACCCCCGTGCCGCGACCCGCCCCGCTGCGGCCGACGCTGTGGCCGACGCGGCGGCCTGCCAGAAGAACGGCCGTACTCGGCTCGGGCCGTTTGGTACTCGTCGTGGTACTCGACGCGCCGGGTCGGTCCCGCGCGGTGGGTCGGGTCGTCGCTCGCCCATCTGGCGTCGCGGCTCATGGCTCTCTCCGTGCCAACCTTCCCCGAGTGGTGATGCGGGCTGTCCCGAAGCCCACCTCACCTTACCGGTGCACGTATCCGGCATCCGGTGGTTCGACGAGCCCGCCCGACCCCGGACGGGCGGCGCCGGGGTGGGCGAGGCTCATGGAGTCAGCCGTTGTTGGCGAGGACCCGCAGGCGGCTGAGGGAGCCGTTGAAGACGTCCTGGTCCCCCGGGAAGGTGCCGGAGTCGTTGTACTGCCAGAACGCGTAGTACGGCCAGCCCGCGGGCAGCTCGCCGGCCGAGCCCGCGTACCTGGCGATCCACAGCGGGTCGTTCGACGCGAATCCGGCGTAGTTACCGGTGCACCGCTTCCACCAGTCGGTCGTGGTGTAGATCACCGCCCACCGACCGGTGCGCGCGTGGTACTCGTCGATGAACGAGCGGATCCAGGACACCATGCCGCTGTCGCTCTTGCCGTAGCAGGTCGGGCCGTACGGGTTGTACTCGATGTCGAGCGCGCCCGGGAGTGTCTGGCCGTCGGCGGACCACGCGCCGCCGTGGTCGGCGAAGTAGTCAGCCTGTGCCGCTCCGCTCGACCTGTCCGGCAGGGCGAAGTGGTAGGCGCCGCGGAGCAGTCCGACGTTGGAGGACCCGACGTACTGCTGGGAGAAGTACGGGTTGGTATAGCCGGTGCCCTCGGTGGCCTTGACGTAGGCGAAGTCGGCGCCGTTCGCCCTCACCGACTGCCAGTTCACCTTGCCCTGCCAGCTGCTCACGTCGAGACCGGTCGGCTGGGATGCGGCGATGTGAGGGCTCCCCCTGTTGGGCTTGTTGTTGAGCTTTCCTTCGAGGCCCGAGCCGGCGTGATCGGCACCGGGACGCGTCACCGGGCCGCTCACCGGCGAACGGGCGCCGCCGGACGGGTGCGGGCCTGCCGCCTTGGCGGAACTCGCGGGTCCGATCGCCATGGCACCCCCCGTGACCATGACCACAAGGGCGGTCCCGATCTTGTGGGTCAGTCGCTGACGCCCCTGCGTTGGACGGCCCACACGGCTCAATAATGCGTTCATACCTCCTCCTCGTGTTCGCCGGGGTGCACATGACACCCACGCAGTGGGACGTAAGTTAAACGTCGCTCGTCAGCAGATGGAAGGAAACCTTCCAAAATTGGGCCCGCGTGGCCCTCAACGGGTGCCGCGTCCGTCGGACCAGGTGAGGCTGAAGAACTCGGCACGCGTACCAGCGTCGTCGCGGAGCGCGTCGAGCAGCGCGGAGGTGACGGTCGTGGTGCCGGTGGCCTGAACGCCACGCAGGGTCATGCACAGGTGCTCGGCCTCGACGACGACACCGACACCCTTGGCGTGCAGATGGTCGGCGAGCCAATGGGCGGTCTGCTGGGTCAGCCGTTCCTGTACCTGCGGGCCCCGGGCGAACGCTTCCACGACGCGGGCGAGCTTGGACAGACCCAGGATGCGAGCGCCCGGCAGGTAGCCGACGTGGGCGACACCGACGAAGGGCAGCAGGTGGTGCTCGCACACCGACCGGACAGGAATCCCTCGGGCGACCACGAGCTCGTCGTAACCCTCGTCGTTCGGAAATGTGGTGAGGCGGAAGGGAGGGGCCGTGAACAGCTCGGCGTAGGCGTGGGCCATCCGGCGTGGAGTCTCGGCGAGACCGTCGCGTGCGAGGTCGATGCCGAGGGCGGAAAGGAAGTCGGCCGCGGCGCGCTGGGCGGCCTCCAGGTCACGGACACCGCCGTCGCGTACGACGCGCAGCGGCGGGTACTCCTCGCTGTCCCGGATCGGATCGGCAATGGACATGTGGTGGTGCGCCCCCTCGGCCTCGAGCATCGGGTCCACGGAAACCCCCGCCGGAAAAAGATCAATAAGTGTTGACAATATTCATTCTTAGCAGAGGTCGGAGACGTTTTCAATAGCGGACGTCCACGATATTGTTGGGCCGTGGAGGACGCTTGGCCGCTGTTGACGGTGCTCACCGAGCCGCTCCGTCGCTCGCTGTACGTCTACGTGCGCACGCGGCACCGCCCGGTCACCCGCGACGAGGCAGCCCGCGCCTGCGGCGTATCCCGCGGTCTTGCCGCGTTCCACCTGGAGAAGCTCGTCGAGGCAGGCCTGCTGCACGCCGACTACGTCCCCTCGCGCGACGCCGAGAGCGGGAGGCGGAGCCGCGGACGGCCACCGAAGGCCTATCGTCCCGCCGACACCGAGGTCAGGATCTCCCTGCCGGAGCGGCGCTACGACCTTCTTGGCGGGATCCTCCTCGACGCCCTCGCCAGGCGCCCCGCCGACGCGCGCGAGGCCGCGCTCTCGGCCGCGATACGGCACGGACGGGAGATCGGCGAGGCCTCGGCCGGTCGTACCGTCCTCGAGGTGCTCGCCGACCTTGGTTACGAACCGCTCCCACTAGACGAGACGCGCCTGGCGCTCGCCAACTGCCCCTTCCACCGTCTCGCCCAGCGCGAGCGCCAGCTCGTGTGCGGGATGAACCGCGCCTTCTGCGAGGGGCTGTTCGAAGGACTCGGCGTAGCGGCCGCCACGGTCCCCGTGTCCCGTCCCGACCGTTGCTGCGTCGAGGTGCGCCTTCCAGGCCATACGGAGACGTCAGGCCACGCGAGCGCGTGACACAGCGTCCCTGACTCGTACCGAGTCGCGTGGCCTGGAACAGCGTGGGCGCTCAGGAGTCCCGGGTCAGGTCCTCCAGCGTGCCGAGGGGTCGAGCTCCATCCGGCCGGCCTCTCGGTCGTGCGCCAGGCGGTCGGCGTGCAGCCCGCGGTGGTCGGCGATGCAGCCGGCGAGCAGCTCGCGCAGCACGTCGTCGCGGTCGGGGCGGGACGATCCCGCGAGTACGGCGATGGCGTCGCCGACCGCGGCGACCGCGCGTGTGCGTGGGTAGACGTGGGCGGTCACCCGCGCCCACAGGCCCGGCAGGCCCTGGCGGGAGAGCCCCTCGAAGTGTCGCTCGGCACGGCCCGTCAGCCGCCGCATGCGCCTGGACGAAGGGTCGACGCGCAGGGCCACGTCGACGCAGCGCGCGACCAGGGTCGGGGCGAAGCGCGGGTCGCTGCCGGAGGTTCCGATGAGGTCCGGGGCGAGGATCGCGAGCCCGGGACGGGCCTGATCGGAGATCGTGTCGTTGACACGGCGTGCCACGTGCGCGAGTAGCGGGTCAGTGCATTCCGGGTGGTCGCTGAAGGGCTCACCGGCGAGCACGGAGACGTACTCCATCAGACAGACACCGTCCGCGGGGTCGCGGTGGGCGCCGCGGGCCAGGAGCGGAAGGTGGTCGGGTGCGGCCTGCATCAGTACCCCCTCGAGGTGTCGGCACAGGTCAGCGGTTGAGGGTGCGACCGGTCCGCCGACAAACAGCGGACAGAATCGGTCATAGTCCGCGTCGGGCCATATGGCAAGGGGGTGCGCCCAAAGATATGGTGTGAACTCCCCTCAACCACCCGTCCACGCGAGGCTCACGACCTCCTGGGACGGCCCGCCGGACCCGCCCCTGCCGTACCACCGAGCGGTCCCTCCACCCGCACGCCCGCGCCATCTGTCGAGCGCGAGGCGCAGGTCGGAGGACACAGAACCCCTGGTTGCCGGCGGCTGAGAGTGATAGCTCCCCCTACCTGAACCCACGGCCTTGAAGAACGTGCAGCAGAACGTCCCGTGGTCTTCCGCCGTTCGGTACAGGTCCCTGATCCCGGCCGCCCAGCTCTCCCCGTC
Organism: Streptosporangiaceae bacterium; assembly: GCA_050699055.1. Classification (GTDB taxonomy): domain Bacteria; phylum Actinomycetota; class Actinomycetes; order Streptosporangiales; family JBOHCT01; genus JBOHCT01. The sequence goes on along the minus strand of JBOHCT010000058.1, from coordinate 6,464 downwards.
CATCAGCCCCTGGCTGACCGCCTGCTCGCCGACTCCTTCGACCATGGCCGTGAAGGTCTTCCGCGTGAAGCCATCGACCAATGCCGGCCTGCTGGCGTCGACGTAGACCATGCGGGGAGAGACATTGACGTCGCGGTAGCCGGCCTGCGCCAGCAGAGGGTACAACCGGCGCCCGATCAGGGGATCGCCCCCGGCCTCCTGCTGGAGGTCGATCAGACACTGGATGGCCCGGCGGGCACGGTCGCTGTCGGGGTGGAAGTAGGCCGAGCCGTGATCGCCCTCGATGACGGTGACCGAACCGCCGGGTTTGAGGACTCGCATCAGTGCCTCCAGCGCTCCCACGGGGTTCGGCAGATGCTCCAGGACGAAACACACGAAGACGTGATCGAAGTGGGCCGGGGGGAAGGGCAGGTCGAAGATGTCAGCGTGGTGGAAAGCTACGTTGGCGAAGCCCGCGTCGATCACCCGCCGCCGCGCCTCGGCCAGCGATTCCTCGGAGGTGTCGACGGAGGTGAAGGACGCCCGGGGACTGTAATCGGCCACGATGACCGTCTGCGCACCCACCCCGCAGCCCGCCTCCAGCACCAGGCTCCCAGGCGGATAGAGGGTATCGGCATGCAGCAGCTCGGTCAGCGTGGCGGCTTGATCGCTGAGCCGGGCGCTCTCTTCAGCCGAGTATCCGTGAACGTAACCCGTACTCATCGAGTCTTCTCCCAGAGGGCAGCGAGCCATCCCCCTAACGATCGGTTCACCCCAGAGGGTGGGCCCCCGCAGTCTATGTGTGGTCCCCAGAGAACGATCTTGGTCCCTTCGGTAAGGGATTTTGCCCGCTTTGCCGGTGTTCAGGGGACCACAGTTTGGACTGACCGACGTTATCGGGCGGTCTCAACAAGCTGTCAGACGAGCTGATCTTTGCCGTCCGCTGACATCACGGGACGACCCGTCCGACCAGCACCGATGCGCACTCGGAGCCCCCGGCGGACCTGGGCACCCGCGTCGGCGGGGGAGCGAAGGCCAGGATCCTGGCCGGACGGCTCCTCATCGGTTGGAGGGAGGCAGGGTCCACAGGTGCCGGGCCAGGGCCTCGGCCTCGCCCACCGTCAACGCGAGGCTCACGACCTCCTCGGACGGCTCGCCGGACACGCCGCGGTGGTACCAGCGGATCGACCGATCGGCGTCGCGGCCCCTCCACTTCGCGACGGCGAGACGCAGCTCGCTCACGGCGTCATCGGCCCGCGCCCAGGTGTTGTCACGCATCGGTGCCTTCGGTGTCCCGAACCCGTGTGACATATCCGCTTCGTTTGACACTCCGGCCACCTCCATGTGCGTTTGGCTCATCGCTGGAGAGGCAACCGCAGAGTGGCCGGAGAGGGAAGAGTGTGTGCGGCGGCAGTCGTGGCACCACGCTCACACGGGGTGTGGGCGGACCGCTGTGGCCTACCGTGCCTACACTCGCCGGGTCGCTGTTAGGAGCACTGATGAGTGAGCCAAATATCTTGCTCGGAGCGCTGATCGAGGACGCAGGTCTCTCACACGCCGGGCTCGCAGCACGGCTGAACAGGCTTGGCGGCGAGTACGGGTTGACGCTGGGCTACGACCACGCCTCCGTCGCGCGATGGATTCGTGGACGCGCCATTCCGCGTGGGTCGGTGCCAGACCTGATCTGTGACATCCTGGGCTCTCGTCTGGGTCGAGTCCTTACCTTGAGCGACGTCGGCATGGATCGTGACGACCGATACGCTGACGACGTCCCGCTCACGCGAGCCGTCGACCGGGCCGTGGCGCTCTGGCGCAGCGACTCGCGGTGCCCGGACCTCTTCGCGGGCACCGCGACGAGCGGTGGCGCGGCAGCCATCGCTCCCGTCTTCGAGTGGGAGAACCCTCCCTACGACGTCGACACCTCCCATGACGGGCACCGGCCAACAGCCGAGGCAGACGTGCGGCAACTGCGCGACGTACGGAGACACTACGAACATATGTACCGCCGCGTCGGAGGACTCCCTACTCGCCCTCGCATCGTCAATTATCTCAATCGTCGAGCCGCTCCCCTGCTCAAGGGCAGCTATGGCGATGGGATTGGAAGACAGGCTTTTCGCGCGGTGGGTAGCTTGGTCGCACTCGCCGGTGTATGTGCCTACGACGCCGACATGCAGGCGCTGGCTCAGAAGTATCTGTTCCATGCCCTGCGGATGGCGAAAGCGTCGGCGGATCGCGGATTTGGCGGATACGTTGTGGCCCTGCTTGCCAACCAGGCCCTGCACCTCGGGAACCACCGGCTGGTTGTCCAATATGGAGAGACCGCCCAGCGGGCAGCACCAGGATACCTCACCGCTGCGCTGCTAACCGATCTATATGCCCTACAGGCTAAGGCCTACGCCAGGATGGGGGAGAGAAACACCTGCTACAGTCACATGCGCAAGTCAGAGAACATGGCTACGCATGTACGGGGCGACGGCGAGCTTCCCGAGACCGACTACGTGCAGCCAGGACTGGTGGAGTGCCAGCACGCCGAGGCGCTGCGCCGGCTCGGCGACCTGACCGCGGCTCAAGCCTGCGCCGAGGAAGCGGTCCGCACCGCCGACACCGCGCACACCAGGGGTCGGGTGCACCGTCTCGCTACCCTGGCTCTTGTCCTCGCGGCTCGAGGAGAGGTCGGTCGCAGCGCGGAGGCTGCGAGGCGGATGCTGCAACATTCAGAGGGCATGGAGTCCTGCAGAATCCACGACCGGCTGCGCGCGGTCGTGACAGAGCTACGGCCATGGCGAGCTGAGCCGAACGTAAGCGACCTCGTCGAACGTGCAAACACCCAACTCCACGTACCGCTTTCGTGAAGCAGTATGAGGACAACGACAGTCACTTAGTACCCCAACCGGGAGCCTGGCACGTGCGCTGGAAGATCAACTCCGAGGAGCCTCTTTACGCTGACGAATGGCTCGACATACGACACGCGGATGTGGAGCTGCCTGACGGGCGCCACCTCGACCATCGGTTGATCCGCACTCCACCGGGCGCTGGCGCGGTGCTCGTCGGTGCTCGTGAACGAGTGCTTCTCCTGTGGCGACATCGGTTCATAACTGACACTTGGGGCTGGGAGATTCCCATCGGAAAGATCAACGACGATGAGGAGCCGATCGAAGCCGCGGCGCGTGAGGTCGAGGAAGAGACCGGCTGGCGGCCCGGGCCGCTCCGCCCCTTCGTTTACACCCAGCCGTCGGACGGGCTCTTGGACTCTCGGCACTACGTCTTCCGCGCTGAGTCCGCGAGCTACATTGGACCGGCCACCGACGGCTTCGAGTCCGAGCGCATCGACTGGGTGCCGCTCTCCAAGGTCCGGCAGATGGTCGAGAAGCAAGAGATCGTTAGCGGGACTACCCTCGTTGCGCTCCTCTACCTCCTTACCGAGCCCCACCGTATCTAGCGGCGTGCCCGTTGCACGTTGGCCGATGGTTCCAGTGAGCGACAAGTCGTCCGGGTTACACGCCATAGTGTCCCGCCGGATCGCCGGTAGTTGTCCTTCACGTCCACGCCCATACCATCGATGATCTGGACGCGGTACCCCGCACCCGCCCTTCACCCGCCCTTCACCCGCCTTTAGCCGGCGGGCCGCGGCTCAGCTCAGCGACCCTGTCCGGCGCGACCAGCCAGCGAAAGCAGGCCACCGTCGTGAGGAGGGCGCGAGGGCACACATGGGGTCCGCACCATGGTGCCGGTAGAAGGCCGAGAGGCGCCGGTGACCAGCCCCGTGAGGCAAAGGGCCCACACCGGTGAGCCGAGCTCGCCGACGAGCATCATCGAGGTCAACCCGACGAAGTGGAGCCCGGCCAGGGTGAGCAGCATCCGGTGCTGCCCGTACTGGTCGATCAGCCGACCGCTCAGCGGCGCGGCCGCGGCGTACCCGATCACCGTGATGGCAGAGACCGCGCCCGCGGTCGCGTACGAGCCGGTCAAGTCTGCGACCAGGAAGACGATCCCGAGCCCGAGCATGGCGATCGGGAACCGGCCGACGAGCGCCGCCAGGCTGAAGCCGGCAGCTCCGGGCACGATGAACAGCTCGTGGTACCGCGTGATCACGAGACGTTCTCCGGGGATCCTCCGGCGCGGACGTCGCCGGCCCGAAGACCGGCTTCCGCGACGCGGTCGCGGAAGCCGCGCCGCGCCAGCGCCTGAACGGTGGCGGTCAGCAGCTCGGCGAGCGGCATCGGCAACTCGGCGTCCAGCTCCGCGACGGCGGCCTCGGTAGCCCGCCACTCGGCCTCGATGACGGGCAGCGCGGAGCGGGCCTTCGCGGTGAGGCGCACGATCCGTTGGCGGGCGTCGGATCCCGGCTCGAGCGTCACGAAGCCGCGGCGCCTCATCTGCGCGACAGTCTGACTCGCCGCGGAGTGGGTCACCCCGATCGTCGCGGCGAGGCCGCGGATCGACATCTGCCCCGCGGACACCAGCGCTCGCACGATGGGGGAGAACCGCGGCCGATACTCCGGCATCCCGTGCTCGGCGTAGACCTCGGCGATGGCGCTGTCCGTCAGCTCGTGCACGTGGCGCAGCAGCGTACCCAGCGGAGGGCGACCGGCCGAAGAGTTCACGGTAGGATTCTAACAGCGCTGTTGTATTTCCCCTGGAGGTCGAGCGACATGGCATGGCTGTACCCGGAGGTCGAGCCCTACGACCAGGGGATGCTCGAGGTCGGCGACGGCAATCACGTCTACTGGGAGACCTGCGGCAACCCGGACGGCAAGCCGGCCGTCGTGCTGCACGGCGGTCCGGGGTCCGGGTGCACTCCGGGATGGCGCCGGTACTTCGACCCCGACGCGTACCGGATCGTGCTGTTCGACCAGCGCGGCTGCGGCAGGAGCACGCCGCACGCGAGCGCCCCCGCCGTCGACCTGATGACCAACACGACCCATCACCTTCTCGACGACATCGAGCTGCTGCGCCGCCACCTCGGCGTCGAGCGATGGTTGGTCTTCGGCGGCTCGTGGGGCTCGACGCTGGGGCTCGCCTACGCCGAGCGGCGTCCCGCTACGTGCGGCGGGGAGGCTGGCCGGGATCCCCGGCGTGCTGGTCCACGGCCGCCTCGATGTGAGTGGTCCCCCGGATATCGCGTGGCAGCTCGCCCAGGCGTGGCCCGACAGCGAGCTCGTGCTCATCGACGAGGCAGGGCACGGCTCGGGCGACCCCGGCATGACCGACGCGCTGGTCGCCGCCACCGACCGCTTCGCCGTGGACGCGTAGGGGGCAACGTCCTCACGCACCCGGCTCGGTGGGCGAGCGCCGGGGGTCGTAGGGCGTGAGGTCCAGGGGTACGGGCTCGTCGAGGGCGAGGCGGGCGGCGAGAGCGCCCGCGTACGGCCCCATGGTCAGCCCGGTCGGCCCCATCCCCGTCGCGACGACCAGCCCGGGCGCGGGGCTCCCCAGGACAGGCAGCCCGTCGTCGCTCATCGGACGCAGGCCCACCCGGGTTTCGGCCACGGTCGCCGGGCCCAGGCCGGGGGCGAGACGCAGCGCCTCGCTCAGCACCTCCGCGACACCCGCGGCGGTCAGCCTGGCGTCGAAGCCGCTGCCGGTCTCCCGTGTCGCCCCCGCGACGACCCGCCCGCCGGCGAAGCCGAGCAGGTAGTGACTGGAGAACGACTGCACGATCGGCAGCTCCGGTCGGGCGCCGCCCGCCAGCTCCAGATGCAGGATCTGGCCTCGCTGCGGCCGAACGGCCACCCCGAGGCCGAGCGGCCGACAGACGTACGAGGTCCAGGCGCCCGCGGCGACCACGACCGCGTCGGCCGGCATCGGCTCGCCGTCCACGACGGCGCCGGTGACACGGTCGCCCGAGACCAGCAGCGCGGCCGACCCGTGCCGGTGGCCCGCTCCGCGCCGCGTGGCCGCGCGCAGCAGCCCGTCGCGCAACCGCCGACCATCCACCCGGGCGGCCCCACTCACGTGGACCGCCGACAGCTCCTCACGGAGGTACGGGAACAGCTCCCTCGCCTCACGTGGGTTCAGGCGGGAGACCTCGGCGATGGCCGGCACACCGGCCCGCCGGTGCTCCACGACGAGCGCGTGCACGTCGTCGAGCGGCTCGTCCCTGCCCGCCACGAACAACGCTCCGGGGACGGCGTACCCGAGGTCGGTCTCGCCGTCGGCGGCCAGCCGGTCGACGAGCTCGGGGTAGTACCCGGCGCCGCGGCAGGCCATCGCGTACCACGGCTCGGAATGCCCGCCGGAGAGCCCGGGACAGATGATGCCCGCGCCGGCCGCCGTCGCCTGGCCGCCGCCGCCTCGGTCGACGACGGCGACGTCGGCGCCCGCGTCGGCCAGGTGATAGGCGGTGCTCGCGCCGACGACTCCCGCGCCTATGATCAAAATCCGCATCACGTCAGTGACTATGCCAGGTCCCGGTGGGCCCTCTTGCTGGCCCGATCGAGATGCCCCGGCGTTTTGCCGACCAGATCGAGGGGCAGGTCGACGAG
>JBOHCT010000057.1:0-20369 GCA_050699055.1 Streptosporangiaceae bacterium | reverse complement strand
GTCCAGTCTTACCTGTCTACCGCCGGCAAATGGGGCATCGACCAGCTCGACGCGCTCACCCAGCTATTCACCGACGGTCCGTGGCTACCCGCAGCCATCAGACCCGGCTGAATAGCTACGTCGTCCCCTTCACTTTTCAGATTCAGGTTAGCCATCAGATCCAGAGATATCTCCTCTCATCTCTGCCCGCTGCGCGGGCGATACAACGCTGCACCTCATGGCGCAGCCAAGCCATAGGGCGATGACGGAGGTGTCGACGCCGGCGTGCAAACCTGGGTGGCGGCGGTGTGCCGCAGCCGGTGCGCGCCTACCCTTCCCAGCCCGGCGCGTCTGGCGGCCGTAGCGACCACCATGGATACCGCCTCGGAGGTCAACCGGCAGTGCGGGGCCTTCAACCGCACGAACACAAGGCGGCCCTGCGCCGTAGCCGGGCGTCCCCACTGCAGGTACCCGGCGATCGCGCGGCCCACGTCATCAGGCAGCGGAAGACGTTCGCGGCGATCACCCTTGCCGCGGACGACGATCTCGCCGGACCGCCAGTCCACGTCGTCGAGGGTCAGGCCGGCGACCTCGCCGGCCCGTAGGCCCAGTCGCGCCAACAACAGCACGATCGCGAAGTCCCGTCGCCCCGCGCTGCTACGCCGGTCGCAGGCGCCTAGCAGGCGGTTCACCTGGCCGGGCTCAAGCCCGCGCGGCAACCCGGCCAGCCGCAGGACGCAACCGAGGGCACCGCCGCGTCCAGCGATCCGCTGAACGTCCCCTCAAGGTGCAGAAACCTCAGGAGCGACCGCAGCGCGGTCACCGTGGTCTTGGCCTTGCCGGGCCGGTGCTCACCGCACACGTCAAGAACGAACGCGGTGACATCGGTCGCCGATAGCCGGTCAAGGTGCAGCTCGTCGCCGCACGCGCGGCCGGTCACGAACGCACGGACGGCGTTTACGTACCGCCGCGCACTCGAGGTGCCCAGGCCTCGCTCCCTGATCAAGTAGTCGCAGTAGCGTGCCAGCAGCCCCTCGGCCGGGGTCGGCTTCGCTGCCGCAACCCCGCCGTAGACACCGCGCGCACGCAGATAGCCCAGCAGCGGCCCCAACCCTCGCATGGACCGGTAGACGGTGTAGCCGGCCTGCCGACGAGCGGCCACAAACGCCTCCACCACCGGCAGCGTCACCTGTGTGGCCTCTACGCCCTCCGCGGCAAGCCAGCGGCTCAGATGCGCCATCAGCCGCAGTTGGTGCTGCGCCGACCCCGGCGTGTACCCCGACCGGGACAGCTCGTCGGCGAACCCCCTGAGGTACGGCTCCAGCGGGCCCGTGCACCAGACCCCTGACACGTTCACCATGCCTGCTCCTCTCCAAACGATGGAGAGGCAAGCATCCACCGAACCGCCCCGACCCCGTCCGGATTATGTCGACCTCACGCACGCGGGCGCCGCCCCGACCAGCACCAACCCCGCCACATCGGCATAACCTAAAGGTGGCGTAATGGGTGGTGAGCAGGATCGTCGTGCCGTCGGTACGCAGGTCGCGTACGAGGCCCCAGAAGGCCCTGCGCGCCTCAGGGTCGAAGCCGGTGGTCGGCTCGTCCAGAAACAGCAGCTCGGGGTCGCCGAGCAGGCCGAGGCCCACGTCGAGGCGCCGCCGCTGGCCGCCGGAGAGCTTGCGGATACGTTCCTCCGCCTTCTCGGTGAGGCCCACCAGTTCGACGGTGGCGTCGGGGTCACGCGGCCGCGGGTAGAAGGTCGCGAACAGTCGTACCATCTCGCGTACGGTCAGCTCCACTCGCGCATGCGGGCCTGTCGTGGCACCACTGAACGGCCGAATCTTCTGTCCACCGATCGGTGGACAGTGGACAGAAGGGGAGGGGCTGCTTTCCGCCTTCATGATCCGGTCGTGCGGTCCAACCCAACAGCATTCTGGCTCCTCCGGACCACAGATGAGGATCTTGGCGGCACCCGAAAGGCGGGGGACAGCAGGCGGGTCAGAACAGGGTCGGGTTCTCGGGCTCGATGCCGCGCAGCGCGTCGTAGTCGAGGGTCACGCAGTCGATCCCGCGGTCCACCGCGAGCACCCGTGCTTGCGGCTTGATTTCCTGTGCGGCGAACACGCCGCGGACGGGCGCGAGCGACGGATCGCGGTTGAGCAGCTCGAGATAGCGGGTGAGTTGCTCGACGCCGTCGATCTCGCCGCGCCGCTTGATCTCCACGGCGACCGCGCGGCCGGCGGTGTCGCGGCACAGGATGTCGACTGGCCCGACCGCGGTCGGGTATTCACGGCGGACGAGTGTCCAGCCCGCGCCCAGGGCGGCGAGGCGTTCCGCCAGGAGCTCCTGCAGGTGCGCCTCCACCCCATCCTTACGCAGGCCGGGGTCGACGCCCAGGTCGTGCGTGGAGTCATGCAGGATCTCGTCGATCGTGAGGACGAGCCGGTCGCCCGAACGGGTGTTCGTCACCGTCCAGACGCCGTCCTCCGACTCACGCAGCGAGCACGGCGGGCTCATCCAGTTCAGCGGCTTGTACGCCCGGTCGTCTGCGTGGATCGACACCGACCCGTCAGCCTTTACCATGATCAGCCGGCAGGCCACGGGCAGATGGGCGGCCAGCTTGCCGGTGTAGTCGACACTGCAGCGGGCGATGACGAGGCGCATCCCCCCATTGTCGCGGCACCGCTTCCGCGATCGCGTCGGCCATCCGCGAGACTAGACGGGTGAGTCGCCGTCACAGTCGCCGAGGCAGTCGTGGTCATGGGCGCAGCCGTAGCAGAGGTGCGTCCCCGCCCGGCGGGCCTGGGCTCGGCGGACCAGACCACGTCGAGGAGTGGCCGGACGGCGACTGGGTCGTACGTCCCCTTTCCGGGTCCAGCTCGGCGAAGACGTACCGTTGTCCAGGCTGCGACCAGGAGATCCGTCCGGGCACGCCGCACCTGGTCGTCTGGCCGGCCATGGGGGTCGGGAGCGTCGACGACCGGCGGCACTGGCACCCGCCGTGTTGGCGGCGGCGGCTGCGCCGGATGCCCACCGTCAAGAGGCCCCCGCGCCCGCCGTGGCGCTGAGGGTGCTCTGTGTGCGAGCGAGGCGTACGTAGGCGAAGGAGCCCATGCAGAACCCGATCGAGGGCACGACCCAAGTCCGTGCGAACACCGTGCTGCCCGCCAGACGCACGCCGATCACCCTCCGCACAGCCGACGGCCTGTCGCTGGTCGGCGAGCTGGCTGTGCCGGAGGGCCGGCCACCGGCGGCGACGCTCGTCTGTCTGCACCCCCTGCCCACCGCCGGCGGGATGATGGACAGCCACCTGTTCCGTAAGGCGGCGAACCGCCTGCCGGCCATGGCCGGGATCGCGGTGTTGCGGTTCAACACCCGGGGGACGGCCTCCGAGCGGGGCCGCAGTGACGGGGAGTTCGCCGACGGGGAGGGCGAGCGGTACGACGTCGCCGCCGCGCTCGAGTACGTCGAGTTCGCCGAGCTGCCACATCCGTGGCTGTGGGGGTGGTCGTTCGGTACGGAGCTGGCGCTGCGGTGGGGCTGCGATCCGGCTGTCGAAGGCGTGATCCTCAATTCGCCGCCGCTGCGCCGCACCACCGATTCCGACCTGGACACGTGGGCGACCTCGGATAAGCCGATGCTCGTGCTCGTGCCGGAGCTGGACGACTTTCTCCGTCCGCCTGAGGCCAGACCGCACTTCGAACGCGTCCCGCGGGCCGAGTTCGTCGCGGTCGAGGGCGCGCGGCACCTCTGGGTCGGCGAGCCCTACGTGCGGCGCGTCTTCGACGAGATCGTGCGGCGGGTGGCCCCCGGGGCATCCCCACTGCCGTCCGAGTGGCCCGTGCGCGCGGGAAAGGAGACCGCGTGAACACGATCGACCTCGCGGGTAAGAGGGCGTTGGTCACCGGCGCGTCGCGGGGGATCGGGCGGGCCATCGCGGTGGGGTACGCGGAGGCCGGGGCGGACGTGGCGCTCGTCGCACGTACCGCGGAGGCGCTGCGCGAGGTGGCCGATGAGGCGGAGCGCGGGGGCCGACGCGCCCTCGTGCTGCCCTGTGACGTGACGGACAGGGAAGCGGTGTTCGACGCGGTCGCCGCCGCGGTCGAGGGCCTGGGCGGTCCGGCTGGACCGCCACCGAGATGAACAGGAACCTCTGGGAAGACGAGCAGGCGTCGGCGGCGCTGATGGCCCGGGTGCCGATGGCCCGCTGGGCGAGGGTCGAGGAAACCATCGGTCCGGCCGTGTTTCTGGCCAGCGACGCCGCCTCCTATCTCACGGGCCAGGTACTCGTTGTGGACGGGGGCCAGACCGCGTGGTGAGCGTTTTCGGTACGGTTCGCGCTATGAGCGAGATGAGCGCCGTCCACTTGTACACGCGTGAGGTCGGGTCGGGGACCCCGCTCGTGCTGCTGCACGCCTTTCCGCTGTCGCAGGCGATGTGGCTCGCCCAACGGGAGGCACTCGCTCCGCTCTGCCGGGTGATCACGCCGGACATCCGCGGGTTCGGCGGCTCCTCGCTGGGCGACGACGAGCCCTCCGTCGACGCGATGGCCGATGACGTCGCGGCCCTGCTCGACGACAAGGGGATCGACAGCGCCATCGTCGGCGGCCTGTCCATGGGCGGGTACGTCACGATGGCGTTCCTGCGCCGCCATCCCGACCGCGCGCGAGGCGCCATCCTCGCCGACACGAAGGCCGGCGCCGAGCCCGCGGCGGGCCGCGAACGCAGGGAGCGAATCGCCGACGCGGTGCTCACCGGCGACAAGGCCACGGTGCTGTTCGAGGAGGTGCTGCCGGGCCTCGTCGGCATGACGACCAAGCAGCGGCGTGCGCTCGTGTACGGCCGGATCCGGGGGCTGGTGCAGGCCGCGCCCGGGCCCGCGGTCGCGTGGGCGCAGCGGGCGATGGCGCGGCGTGTCGACTCGACCGACACGCTCCGGTCCGCCCGGGTCCCGACCCTCGTGGTCGTCGGGGACGAGGACACGCTGGCGACGGTCGAGGATGCGCAGGCGATGGTCGACGTCCTTCCGGACGGCAAGCTCGCGGTGATCGCCAAGTCCGGCCATCTCTCCGCGGTCGAGGAGCCGGACGGGTTCAACGCGGTGGTGGGCGACTTCGTGGCCTCCGTGGCGGGTGCGCAGGCCTGAGGCCCGGCCCGGACTCCCAAGATCCCGGTTCGCGGTCGGATCCGGCAAGATACTGCGCCAGACCGCACCAGAGCGTCATGGTCGCGTCAGGCCTCGGGGAAGAGGAGGGTCAGACGCTCTCCTGACGCGGCAGCACCACTTCTCTCAGGATCAGCGAGATCGCGGCAGCCGTGGGAATCGCGAGGAGCGCGCCGACGAAGCCCAGCAGGGTCCCCCCGATGAGCGCCGCGATGATCGTCGCGGTGGGGGCCACATCGACCGACCGTTTCATCACGCGGGGGTAGATGAGGTAGTTCTCGACCTGCTGGTACGCCACGTAGAACGCGAGGCAGGCGACGCCGACAGGGATCGAGACCGTGAAGCCGACCGCCGTCACGATGATCGCGCCGATCGTCGCGCCGATGAGGGGGATCAGGTCGAACAAGGCGACGAGCAGGGCGAGCGCGAGCGCGTACGGCACCCGCACGATCTCCAGGAAGACGAACGTCGATGTTCCCGCGATCGCGGCGATGACGGCCGCGCCCCCGACGTAGCCCCCGATCCGGGAGAGGATCTCGTTACCGAGCAGGCTGACCCGCGCCCGGCGGGTGCGTGGGACGAGCTGGTACGCCAGCCGCGTGATCCGCGGAAGCGAGGCCAGGAAGTACAGCGTGAGCACCAGTACGGTGAACGTGCTGAAGAAGGCGCTCAGCACCACCTTGCCGACCCCGATGATGCCCCCGAACAGGCCGGCGCCAAGGCCGCCCGTGAGGATTCCCTGCGCCTTCTGGATGATGTGGTAGCGCTGGTCGAGACCGTTGATCGTGGGATTGTTCTGCAGTTGGCGCAGATAGTCGGGGAGGGCGCCGGCGAAAGCGGTCGTCTGCTCCGTGAGCGGCGGGACGACAGCGAAACCGAAGCCGACGAAGAACGCGATCACGCAGGCGAAGACGAGAAGGACCGCCCACCTGCGGGCGAGGCCCTTGCGCTGCAAGGCCTCTACGGCGGGGTTGAGGCCGACCGCGAGGAACATGGAGACGACGATGAGGATGAGCACCTGCCGGACGCCGTAGAGCGCCTGGACGAGATACCACGCAAGCAGTACCCCGAGCGCGCCGGTCAGGCCGACAGTGAACGGCGATCCCCGGAGCAGGGGATTGCCCGGACGACCGAAGGGGAAGGCCTCGTCGGCGCGAGCTTCCCTGCGGCGTACCTCGGGGTCGCTGAGCGGGTCTTCCTCCGAGCGGGTCGTGGGCGGGTCGGACTCTCGCGCGCCTGCCAAGCCGTGCTCCCGAGGTGGTCGAATGGTGGAGTCGAGCTTACCGGCAGCCGCGACGGTGAGCCTCGCACGCGAAAGCGCCCCGGACCCTCTCGGGACCGGGGCGCGAACGCGAGGCCAGGGCTGTCAGAGGGGCCGTGCCGGGGGCCTACTCCTCCCACCACTCGCGGAGGGTGACCACCTCGGTCTCGTCGTCGGGGCCGGCCTTCGACGACCCGGTGGAGCGCTTCGTCGCCTTCTCGCCCTTGGCCTGCTTCTTGTCGCCCGAACGGCTCTGGCTGGCGCCGCCGCCCGACTCCTGGCCAGCTGAACCCGAGTCTGAGCCGGACTCCGGGGCCGCCTCCACGCTGGGGGTTTCGTCTGCGGCCGGCAGGGCGGCTTCCTCGAGGCCCGGGACGGACATCGAGCCGAGGAGCTGGCGGAGCTGGCTCAGGTGGCTGGTGATGCTGTCGCGCTGGCGGGTCAGCTCGTCGACCTGACGCTGCGCGGTCGTCCTGGTGCGCTCGGCCTCGCTCTTGGTGTCGGACATGAGCTGATCGGCCTGGCTCTTGGCCTCGGCCACGATCTGGTCCGCGTTGCGCCGAGCGTTGGCGACGAGCTGCTTGGCATGTTGCTCGGCCTCGCGACGGGTCTGCTCGGCCTGGTGGGTCGCCTTGGAGGCGCGCTGCTCCGCGGTGGAGGCGCGCTGCTCGGCCTCCGAGACGAGCTTCTGCGTCGCCGCCTGGGCCGCGGCGTGCCGCTCGGCTTCCTGCCGCTCGGCTTCCTCCCGGCGCTGGGCCAGCTGGATCTCGAACTCGGAGTCGGCCTGGGCGCGCTGGGCCTCACCCTCCTCGAGGATGCGCTGGGCCTGCGCGCGCATCTCGTCGGCCTGCCGCTTGGCGGTCGTCAGAATCTCGTCGCGCTCGCGCTTGGTCGAGGCGCGCAGCTGCGCCACCTCACGCTCGGTGGTCGTACGGAGCTTCGCGATCTCGCGCTCTGAGGTGGCACGCCGCTCGGCGAGCTCGTGGTCGGCCGTGGCACGGAGCTTCGCGACCTCGCGCTCGGTGGTCGAGGTGAGGTCCTCGGCCTCACGCTCGGCCACGCCACGGATCTCCTCGGCCTCGCGTTCGGCCGCCCCACGGTGATCGTCGGCCTCGCGCTGGGCTGTCGCCCGCATCTCGGCCGCGTCGTTCTCGGCGCCGGCCCGCATCTCGGCGGCGTCGACCTTCGCCCCCGCCTTGATCTCGCCCGCCTCCGATCTCGCGGCATTCACGAGCTCGGACGCCTGCTCCTCGGCCAGCCTGAGAAGCTGCTCGATACGGGCGCCGAGCCCGGAGTAGGTGGGGCGGTCCTGCTCCTGCAGCTGGCGCTGGGTATCACCCACATCGCGCCTGAGCTGCTGGTTCTCGTCGTGGGTCTGGTGCAGCTCACCCTCGAGTTGTTTGACGTGTTCGTCGACCTGGTGCCGGTCGTAGCCGCGCAGCACCACGTCGAACTCGCGGGATGGGCTGCTTTCGTCGAAGAAGTTACTGAGCTGTGCGTCGATATCGGGCTGCATGGGGTTCAATCCTGACTGCCGAGACGGCTACGCGTTGGGGGACGGGCTGATCGTCTCGCGGGGGGCGGACATGCATGGCGTCGTCACGGTGACCGGAGCGACCTTTGGTGCACGGCAGAGTACTCTGATTCGATGCCGCGTGAGGCCCGGATAGACGTCGCGCACGAAACATCCCATTTGTGAGAAGAGCACGAACAAAGCGAAGTGTGCGGAAGCCAGACGGCGCAAGCACAACCGTAACGAGCGGCGGCCGGCGCAACAACGCGAACGGAGACATTCGGTGGCCACGAACGGACCCGTGACGGCGCCAACCCAAGATAGGGCATCCGCGCCCCCCGAAGGGCGGACCGCCTGGCCTACGCCGGCGGCGCCTCGACGAGCTCCGTGAGTACTCCGCCGATGTCTTTGGGGTGCAGAAACGCGATCGACGCGCCCATCGTGCCGTGTCGCGGCCGTCCGTCGAGCGGCCGTACCCCCCCGCGGCCGATGGACTTCAGCGCCGCCGTGATGTCCTCGACGCCGTACCCGACGTGGTGGATCCCCTCTCCGTGCCGTTCGAGGAACCTCCCCACAGGGGAGTCGGCGTGGCTCGGCTGGATGAGCTGGACGTACGACGAGCCGGCGGGAGCGTCGGCGACGTGCAGCATCGCTTCGTACACCCCCTGGTCCTCGCGGGTCTCCCGCGCCACGACCCGAAGGCCGAAGGTCGCCTCG
Source organism: Streptosporangiaceae bacterium (assembly GCA_050699055.1). Lineage (GTDB taxonomy): Bacteria > Actinomycetota > Actinomycetes > Streptosporangiales > JBOHCT01 > JBOHCT01. The sequence goes on along the minus strand of JBOHCT010000057.1, from coordinate 11,735 downwards.
TAGAAGGCGACCTGTTCGTCCAGGTCGTGGCAGGCGATCCCGATGTGGTCGATGCGTGTCAACACGGTTCCATGCTCGCACCACGTGCTTGTCCGCGAACCTCGCGGACGCTACCGCTGGGTATGGTGACAGCGGGTTTCTGGAGAGGTTCAGAAAGCGCGAGGCGCGAGGAGCGCGAGGAGACTGTCATGCCTGGTTCTGTGATCGTCGCGGGCGCACGGACGCCGATGGGCCGGCTGCTCGGCTCGCTGAAGAGCTTCACCGGGGTCGACCTCGGCGGCTTCGCGATCAAGGGGGCCTTGCAGCGGGCGGGTGTCGTAGGCGACCAGGTGGACTACGTGATCATGGGCCAGGTGCTCCAGGCCGGCGCGGGCCAGATCACCGCACGCCAGGCGGCGGTCAAGGGCGGCATCCCGATGACTGTCCCGTCTCTGACGATCAACAAGGTGTGCCTGTCCGGCCTTGACGCCATCGCCCTCGCCGATCAGCTCATCGGAGCCGGTGAACTCGACATCGTCGTCGCCGGCGGCATGGAGTCGATGACGAACGCCCCGCACGTGCTCCCCGGCGCCCGCCACGGCTACAAGTACGGCTCGATCGAGGTCGTCGACGCGATGGCGTACGACGGCCTGACCGATGTCTTCGACCACGTACCGATGGGTGAGCTGACCGATCGCCACAACGCACGTCTCGGCATCGGTCGCGAGGAGCAGGACGCGTACGCGGCGTCGTCCCACCGGAGGGCCGCGCTCGCGCAGAAGAACGGCCTCTTCGATGAGGAGATCACTCCGGTCGACGTACCGCAGCGCAGGGGCGACCCGATCACTGTGAAGGACGATGAAGGTATCCGTCCCGAGACCACGACCGAGGGGCTGGCCAGGCTCAGGCCGGCGTTCGGGGGGGACGGCACGATCACGGCCGGCACCGCCTCCCAGATCTCCGACGGTGCCTGCGCTGTCGTCGTGATGTCGCGGGCCAGGGCGGAGGAGATCGGCGCACCGGTCCTCGCGGAGATCGGGGCTCACGGGATCGTGGCGGGCCCGGACGCGAGCCTGCAGTCGCAGCCGTCGAACGCGATCAGGAAGGCACTCGCGCGTGAGAGCGTGTCGGCCTCAGACCTCGACCTGATCGAGATCAACGAAGCCTTCGCGGCCGTCGTCATCCAGTCGACGCGCGAACTCTCGCTCCGGCCGGAGACTGTCAACGTCAACGGCGGCGCCATCGCGCTCGGCCACCCCATCGGCATGTCCGGTGCCCGTCTCGCGCTGACGCTGGCGCTGGAGCTGCGCCGCCGCGGGGGCGGTGTCGGCGCCGCGGGTCTGTGCGGGGGCGGAGGCCAGGGTGACGCGTTGATCTTTCGGGTGCAGGGGCCGTGAGCGCGTGACGCCGACCGGAGCGGTCGCGTGAGCCGTGGGGGCCGACTCGAGGTCGGCGATCTCGTTGCGCGTGCCCGCAAGGGCCAGCCGCGCGCGGTGGCGCGGCTCATCTCTCTCATCGAGAACGCCTCACCCGCCCTCCGGGAGGTGGCCGCGGCGCTCGCCCCGGATACCGGGCGCGCCCGGATCGTCGGCCTGACCGGCGCGCCCGGCGTCGGCAAGTCCACGTGCGCGTCCGCTCTCGTCACGGCCTACCGTGCCCTCGGCAGGCGGGTTGGCGTTCTCGCGGTCGACCCGACCTCGCCGTTCTCCGGCGGCGCGCTGCTCGGCGACCGCGTACGCATGCAGGAGCACGGGACCGACAGGGACGTCTTCATCCGTTCCATGGCGACCCGTGGGCACCTGGGGGGCCTGGCCGCGGCCACCCCGCAGGCGCTGCGGGTGCTCGACGCCGCTGGCTGCGACGTCGTGATCGTCGAGACCGTGGGCGTCGGGCAGGCGGAGGTCGAGATCGCCTCGATGGCGGACCAGACGCTCGTCCTCGTGGCCCCCGGCATGGGTGACGCGATCCAGGCCGCCAAGGCGGGGATCTTGGAGATCGGCGACGTGTTCGTGGTCAACAAGGCCGACCGTGAGGGCGCGCAGGCGACCGTCCGCGACCTGCGGAACATGATCGCGCTCGCCGAGCGCGGTGAGGGTGACTGGAAGCCGCCCATCGTCAAGACTGTCGCCGCCCGCCAGGAGGGCGTCGAGGAGCTTGTGGACAAGCTGGACGGGCACGCCGCGTGGCTGCGGTCGAGCGGCGAGCTGCGGCGGCGTCAGCGGGAACGCGCCCGCGGCGAGGTCGAGGGGATCGCCGTCGGGGTGCTCCGGGAGCGCATGGGCGACCTGCGCGGCGACAGGCGTCTCGGTGCTCTCGCGCGGCATGTGGTCGCGGGCGAGCTCGACCCGTACACTGCCGCCGACGAGCTGGTCTCGGGACTCACCGAGGGTCCGTTCCGCCGGTAAAAGATCATGTTCTCCTTCCTGGTGACACCGAATACCGACATTCCGGGCGCCGCTTTGGTCATTTGCAGGGAAAACGTGATCGCGGAGTCTCGGGAGCACGTGAACCGCGACGCCCCTGTGCGCGCCTCCGGCACGACCAGTCGGCCCGTAGGGTCGACGCTCGCGAGGTTCACAAACTAACTCCTAGTATTCGGAGAGGAACCGCGGACTCCAGGGGGTCGCCATGGACGCCAGGGACATCGAGGCCGGCCGTGCCCGTTGGCAGGAGCGGTACGACTCCGCCCGCAAGAGGGACGAGGACTTCAGCACGCTCTCGGGCATCGAGGTCGATCCCGTGTACGGCCCGCCGGCAGGGGTCGGTGACCCCCGCTTCGAGCGCATCGGCTGGCCGGGGGAGTTTCCCTACACCCGCGGACTGTACTCCACCGGGTACCGCGGTCGCCCCTGGACGATCCGGCAGTTCTCCGGCTTCGGCAACGCCCGCCAGACCAACGAGCGCTACAAGATGCTGCTGCGCGGCGGTGGCACCGGGTTGTCCGTGGCGTTCGACATGCCGACGCTGATGGGCCGCGACTCCGACGACGTCAAAGCGCTCGGCGAGGTAGGGCACTGCGGCGTCGCGGTCGACTCGGCCGCCGACATGGACGTCCTCTTCCACGAGATCCCGCTCGGTGAGGTCACGACGTCGATGACGATCAGCGGCCCGGCCGTGCCGGTCTTCTGCATGTACCTCGCCGCGGCCGAGCGCCAGGGCGTCGACATCCGTGCGCTCGACGGCACCCTGCAGACCGACATCTTCAAGGAGTACATCGCCCAGAAGGAGTGGCTGTTCCCCGCCCGGCCGCACCTTCGCCTGATCGGCGACCTGATGGAGTACTGCGCCGAAGAGATCCCCGCCTACAAGCCGCTGTCCGTCTCCGGCTACCACATCCGCGAGGCGGGTTCCACGGCCGCGCAGGAGTTGGCGTTCACACTGGCCGACGGGTTCGCCTACGTCGAGCTCGGCCTCTCCCGTGGCCTCGACATCGAGACGTTCGCGCCCGGGCTCTCGTTCTTCTTCGACTCCCATATCGACTTCTTCGAGGAGATCGCGAAGTTCCGCGCCGCCCGCCGGATCTGGGCACGCTGGATGCGTGACGTGTACGGCGCGACGACAGAGCGCGCCCAGCGGCTGCGCTTCCACACCCAGACCGCTGGCGTGTCGTTGACCGCGCAGCAGCCCTACAACAACGTGGTGCGGACCGCGATCGAGGCGCTGGCCGCCGTGCTCGGCGGCACGAACTCCCTGCACACCAACGCCCTGGACGAGGTGCTCGCGCTGCCGACCGAGCAGGCCGCCGAGGTCGCGCTGCGTACCCAGCAGGTGATCATGGAGGAGACCGAGGTCACGAACGTCGTCGATCCGCTCGGCGGCTCGTGGTACCTCGAGTCACTCACCGACCGCATGGAGGACGAGGCCGAGCGGGTCTTCGCCCGGATCAGGGACATGAGTGCGGACCGCTCGATGACGGCGGGCATCCTACGCGGCATCGAGGACGGGTGGTTCATGTCCGAGATCGCGGACGCGGCCTTCGCCTATCAGCAGAAGCTCGAGAAGGACGAGAAGAGGGTCGTCGGGGTCAACCGCCACACCGGCACCGTCGCCGAGCCGCTGGAGATCCTGCGGGTGCGCCACGAGGTCGAGCGCGACCAGCGGCGGCTACTCGGACAGCGACGCGGGCAGCGAGAACAGACCGCCGTCGACGCGGCGCTGCGGCGCATGATCGAGGTCTCGCGTACCGAGGAGAACATGATCCCCGCCATGCTCGACGCGGTACGGGCGGAGGTCACCCTCGGCGAGGTCTGCGAGGCTCTCCGCGGCGAGTGGGGCACCTACGCCGAGCCGCCCGCGTTCTGAGGGTCGAGGCCGGCGATCTGAGGGTCTGTTTGGCGTCCGGGGCGGGTGAGAGGGCAGGATGGACCCATGACCGAGTACCCCGGCGTCCTCCTCCGTTCCGCTCCTCGCTGCGCTGCGATGCTCGCTTTGGAGGCCGCCTCATGACTGTGTACCCCGGCGTCCTCCTCCGTTCCGCTCCTCGCTGCGCTGCGATGCTCGCTTTGGAGGCCGCCTCATGACTGAGCCCTCGTCGGACTTCTCGCTGCACGGGGCCGTCGACCTCGGCGCCCGCAGGGCGGCGGCCGATCAACAGGCCAGGCGCGCGGAGCAGGCCAGCGGCGGCGGTAGGCAAGGGGTCATCGACGCGACCGAGGACTCGTTCAACACCGATGTGGTCGAGCGGTCGCGGTCGGTTCCCGTCGTCATCGACTTCTGGGCCTCGTGGTGCGAGCCGTGTAAGCAACTCAGTCCGATCCTGGAAAAGCTCGCGGGCGAGGCACAGGGAGCCTGGACGCTCGCCAAGGTCGACGTCGACGCCAACCAGCGTCTCGCTCAGGCGCTGCAGGTCCAGAGCCTTCCCACGGTCGTCGCCGTCGTCGACGGTCAGGTCGTCAACGGCTTCATGGGCGCGTTGCCCGAGGCGCAGGTACGCGAGTGGGTCGGGCAGCTCATGGACGCGGTCGGGCAGGCCCGCGCCGAGGCGGGCGGGGAGCAGCCCGTCGAGGAGGAGCAGGGTGAGCCTTCCGACCCCGACCTCGCTGAGGCTCTCGCCGCGGCGGACCGCGGTGACTTCGAGGCAGCGGCCGGGGCGTACCGCAGGATCCTCGACCGCTCACCGGGCGACCCCATGGCGACGTCCGGGCTCGCTCAAGCCGACCTGCTCCGCCGTGCCACGACCCTCGACGAGAGCGCGGTGAGACGAGACGCCGCCGCGGCCCCCGACGACGTACGCGCGCAGTGTGCCGTCGCCGATCTCGACATGGTCTCCGGCCGAGTCGAGGACGCGTTCGACCGGCTCGTCGGCCTCGTACGCCGCACCGGGGGCGAGGATCGAGACGCGGCGCGCGTCCACCTGCTCGGGTTGTTCGATGTCGTCCCGCCGGACGACCCCAGGGTGAAGCGGGCGCGGTCGGCTCTCGCCAGCGCCTTGTTCTAACTGGTGAACCTCGCGGTCGTCGGCCCCGCAGTTCCCCAACCGTCTCAGAGAGACTGGTCGATGTCGGCCAGATGTTCCAGTGCGGGGAGCGCGGCTGCGAGGGTGGAGCGCTGCTCGGCGGTGAGCAACTCGAGGCGCTCCGCGAGCAGGGCGGTCGTCTCCTCCCTGATGGTCGTGAGGAGGGCGCGTCCCCGCTCGCTCGTCGCGACCAGGCTCGATCGCGCGTCGTCGGGATCGGTACGACGCTCCAGGTAGCCACCTTCCTCGAGCGCGGCGACCGGCCGGCTGAGCGTCGACGGGCTGATGCCTTCGTAGGCCGCGAGGTCGCCGAGTCGCAGCGGTCCCCGGCGTTCGACGCTCGCCAGCGTGGAGATCTGGGTCGGGGTGAGACCCGCGACGGAGTGGCGCCGCATCAGGCGGGACAGCCGCCCGATCGCGAGCCGGAGCCGGCCCGCGTCAACGGGACCGGCGGCACGAGCAAGGTCCATCGCCAATCCTTACCCGACCTTCCGAGTGAGACGAGTGGTCACGTACAGCTATCTCGCGCCGATGTTAACGCCCCCCGCGAAGCTCTACACTCGGCGCACCGGCGTGGATCCGGGAGAGGAGGTGCGCGCGATGCAGGTGGTGACCGTGTCGGCCGCGTACGGCGCGGGCGGCAGTGTCATCGGCCCCGCCGTCGCCGAGCGGCTCGGCGTGCCCTTCGTGGACCGCGCCATCCCCACGACCGTCGCCGCCGAGATCGGCGTCCCTCTGGAGGAGGCCCTCGCCCACGACGACCGTACCGAGCACGGCATCGGCCGTCTGCTCGCCGGCGCCGCTCGCCTGCCCAACGTCACGCTCGGCGGGATGGACGCCTATCTTCCGCAGCAAAGCCTCGTTCCCGAGGAGGAGTTCGTGGCCCGGACCGAGAACGTCATCCGGGACACCGTGCGCCGCGGCGGGGGTGTCGTGCTCGGGCGTGCGGGGGCACTGGTCCTCGCCGGTCACCCGCAGACACTGCACGTACGTCTCGACGGGCCGAAGGACAGAAGGATGGCTCAGGCGATGCGGCTGCGGGGGCTCGACGAGGGGGTCGCGCGCCGCGAGCAACAGGACACCGACCGCGCCCGCATGGCCTATGTCAAGCACTTCTACCGTGTCGACCCGACCGCGCCGGGTCTGTACCATTTCATCCTCGACAGCACGTCCCTGTCGCTCGAGACGTGCGTCGACCTGATCGTCTCGGCCGCCGGTGCCCACTCAGCGACCGCGGGCTAGCGGACCGAAGTGGGAGGATGACGGCGTATCCCCGTACGAGACGCGGTGCGTGAGGTGTGCGACTCGAGGTGACAGGTGAGGTGTTGATCGGGTGACCATCGCATGACCATGCTGCCGAGCGTTTCGTACTCCCTCACCGTGCGGCTCGAGGTCGCTGCCCGCGGCGACGCCGTCAGCGAGCTGTCGCGGGCGGTCGAGCACACCGGAGGCGTCGTGACCGCCCTCGATGTGACCGCATCCGGCCATGAGCGGCTGCGTATCGACGTGACGTGCGCGGCCCGCGACACCGAGCACGCGCAGCTGCTCGTCGAGGCCCTCGCCGCGGTCGACGAGGCCCGCGTCCACAAGGTCAGCGACCGTACGTTCCTCATGCATCTCGGCGGCAAGATCGAGATGCGGTCGAAGGTTCCGCTGCGCAATCGCGATGAGCTGTCGATGGCCTACACGCCCGGCGTGGCCCGTGTCTGTCAGGCGATCGCCGAGAACCCGGAAGACGTCCGACGCCTGACCGTCAAGCGTGGCAGTGTGGCCGTCGTCACCGACGGTTCCGCCGTGCTCGGGCTCGGCAACGTCGGGCCGTACGCCGCGCTGCCCGTCATGGAGGGCAAGGCGGCGCTGTTCAAGCGGTTCGCGGGCATCGACGCCTGGCCGATCTGCCTCGACAGCCAGGACACCGACGAGATCGTGCGCGCGGTCCAGATGCTCGCGCCCGCTTTCGGCGGCGTCAACCTGGAGGACATCGCCGCGCCTCGCTGCTTCGAGGTCGAGCGCCGGCTGCGGGAGCTGCTCGACATCCCGGTGTTCCATGACGACCAGCACGGCACGGCGATCGTCGTGCTCGCCGCTCTCACCAACGCGCTCAAGGTCGTCGGCAAGAAGCTCGAGGACGTGCGTATCGCCATGTCGGGCGCGGGCGCCGCCGGTACGGCCGTGCTCAAGCAGCTGCTCACCGCCGGCGCCATGGATGTCGTCGTCTGCGACGGCCGTGGCGCCGTCCACCGCGGCCGGAGCGACCTCGACGGCTCGCTGCGCTGGATCGCCGACCACACCAACGCGGCCGGCTACGCCGGCGACCTGGCGGGCGCGCTACGGGGAGCGGACGTTTTCATCGGCGTCTCCGTCCCGGACATCGTCTCCGGAGACGACATCGCCACGATGGCAGACGACCCGATCGTTTTCGCGCTCGCCAATCCCGACCCCGAGGTCGCCCCCGACGCCGCACGCGCGCACGCCGCCGTCGTCGCGACCGGCCGCAGCGACCAGCCCAACCAGATCAACAACGTTCTCGCGTTCCCCGGGGTGTTCCGTGGGCTCCTCGACGCCCAGAGCCATACGGTCACGACGCGGATGCTCCTCGCCGCGGCACACGCGTTGGCCGCGACGGTCACTGAGGAGGAGCTGAACCCCAACTACATCATTCCGACGGTGTTTCACCCCGAGGTGGCAGCGGGCGTCGCCGGCGCCGTACGCGAGACCGCCGCAGGCGAACGGAACCCATGACAGCATCATGGAGCGTATGGACGGTGACGACGATGCGCTGCACGTGGGTTGCCTGCTTGTCGCGACGCCGCTGCTCGTCGACCAGAACTTCCGCAAGGCGGTCGTGCTCGTGGTGGAGCACGAGCCCACGGAGGGTTCCCTGGGCGTCGTCGTGAACCGCCCCACGGAGGTCTCCGTGGAGAAGGTGCTGCCCACCTGGGCGGGGCTCGCGACCGGGCCGCAGGTCGTCTTCCAGGGCGGACCTGTCGCGCTCGACAACGCGCTGTGCCTCGCGTCCGTCCACGGCGAGGGGGAGCCGCTCGGCTGGCGCCGGCTCGAGGGCGCCGCACCGATCGACCGTCTTGGGTTGGTCGACCTGGACGCGCCCCCGGAGGTACTCGCCGCCGAGATTGGTTCGCTGCGGGTCTTCGCCGGCTACGCCGGTTGGGGAAAAGGCCAGCTGGAGGGCGAGATCCACCAGGGCGCGTGGTATGTCGTCCCGGCCGAGCCCGACGATCCCTTCGCTCCCAATCCCCGCGACCTGTGGCGAAGCGTGCTTCGGCGGCAGGGAGGGGATCTGGCGCTCATGGCGACGTTCCCGGAGGACCCCTCGCTCAACTGAGCTTGTTTGTGAACCTCGCGGGCGTCGGCCCTACGGTATGCACGCTCTAGGAGGCTGGCGCGGCCGGGTGCCGTTACACTCATTGACGTGAGTACGGAGGTGCTTCCCGACACCGAGACCAGGCCCGATCTGCGGCTGGACGAGGGCGACCACGAGCGGTTCGCGCATTACGCAAAGAAGAACGAGATCACCGAGGCCGCGGTGACCGGTACCCCGATCGTCGCCTTGTGCGGCAAGGTCTGGGTGCCCAGTCGCGACCCCGGTCGTTACCCGGTCTGCCCCGAGTGCAAGGAGATCTGGGAGTCGCTGCCCAAGGGCGAGGGCGACGGGGGGGAGTGAGCACATCTCCCGCGTCGAGGCCTGTGTCGAACCGTGTGTCGAATCTCCCGCCGGCCTTCCCGGACCGTGCCGCCAAGGGCACCGCACAGGCCCTGCGCGCCTGGCAGCAGGAGGCGCTCGAGACCTACTTCGCCCGCGGGTCGCGTGACTTCCTGGCGGCCGCGACGCCCGGGTCCGGTAAGACCGCCTACGCGCTACGGGTCGCCGCCGAGCTGCTCGCCGACGGCACGGTCAGCGCTCTCACGGTCGTCACTCCGACCGAGCACCTGAAGCGCCAGTGGGCGGAGGTCGCGCACCGGGCCGGGATCGGTCTGGACCCCGACTTCCGCAACGCCCAGGGTGCGGCGGCCCGCGACTTCACCGGCGTGGCGGTCACCTACGCCCAGGTAGCCACCCATCCGATGCTGCACCGCCGGCGCACAGAGACACGGCGTACGCTCGTCATCCTCGATGAGATCCACCACGCGGGCGACGCCCTGTCGTGGGGCGACGCCGTCCGCGAGGCCTTCGAGCCAGCCACCAGGCGGCTCGGCCTGACCGGCACCCCGTTCCGTTCGGACACCAACCCGATCCCTTTCGTCGCCTATGAGCCCGACGCCGAGGGTGTGCCGCGCAGCCTCGCCGACTACTCGTACGGCTACGCGCGCGCTCTGGCCGAAGGCGTCGTCCGGCCGGTCATCTTCCTCTCGTACGCCGGAGAGATGCGGTGGCGGACCAAGGCGGGTGACGAGATCGCGGCGGCTCTCGGCGAGCCGCTGACCGACGACCAGATGGCGCAGGCGTGGCGTACGGCCCTCGACCCGAGCGGCGACTGGATCCGGCAGGTGCTCACCGCCGCGGACCGCCGGCTGACCGAGGTGCGGCGCAGGGTGCCCGACGCCGGCGGGCTCGTCATCGCCAGCGATCATGCCGCCGCCCGTGCGTATGCCGCGCTGCTGCGGCAGGTCAGCGGTGAGCGACCGGCGGTCGCGCTCTCCGACGACCCGCGGGCGTCGCAGCGGATCGCGCAGTTCGCCGCGAGCCGGGCACGATGGATGGTCGCCGTGCGCATGGTGTCCGAGGGGGCAGACCTGCCGCGGCTCGCCGTGGGCGTCTACGCCACGAGTATCGGTACCCCGCTGTTCTTCGCCCAGGCCGTGGGGCGTTTCGTGCGGGCGAGGCGGTCCGGGGAGACCGCCTCGATCTTCCTGCCGTCCATCCCCACCCTGCTCCGGCACGCGGCCGAGCTCGAGGCCGAGCGCGATCACGTGCTCGCCCGCACGCCGCGCGAGGGTGAGCTCGATCCGCTGCGGCCGGCCGAGCGCAGTACCCCCGACGACGGCGGGCAGGGAAGCTTCGAGGCGCTCGAGACGTCCGCGTCCTTCGATCGCGTTCTCTACGACGGCGGGGAGTACGGCACGGCCGCGGCCGCCGGAAGCCCGGAGGAGCAGGACTACCTCGGCCTTCCCGGGCTGCTGGAGCCCGATCAGGTGACGGCGCTGTTGCGTAAGCGACAGGCCGAACACCTCGCCTCGCGACGCCGGCAGGCCGCACGCGAGCCCGTGGGCGAGCGGCAGGACGTCACGACCTACCGGGCGCGAGCCGAGCTACGTAAGGAGCTGCAGCGGCTCGTCGCGGCCTGGCACCACCGCACGGGTGAGCCGCACGGCGCGATCCACAACGAACTGCGCCGCGCCTGTGGAGGTCCGCCGGTCGCACAGGCCAGCGCCGCGCAGCTGCGCGCTCGCGTCGACACGGTGCGCCGCTGGGCGACCCGCCAGCGCTGAGCTAGTGACCGCGCAAGCAGGGCCACTGGGCTCGCGGGCCGCTGAGCTTCGCCTGGCTTCGCCCCATCCCCACGAAGACGCTGCCGCGTTTCCGCGGGGCCCCGGGGGGTCGTCGGTCGGCGCAGGCCCACTGCGACTCCCTCCTCCGCCTCGCCATGCTCGCTCAGCTGACCCGCTCCCTGATCCACCGCCCTACTTGCGCGGCCACTACGCGCGGACGACGGGCTCTCCCTCCAGCGCGACCCCTGCCTCGCGCATCTCCGCGAGCGCGGCGTCCGTCGACGCGGCCGCCACGCCGGCGGTGAGACCGAGCAGGACACGCGTCTCGAATCCCTCCCGCGCGGCGTCGACCGCCGTGGCGCGTACGCAGTGGTCGGTGGCGATACCGACGATGTCCAGCGCGTCGACATCGCGGGAGCGCAGCCAGGAGGCCAGCTCCTCACCACCGTCCGCGCGGGCCTCGAAGCCGCTGTACGCCGGCGTGTACTCGCCCTTGCTGAACACCGCCGCGGGGCGCGCGTCGAGCGCGGGATGGAAATCCTCGCCACCGGTGCCCACGACACAGTGCGGGGGCCAGGAGACGGCGAAGTCCGGCTGGTCGGCGAAGTGGTCGCCTGGGTCGATGTGGTAGTCGCGGGTCACGACGATGTGGGCGTACTCCCCGCGATGGCCGGCGGTGTAGGCGCTGATTCCCGCGGCGACATCGGCGCCGCCCTTGACGTCGAGGGCGCCGCCCTCGCAGAAGTCCCTCTGTACGTCGACGACGACGAGAGCGCGTGTCATGGGAAAGCCTCCTTACTCTTCGTCTGTGAACCTCGCGGGCGTCGGCCCTTCGGGCCTCCTGGCTTCGGTT
>JBOHCT010000056.1:0-20934 GCA_050699055.1 Streptosporangiaceae bacterium | reverse complement strand
TCGAGGACCTCTCCCGCACCAGCCCCCTCCTCTCCTACGACTCGCAACCCCGGCACCCTCGAGTCTAAGAATCCACCGACGACCGGCCCTGGCCGGTACGAGCACAAGGGCCGCGCCCGGAGTATGGGACAGCCGTGACACGAGAGCGGTGACCGCCCGATCTGCGGCGTCAGGGTGGGGAGCGAAGTACAGCACGCCCACACCTGTGGCGATGATGGCGGCGCCGACCCATTCGTACAGGTCGGGACGCTGACCGTCGATACCCCATCCCCACAGCAGGCTCATGATGGCGAAGACCCCGCCGTAGGCCGCGTACACGCGACCGAAAGTGGCATGCTGCAGCGTGGGGATGGCGCCGTCGGCGACGACCTCGCGGCCCACAGGGTGGCCCGGTCGCTGGGTGGGCAGGTCTACGATCCGGCCGGCCCGGTGAGGAAGATGTCTTCCTCCTCGCCGCGTTCGCCGAGGTCGATCTGCTGCGTCTAGCCATGAGCAACCAGAGCGTTCTGGGGTGATACCCGTCGGAAGATGGGCCGGCCTTGACCGCTCACGAACGGCGGCCGGAGGAAACTGCAACAACTGTTCACTGGTGTGTATCGCTCCGGTCGGACACGGTGCGCTTTCGCCTCCCGTACGAACAGCGCAGGCGGCGGAAGGACGGATCGGAAGGATCATAGGGCTGCGGCGCGAGCAAGGATGCGGCCAGTCCGACACCCACACGAAATCGCTTGATCATGGTGTCCGCCGAGACCGGATCGTCGGCAGCAGGCGGCCCGGATGGGGGCGAGCACGCCATGGCCCGCAGCGTCCCACCGTTGACCACCTGCGCCTGATCGCAGACAGCCCGGCGTTGCAGGCCTACCGGCGGCAGATGTTCGGCCGCTGGGAAACCGAGCTGGCTGCCCTGCTGGCGTCCGAGACCGGCGCAAGACCGGGTTCGGTCGAACCCTTTGTCGCGGCGGTTGCCCTGGTGGCGGCGCTTCGGGCGCCGTTCGAGGCCCCCGCTGGTGGGGCCGAGATCGCCCACCGTGACGCGGCCGCCGCGTTGGAGCTGCTGCTAGGCGGGCTCGGCGGTTACGCCCCGGCCGCGGCCCCGTGGTCGGCCGAATTCAACACGAGGGAGGTACACGCATGACCCCACCCGTCAGCAGTCCGGCGGTCGGCCACGCTCGAGAGGACGGCGTCCCCCATGCCAGCGGGCTTGCGGTCGGTGTCACCGGTCTGATCCGTGTCGGCGTTTTCGCGCTGCCGTTGGCCGGTGCACTCAAGCTCGTCGGAAACCTGGGCACCTTCAACAGCGTTGGCTCCGCGGTTCCCCAGCCCAGCGAGGCCGCCACAATCACAACGCTGCCGTTCGTCGCCGGTGAGTTTGTCGGCAGCGTGCTGCCCGTGGTGGCGATCCTTGGGCCGTGCCTCCCGCTATCAGCCTAGGAACGAGGATCTCTCACGTTGTGACCAGGATGAATCCTCTTTCCTTCGGGTAACTGCATCCTCGCTGTCGCATGCTCGCTCACTCAATGACCGAGCGTCGCCACACCGTGGGGAGTCGTACGCGGAGTCGCGTCCCCGGATCGTTGTCCTCGATCCACACTTGCCCTCCGTGCGCGTGGGCGAGTTCGCGGACGATGGCCAGGCCGAGGCCTGAGCCGCCGGCGTCGCGGCTGCGGGCCCCGTCGAGGCGAGTGAAGCGTTCGAATACCCGCTCGCGGTCGGGGGCGGGGATACCTGGGCCGTCGTCGGCGACCGCCAGTTCCGCCTGCCCGTCCTCGGCGGTGAGGCTGACGGCGACCTGGCCGGAAGCGTGCCGTACGGCGTTGTCCAACAGGTTCTGCACTATCCGTCGCAGCCCGTCGCGATCGCCGGAGATCCGCGCGGCCGACACACGGCTGGTGTCGATCGGTACGGGTGCGCGCAGGCGGCCCCGGCGGGCCTCGGCGAACACGATCTCGTCGAGATCGACAGGGTCACACCGCAACGCCCGCGACGCGTCGAGACGCGCGAGCCGGACCAGGTCATCGACGAGTCGGCTGAGCCGGGCCGTGTCGTCGAGCAGATCGGGTGTGGCCTCGGCCCAGCCTGCCTGGTCCGGGTGGGCGGCCGCTACCTCGATTTGGGCGCGCAGCGCGGCCAACGGACTGCGCAGCTCATGCGCGGCGTCGGCGACGAACTGACGCTGCTGGTTCGTGGAGGCCTCGAGCCGGGCGAGCAGGTCGTTGAGGGTACTCCCCAGCCGGTGAATCTCGTCGTCGGCGGCCGGAAGCGTCAGGCGGCGGTTCAGGTCGGTCGCGGTGATCTCCGCGGCTTGCGCACGGAGCGTCTCGACCGGGCGGATCGCGCGACCCACGAGCAGCCACCCGACGACAGCGAGCAGCGCGGTGAGCGCGGGAAGGGTGACAAGCAAGGCTGTGGTCAGCTCGTCCATGCTGTGGTCGACCTCGGCCCTGGGCAGCCCCGCGTAGACGGTGAACGTGTGGCCGCCACGCCCGGCGGCGAGAGCGACGACCTGGTACGGATCATCGTCCTCGCCCAGCGGCACGCTCGCGACCGTATGTGCGACGGCTTCGTCACCCTGTATGGAGGGAGAGAAGAAGAAAAGCCGCCCATTGCCCGACACATTGACCGAGCTGGCCACCACACGACCGGTCGGGTCGACAACTTGGGCCACCGCTCCCTCGCCGGTTGCGGGCAGGCGGCTGGTCAGCTGTCCGCGATGGACGGTGGCGGCGATCTCCTGAGCCCGCTGCCGGGCGTTGTTGTTGAGCCCGTCGATGAGCTCGCTGTACACCTGGTACACCAGCAGCACCGCCGCGAGTGCCATCCCGATCGCGATGACCAGCGTCGCCGCCGCGGTCAGCCGGGCCCGCAGCGACCGCCGCCGCCACCACCAGGACATCGCACGGCCTCCCCGGAGGCGGTCGCCGTCGGCGGCCGCCTCCGCCTTCATCTGGGTCACGCGGCCGACGCGACTAGACCCGACGCGACCTCGGTACGCCGACATCAACCGCCGGCACCAGACATCCGGTAACCAGCCCCGCGCACCGTCTCGATGGTGTGGCGCTCCAACGGCGTGTCGATCTTCCGACGGAGGTAGCCCACATAGACCTCGACGATGTTCGGGTCTCCGTCAAAGTGCTCGTCCCACACGTGGGCGAGGATGTCGAGCTTGCTCACGACCTCGTTCGGATGCCGCATGAGGTACTCCAGCAGGGAGAACTCCCGCGCGGTCAAGGAGATGTCATCGTCGCCGCGGCGGCAGGTCCGTGCGGCTGGATCGAGGGTCAGGTCCCCTGCGTGCAGCACCGCGGGTCGCATCGGCTGGCCGCGACGCAGCAGGGCGCGCAGGTGGGCGACGAGGACGACGTAGGAAAACGGCTTGGTCAAGTAGTCATCGGCGCCGAGATCGAGGGCGTCGGCCTCGTCGTACTCGCCGTCCTTGGCGGTCAGCATCAGGACAGGGGCCCACACCCTGGCGGCCCGCAGCCGCCTGCACACCTCGTAGCCGCTCAGCTTCGGCAGCATGATGTCGAGCACGACCGCGTCGTAGGGGTACTCGGTCGCCCGCCACAGCCCCTCCTCGCCGTCCGGCGCGACGTCCGCGGCGAAACCCTCCGCCGCCAGACCCCGCGCCAAAGCTGCCGCCAGGCTGCGTTCGTCCTCCACCACCAGCACCCGCAACCGAGCGGCCTCCTCTTCCGCGCAAGTGAGCCCGGCGCCCTGCGGAGGGCCGGAGCCGGGTGGGCCAGGCCCCTCTCCCTTCGCTACCGACATTAGTCTCGCCTCCCCCCTGAACGGACTTGCGGCAGCCTCCCAGGCTGCCGCCTAGCCGCTGAGGTCACGCTGAGAGTCCGCTCAGCTCGGCTCAGCCGCGTTTCAGGCCGTACGGGTCAGGGTGGATGCGTTCGGCGGAGGGTCCGCCGGAAGCAGAGAAGCAGGGAGATACCCATGAGAGTGAGCAGTAGGTTGGCGGCACTGGGCGTACCGGTCCTCGTGGTAGGGGCTCTCGGCACTGGTGCCGCGTTCGCCGCGACCCAACCCGCCCAAGCCGCTCATGCCGCTCAGGCGGCCCATGCCACCCAGCAGGGCGCGACCGTCGGCTCGCCTTCGGCCGGGACGGGCCAGGCGGGCGGCACAGGCCAGGCGGACGGTTCAAGTGCCGAGCCGGGTAACGAACCGTCCGACCAGGGCCCTGACAGCGGCAGCGACACCGACCAGGTGCGTCAGGGTGCCCAGTCCGGGTCCGACAGCGGCAAGGCCGAGGCCGGGGGCCACGAGCAGCCTGGCGCCGACTCCGACGGGCCGGGCGGGCACGCCGACCCCGCGGGTAACATCAACCACCAGTTCCAGGGCAAGGAGTAGCAGCCACTGACATGTAGTGTGGCG
Source organism: Streptosporangiaceae bacterium (assembly GCA_050699055.1). GTDB lineage: Bacteria > Actinomycetota > Actinomycetes > Streptosporangiales > JBOHCT01 > JBOHCT01. Next base: position 16,554 of record JBOHCT010000056.1, on the reverse strand, counting down.
GGCCCGGGCGGGTCCAGGTGCCGTTGCCGCCCGGGCCCGCCGCTTACCCGCCGGTCTGCCTCTACCGCGTCGGCGCCACGTCGCCTCACCCGATGGCCGCTTGCCCGGCGCTAACCCACCCACGGCAGCCCGGTCACCGTCTGCTCACGGGCCGGTCGCGAGCTTGTACCCGACGCCTCGTATCGTGCGGAGGTAATGGGGGTCGGCGGGGTCGGGCTCGATCCTGGCGCGTAGGCGCTTGATGTGGACATCGAGGGTGCGGGTATCGCCGACGTAGTCTGCGCCCCAAACTCGGTGGATCAGCTGGTCACGCGTGAGCACTCGGTCGTTGTTACGCAGCAGCGTTTCCAGCAGGGCGAACTCCTTGAGCGGAAGGGCGACAGGCGCGCCGTCGACGGTGACTACGTGGCGGCCCCCGACCAGGGCCACGCGGGCGCGGACAGCGAGCGGCCGGGTGTCCCGGTCGCGGCGGCCCGGCAGGTCCAGCTCGGCCTTCCGGGTACGCCCGTCGCGACGGACAAGCCGGACCAGGCGGCGCAGCTCCGGCACGGCCAGCCGCCGACCGCGTACCAGCCGCAGCGCGTATGCCCGCCGGTTGGCGAGGACGACGTCGTCGGTCCGGTCGGCGACCAGAGCGCCCTGGTCCAGGAGCGCGAGGAGCGCTTGCGCCCGCCGGCCGACCGTTCCGGCTCTGTACGGCGTCGGCGCACCGGCGCGCCGGCCGAACCACCTGCCCACACCGCCCATGCTACGGACCGGGCGGACCCCCCGACCGGCCGCGCGGCCCGGCCCTCACGAGGTATTCGGCCCGTGTTCACGCGGCGTTCACGCCCGCGTAAGAGACCCGTCACTGCCCTCGCTTACCGTCGCAACCGATGAAGCCACACGAAGAAGGACCCACGTGCGCCTGACTCCGACCGAGACCCGCTTCTTTCCCCTTTTCAGCCAGGCGGCCGACAATCTCGCAGCCGCGACCGACCTCCTCTCTGAGCTGATCGCCGTGTCCGCCGAGGACAGGCCACCGCTCGCGAGCAAGATCCGCGATCTGGAACACGAGGGCGACGAAACGACCCATCGGATCATGCGTCTGGTCAATGCGACGTTCGTGACGCCGTTCGACCGGCAGGACATCTACCGGCTGGCGAGCGGGCTCGACGACTGTGTCGACTTCGTGGAGGCGGCGGCGGACCTGACCGTGCTGTACGGGCTCGGGGACCTTCCGGGCGAGACGCGGACCATCGTCGACGTGCTGCGGCGTGCGGCGCGGGCGACGGCGGAGGCGATGCCCAGGCTGCGTGACCCCGGCGATCTGGAGGACTACTGGATCGAGGTCAACGAGCTGGAGAACGAGGCCGACCAGGTGTACCGCCGCCTGGTCGCGCGCCTGTTCTCCGGGGCGGACGACGCCCTGACCGTCCTCAAGCTCAAGGACGTGATCGAGGAGCTGGAGGCCGCCGCGGGGCCACCCCCGCCGGGAGCGGAGGGCTCACGGTGGTCTTCGGCGCACTGGCCGGCGCGATCATCTGGAATCTCGTGACCTGGTACTTCGGCCTGCCATCCTCGTCGACCCACGCTCTCGTCGGGGGGCTGGTCGGCGCCGCTCTCGCTTCGGCCGGGACGGTCAAGTGGATCGGCCTGGTCGAGAAGGTCGTCGTCCCGATGGTGGCCTCCCCGATCATCGGCCTCGGCCTGGGTTACCTGGTGATGCTCGCCATCCTCTGGGCCTTCCGGGGCGCCCAGCCCGGGCGGGCCGGACGGTGGTTCCGCAGGGCGCAGACCGTCTCCGCGGCGGCCCTGTCCTTCGCCCACGGCAACCAGGACGCGCAGAAGACCATGGGCGTGATCACCCTCGCTCTCGTCGCGTCCGGGCACCTCGCCTCCTTCCACGTCCCGCTGTGGGTGGTCTTCGCCTCCGGCGCGGCCATCGGCCTGGGCACGTACGCCGGTGGCTGGCGGGTCATCCGCACCCTCGGCCGGCGCATCGTCCACCTCGACCCGCCCCGCGGCTTCGCGGTCGAAGCGGCGTCGGCGGCGGTGCTGCTGCTGACCTCCGCGTACGGCTACGCCCTGCCGGTATCGACCACCCACATCGTCACCTCGACGGTGATGGGCGTCGGCGCGACCCGGCGGCTCTCGGCCGTACGGTGGGGGGTGGCGTACAACATCGTGGGCGCCTGGCTCCTCACCATCCCCGCAGCAGCCACCGTCGCCGGGATCATCACCCTCATCGTCCGTACGGCCATCCTGTAAGGAAGACGGTTCGCCGAAGCGACGAGGAGTAGCCGTGTGGTGGCATGTGGCGGTCGATGCCGCTGTCGGGCCCGCCTTCGGGGTGCTGCTGGCCTGGCTGGCGCTCGTCGTCGCGCTGCTCATCACGCGGCCGAAGGGCAACCAGCTCACGCAGGCCGCGCGCCTGCTACCCGACCTGCTGCGACTGCTGCCGCGCCTGGCCCGCGACGACACACTCCCGCGGGGTGTCCGAGCGAAGCTGTGGCTGCTGCTCGCCTACCTGGCCCTGCCGTTCGACATCATCCCCGACCTCGTTCCGGTGATCGGGTACGCCGACGACGCCATCGTCGCCGCGGCCGTCCTGCGTTCGGTTGTCCGCCGGGCCGGTCCGGACGCGGTCGCCGACAAGTGGACGGGGACGCCCGACGGGCTCGCCGCGGTCCTCCGGGTGGCGGGGCATCGTCCGGTATCACGGGAAGGACCCGGTCGAGGCGAACGATGAGCCGCGCCGAGAGCCGTCGCCGGTAGACCGCGGCCTCAGCGTCCTCTCAGCGTTTCGCTGCCAGCGTCGGGGTGACTCGCTGTCAGGGTCACGGCCCTTCTCAACCTGGTGAAAGGGCGCCGGTGCAGCATCTGATCGTCACGGCTGTTCAGCATTACGGCTACCTGGCCATCTTCGTCTTGATGGTCGCCGAGTCGGCCTGTCTGCCGGTGCCCAGCGAGGTGGTCATGCTGTTCGGTGGGGCGCTGGCCGGGGGGCTGCTCGCGGGCGGGGGCCACCCGCCGTTGAACGTGGCCCTCGTGGGCCTGGCGGGGGCGGCGGGGAACCTGGTCGGCGCCTGGATCGCGTACACGGTGGGCCGCAGGGGCGGTCGACCGCTGCTGGACCGGTGGGGGCGCTACCTGCTGATCCGCCGACGGGAGCTGGACCGGGCGGAAGCGTTCTTCGCCCGCCGCGGCCAGGCCTCCGTCTTTATCAGTCGGCTGCTGCCTGTGGTCCGCACGTTCATCAGCCTGCCGGCCGGCGTCGCGGCGATGCCGTTCGGGCGGTTCAGCGTCCTGACCGTGGCCGGGAGCCTGCCGTTCACCCTCGCCCTCGCCTACGCCGGGGCGGCGGCGGCCAGCCACTGGCAGGCGGTGGCCAGCTCGTTCCGCCCGGCCACCGTGGTGATCGCGGTGCTGGTGCTGCTCGGCATCGGCTGGTGGCTCGCCTCCCGGCTGCGGCACGCGCGGACGACCAGCCCACAGGCCTCCTACGACGCACGCCACGCTGACCGCGAAACCGCGGCAGGGCGCCATTCCGCGGATAACCCACGCTCCACCGATATCCGCTGACGGCCACGGTGTAACGCCCGAGGCGTAGAGCGCGTTCAGGGTCCTCTCAGCTCGGCTCAGGGCCTTCTCAGCCCCTAGCACGCATCGTGGTCACGGGGCTGGCTCGAGGCCGGCCCGCGACCCCAACCGTCGAAAGGAGCTCAGTGGTCGCCATGCGCCGAACCCTCGCCCTGCCCGCCCTCGGCGTGGTAGCCGGGCTCGCACTCGCCGCCTGCGGCGGGAGCCCGTCGCACGCCTCGGCCGGGGCGGCGCACACCCCGGCAAGCGAGCATTCCTCCTCGTCGTCGGGCGTGAACCCGAACGGCCCGGAGACACACCCGCCGGGAGACATCCCCGACAACACGGTCTACGTGCCGTTCACGCCGCATGGCGGTGCCTACCGGGTGAAGGTGCCGCAGGGGTGGGCACGGACCCAGGTGCCCGGCGGCGCCCGTTTCATCTCGAAGCTCAACTCGGTGACCGTCACCGTGCGGCACCCGAAGTCCGCACCGACGCCGTCCTCGGCCCGGGCGAACGAGGTGCCGGCGATCAAGTCACAGGCGAAGCACGTCACGGTGCGGCACGTCAAACGCGTACACCTGCCCGGAGGAAAGGCGGTGGAGGTCGACTACCTCGCGGACAGCAACCCGAGCCAGGTCACCGGCAAGGTGGTCCGGGACGCGGTCGAGCGCTTCGACTTCTACCGGGACGGCACCGAGGTGGTGCTGACGCTGTCAGGTCCGGAGGGGGCGGACAACGTCGACCCCTGGCGCATCATCAGCCACTCGTTCCGGTGGACCAGGTGACACGGGACCAGGCGAGCGACCCGGCCGTGGGGGCGGTGGAGCTGTACCGCTTCTACCGGGCCGGCGACGAGGAGACCCTGGCCCTGCGCGGGGTCTCGATCTCGATCGGCGCCGGGGAGATGGTAGCGGTCGCGGGGCCGTCCGGGTCCGGCAAGTCCACGCTGCTGGCCTGCCTGGCCGGGCTGGACGAGCCCGACGGCGGCACCGTACGGGTGGCGGGCACCCGCCTCAGCCACCGCCCGGAGGCCGAGCGGGCCGCGGTACGCGCCAGGCATGTCGGGGTGTTGTTCCAGTCCGCGAACCTGTTCGAGCACCTGAGTGTCCGCGCCAACGTGGCGCTGGCCCAGCGGCTGGTCGGACCTGTCGACCGGGCGCGCGTCGACGGGCTGTTGGAGACGCTGGGGATCGCGGCACGCGCGGCGGCGCGACCCAGTGAGCTGTCCGGCGGTGAGGCCGTCCGCGCCGGGCTGGCGGTGGCGCTGGCGAACGATCCCGTCGTGCTGCTCGCCGACGAGCCGACCGGGGAGCTGGACGGCGCGAGCGAGGCGATGGTCCTGCGGCGGCTGCGTGACCAGGCAGACCGGGGAACCGCGGTGCTCGTCGCTTCGCACAGCCCGGCGGTCGCCCGCCACGCCGACCGGCGGCTTTTCCTGCACGACGGGCGGCTGGCGGCCGCCACGCCGACGCCCGCCGCGGACGGGGTGCCGCAGTGACCGCACGTATCGCCGAGGAACAACAGGACCTGGTCGCCTGCCACCGGCTGAGCCGGCACTACCGCAGCGGGTCGACGCTGGTGGCCGCGGTCGAAGACGTCGACTGCCGGGTCGGTGCGGGGGTACGCGTCGCGGTCAGCGGACCGTCGGGGTCGGGCAAGTCGACGCTGCTGCATCTGATCGCCGGGTTGGACACACCTACCGGGGGGACGGTGGCGTGGCCGGGGCTCGGCGGAAGCCCCGCCGGACGGCCGGGGCAGGTGGGTGTCGTGTTTCAGGGGCCCAGCCTGCTGGCCCCGCTGGATGTCGCGGAGAATACCGCGTTGCCGCTGCTCCTCGCCAATGTCAACGAGGCCAGGGCTCGCGAGCGTGCCACGGAGGCGCTGGCGGCGGTTGAGGTCGCCGACCTGGCCGGCAAGCTGCCGGAGGAGCTGTCCGGCGGGCAGGCCCAACGGGTGGCGGTCGCCCGGGTACTCGCGCTCGCGCCCCCGCTGATCCTCGCCGACGAGCCCACCGGGCAGCTCGACTCCACCCATGCGAAGCAGGTCATCGACGTGCTCGTCGAGGTGGCCGCCCGGCTCGGCGCCGGCCTCGTCGTCGCCACCCACGACCGGGCGGTCGCCGACCGTCTCCCTTGCCGCTGGCAGATGCACGAAGGGCGACTCACCCCCGGTCGGGAGGCGCGATGCTGACGTTGACGTGGCTTCGCGGCCTCGCGGGCCGACGCGGCGGGCGGCTCGGCGCAGCAGCGGTGGGGGTGGCCATCGCGGTCGCCCTCCTCGCCAGCCTGGGCAGCTTCCTCGCCTCGTCCGAGTCGACGATGACGGCGCGCTCGATCCAACGGGTCGCTGTCGACTGGCAGGTCGAGGTGCAGCCCGGCTTCCGGGCGGACAACGCCCTGGCGAAGGTCCGTCACGACCCGCGGGTGGCCGCGGCCAAGCCGGTCGGCTACGCCACCACCACCGGGTTCCGCGCCCGCGCCAGCGGGACGACGCTCAAGACGGGACCGGGCAAGGTGCTTGGCCTCCCGAGCGGCTACCGGTCGCTGTTCCCCGGCGAGGTACGGTACCTGACCGGCGCCCGGTCTGGCGTACTGCTATTCCAGCAGACCGCCGCCAACCTGCACGCCACAGTGGGCGACACCATCGCCGTGGGCCGGACGGGCCTGCCGCCCGTGCGTCTGCGGGTGGCCGGGATCGTAGCGCTGCCGCACGCCGACGCGCTATTCCAGAAGGTCGGCGCACCGCCGGTCGCGCAGCCGCAGGCGCCGCCGGACAACGTGCTGCTGCTGCCCAAGCAGCGGTGGCAGCGGATCTTCGGCCCGCTGGCCTCCGGGCATCCGAGCCAGGTGAAGACCCAGATCCACGTGCGGACCCAGCACCGGCTGCCGGCCGCGCCCTCGGCTGCCTACACTACGGTCCGCCACGCCGCGAACCACCTCGAGGCCACCCTCTCCGGCGGGGGCCTTGTCGGCGACAACCTGGGCGCGGCGCTCGGTGCCGCGCGGTCCGACGCGGCCTACGCCCGTATTCTGTTCCTCGTCCTTGGCGCGCCGGGCGCGGTCCTCGCGGGACTTCTCACGGCCATGGTCGCCGGCGCTGGCGCCGCCCGGCGACGGCGCGAGCAGGCGCTGCTGCGTACCCGCGGGGCCACCGCCCGCCAGCTGCTGCGGATCGCAAGCGTGGAGGCCGGGCTGGTCGGCATCGTCGGTGGACTGGCGGGCCTCGGCCTGGCCGCCCTGGTGGGCCGGCTCGCTTTCGGCTCTACGGCGTTCGGCGCCTCCCCGGCCGTGGCGTTCGGCTGGTCGTTGGGGGCGCTGTTCGCCGGCGTCGTCCTCGCCGCCGCCACCGTCGTCCTGCCGGCCCGTCGTGACCTTCGTGCCACGACCGTCGCGGGTGCCCGCCAGACCGTGGGTCACCCACGGAAGGCCTGGTGGCTGCGCTACGGGTTGGACCTGTGGCTGCTGGCCGCCGCCGGGGTGGTGTTCTACTTCACCAGCCGCGGGAACTACGAGCTGGTGCTCGCCCCCGAGGGCGTGCCGCGGCTGTCGGTGAGCTACTGGGCCTTCGCCGGGCCCGCCTTGTTCTGGCTGGGCGGCGCGCTGCTGGCCTGGCGGCTGACCGACCTGGTGCTCCGCCGCGGGCGGCCGCTGCTGTCCCGTGCGCTGCGGCCGCTCGCCGGCGGCCTGGCCGGGACCGTGGCCGCCTCCCTCGCCCGGCAGCGGACCCTGGTGACCCGCACCGTCGTGCTGATCGCGCTGGCGGCGGCGTTCGCGGCCTCCACCGCAGTGTTCGACGCCACCTACCGCCAGCAGGTCCAGGTCGACGCCCTGCTGACCAACGGCGCGGACGTCACCGTCACCGAGTCGCCCGGCGCCTCGGTGCCCCCGTCCGCCGCCCACACGATGGCCCACGTACACGGGGTCTCCTCGGTCGAGCCGCTGCAGCACCGCTTCGCCTACGTCGGCTCCGACCTCCAGGACCTGTACGGCGTGCGGCCGTCCACCATCGTCGCAGCGACGCAGCTGCAGGACGCGTACTTCGCCGGCGGCACCGCACGTCAGCTGATCAACAAGCTCGCCCGCCAGCCGAACGCGATCCTCGTGAGCAAGGAGACCGTCCGCGACTTCCAGCTCCACCCCGGCGACCTGCTGCGGCTGCGGCTGGTGGGCGGTCGCACCGGCAAGCAGGTGACCGTGCCGTTCCACTACGCCGGGGTGGTCAAGGAGTTCCCCACCGCCCCCCACGACAGTTTCCTCGTCGCCAACGCCTCCTACATCGCCGCCCAGACCCGCAGCAACGCCGTCGGCGCGTTCCTGATCAACACCGGGTCCTCTGCGTCGCCGCCGCCAGTGGCCGCGCGGCTCCGCCGCGTCCTGGGCCCGACCGCGCACGTCACCGACATCGTGACCTCCCGACAGATCGTGGGTTCCAGCCTCACCACTGTCGGAATGTCCGGGCTGACCACCGTGGAGCTGGCGTTCGCGGCGGCGCTGGCGGCGGCCGCCACTGGCCTGCTGTTGTCGCTGAGCTTCGCCGAACGCAGCCGCACGCTCGCCCTCGCCCGCGCGCTCGGTGCCCGGTCGCGTCAGCTCGGCGGGTTCGTCTGGGCGGAGGTCGCCGTCACCGCCGCCTGCGGCGTCGTCTTCGGGATCGCGCTCGGCTGGGGACTGTCCGAGATGCTCATCAAGGTGCTGACCGGGGTGTTCGACCCACCCCCCGCGCATCTCGCCGTCCCCTGGCCCTACCTCGGCGGAGTCGCCGCGATCGGCCTGGCCGGATTCCTCCTCGCCGCCTACACCGCCACCCGCTCCGCCCGGCGCCCAGCGATCGCCGTCCTCCGCGACCTGTGACCAGAAATCGACCCGTCGAGGAGCCGCCCGGCCACGTCAAGGAATGTGAGGGAAGAAGACATGGGAACACGACCCCGGCGCCGTCGACGGCTTGCCGGGAGCGCGGTAGCGGTTGCTCTCGCCGCCGGGGTGTCCGGATGCGCGACCGCCGTACCGACGACGAGCGCGGTCCACACCGCAACCCACACAGCGACGCACAGCGCCGTCGCCTCGGCCCCGACGGCCGCTTCGGCGCCCACCTCCCCGACTGTCTTGCAGCGACGCTACGAGGCGATCGTCCGCACGGTGCTCCCCTCCGTCGTCCAGGTCAAGACCGGCCGGTCGCTCGGCTCCGGCGTCGTCTACGACGCCGGCGGCGACATCGTGACAAACGCCCACGTGGTAAGCGGGTCGACGCACTTCCTCGTACGTCCCGCGACCGGCGGGAAGCCGCTGCACGCCAGCCCGGTCGGCGTCTACAAGCCGGCCGACATCGCGGTCATTCACACGAGCGGCGCCTCCCACCTGCGGCCCGCGACGTTCGCGGACTCGAACACGTTGCAGGTCGGGCAGGTCGTGATCGCCATGGGCAACCCCCTCGGCCTGCAGGGCAGCGTCACCCAGGGCATCATCTCCGCGCTCGGCCGCACCGTGCACGAGCCACAGGGCCGCGGCTCGCCCGGCGCGGTGCTGCCGGGCGCCATCCAGACCAGCGCCGCGATCAACCCGGGCAACAGCGGAGGGGCGCTGATCAACCTGGCGGGGAAGGTCGTCGGGATCCCCACCCTCGCCGCCGTCGACCCGCAGATCGGCGGACAGGCGCCCGGCATCGGCTTCGCGATCCCCAGCAACACGGTCACGAACGTCGCGAAGCAGCTCATCGCCACCGGCAAGGTCACCCACTCGAAGCGGGCCGCGCTCGGGGTGACCGTCCAGACGGTCGTCGGATACTCCGGCCGGCCAGCGGGTGTGGAGATCGTGCGGGTCAAGCCCGGCGGGGGCGCCGCCAAGGCCGGGCTGCGTCCGGGCGAGGTCATCCGTTCGGTGGCGGGCCACAAGACACCGAGCGTCAAGGCGCTGCAGGACGTCCTGGTTCACCACAAGCCGGGCGACACCGTCGCGGTGGCCGTGGCCACACCGAGCGGGGGACACAAGACGGTCCAGGTGACTCTCGGCCAGCTCACGACCGGCTGACGCCATGGAACACGGCCGGTCCGTGCACGGCCAGATGAGCCGACCGGGAGGAGGCATGAGTAACCGTTCGCACGTTCAAGCGGGAGGCAGCAATGGGCCCCGGTCGGCCGGCCCGCCAGTCAGGCGACGGGCTCGGGCCAGCCGGCACCGGCGGGAACGGCGACACAGGGCCCGGCCCCGCCGGCGGCGACCGACGCGGCGGCGCTTCTGGCTGCGGCGGGTCGCCGTGCTCACCGCCCTGGCCCTGATCACCGTCAGTTGGTCCTACGGCCATGCCCTGGCCGCGCCGGGCAGCGTCGGTGTCGGCGTCCGCACGGTGGAGTGGGTCCGGAACCACGGCGGCGCGCTGCCGGTGTCGTGGGCCGAGGACGTCTGGTACAGGCTGCACGCGCCGCCGAAGGGCGGCAACCCCCCGCCCGGCGCCATCCCACCGGCCGATCACTCCGCCGGGCAGACGAGGCACAAGGCGTCTGGCCGTACCCACGGTCCGGTCCACCTGCCCCCGCCTAAGCCGATCCCGTCGATCGCGCACCCGCCTCTCCCCGGGGAGGGGCACTGGCACCCGGCCGGCCGCAGGGTGCACGGGCTCCCCGCGGTGTACGTCGCCTACCTGCGTCCGGACCACGTCCACACCAGCCTGGTCGCCGGGGTGGCGTGGATGGACCCGAAGCTGCTCGCGGCCAAGCTGTTCGCCGGCAACCAGCAGCCCGGCGGTGGTCCGTGGCCGTATATGGCCCCGATTCCTCGGCACATGAGGCAGAGCCTGGTCGCGGCGTTCAACTCCGGGTTCAAGCTGCAGGACGCCCACGGCGGCTTCTACGCCTACGGCAGGACGGCGAAGCCGCTGGTCAAGGGCGCCGCGTCACTTGTGGTCGACAAGAACGGCGCCGTGAACGTGGGCACCTGGGGACACGAGCTGCACATGAGCCCCCGCGTCGCGGCGGTCCGGCAGAACCTCACCCTCATCGTCGACCACGGCCGTCCCGTGCCTGGGCTGGGCCACGGCTCCTACACCCGGTGGGGCACCACCGTGGGGAACCAGGTGCTCGTGTGGCGCTCCGCCGTCGGCATCACTCGCCACGGCGCGCTCCTGTACGTCGCCGGCGACGGGTTGTCAGTCTCCTCCCTCGCGAACGTGCTCGCCCACGCCGGCGCCGTACGCGGCATGGAGATGGACATCAACTCCAGCTGGACCAGCTTCTACACCTTCCACCCGGCCCCCGGCCATCCCGCCAAACCCGCCAACGCGAGGAAGCTGCTGAAGGCCATGGTGCGACCCCCCAAGCGCTACTTCGTCCCCTCCGCCCGCGACTTCATCGCCCTGTTCGCCCGACGGCCCTGAGCAAGTCCCCATGCCCGGCGTCCGCGGGTGGGTGGGGACCTTCGCTAGCCGCGGGGGCGGCGGGTCTCGCGCCGCGCGGAGACGACGAGCGCGCCCAAGGCCACCACCGGGGTGATCACCCAGGCGGGCAGCGTGGCCGTCGCGGCGGCCAGCGCGGTCAGGGCGAGGGCGACCGCGACGGCGACAGCCAGCCGCCAGTCGTCACCGACGACGAAGTCGTAGCAGAAGTACCCGAACGCGGCGAGCCGGCGGATCACGGGCGGGTCACCGCCCGCGGCTCGGCGGTTTCCGCCGCGGCCCGACGGCGTACCTCACCGCGGCGCAGCAGCCATGTCGTGACCAGCGCGGTGGCGGCAGTGACGGCGATGATGGCCGGGATGGCTGCGTCGCCTCCCGGCCAGTGCGCGCCCGCGCCCTCGGCGCCCCAGAACGTCCCGAAGCCGGTCAGCAGCACCCCGACGGTGTACTTCAGGGTGTTCTCCGGCATGCGGGTGAGCGGGCCGCGTACCGCGGCTCCGACGCCTGTCACGAGGACGACCGCCGCAGCGGCGCCGATGACTGCCACCGGTATGTTGCCCTGGTTGGCGCCGAAGGTGAGCACGATGAACGCCACCTCCAGGCCCTCCAACAGCACACCCTTGCCGGCAAGGGTGAACGCGTACCAGTCCAGGCGGCCGGCGGCGGGAGCGGTGCCGCGGGCCGCGTCGAGCTGGCGGTGGTAGATCGCCGCCTCGTCGTGGGTGGCCTTGATCCCGGCCGCGCGGAGGACGGCCTTGCGCAGCCACTGCAGCCCGAAGACGAGCAGCAGTCCGCCGACCACGAGGCGCAGGGCGTTCAGCGGGACCAGGACGAGGGCCGGGCCCAGCGCCCCGACGATGGCGGCGAGTACGACGAGCCCGCCCCCGACCCCGGTCAGCGTCGACCGCCAGCCGCGGGTGACGCCGACCGCGAGCACGATCGTCAAGGCCTCGACCGCCTCGACGGCGCAGGCCAGGAAGACCGCGAGCAGCAGGAACGCGGTGCTCACCGGGGACCACCGCCCGGGTGGGCCCGCGCGGTACCCAGGTGGAAGGCCGACCGCATGGAAAGGGCGGTCGCCGCCTTGCCGGGGGGTCGCACGCCGAGCAGGTCGGCGGCCGTCGCCAACAGGGCGTCGTGGTTGAGTCGCCTGTCGACCCGCGTCCCGCGCGGCGTGGTCGGAGAGACGACGATCAGCGGAATGTGCTGGCCGCCTTCCCCTTCGTCCCAGGTGAGGAAGATGACCGTGTCGCCGTGCCGGTAGGCGGGGCTGGCGACGATGCGGGGGATCCAGCGGGCCAGCCAGGCGTCACCGCGCGCGACCGGGCAGTCGTGGGTGTCGTGGCAAAGATTCGGCACCACGAAGCTGAGCGCCGGCAGTGCGTCCTTGCGCAGTACGGACGCGAACGCCCCAGACCTCAGGCCGCCCATCGGCACATCCCATTTGGCGCACTGCCCACGGATGCGGCGGTAATACACGGCCGGGTTGTGCTTGACCGCGTACTCGCCGGAGGAGTCGAGCGCGCACCGGCCGGGCATCGACTCGACGTAGCCGCGCCACTGCCTGCCGCCGCGGGCAAGCTCGCCGAACAGCGACCGGGCCTCGATCGGGTGCGCGTCCGGTCCCGCGTCGTCGGTGACCCCGAACGTCGAGCCGCCGGTGGCGGCGAGGTAGTTCGGCAGCGAAGGATGCGCCACCCCCTCGTAGTTGGTCGCCAGCCCGCACGCCTTCGCGAGCCGATTCTCGTACGGGGCGTCCGGCGAGCCGATCACCGAGCCGTAGTCCTTGTTCTCCATCCAGATCCAGATGACGTGCCGATAGTGCTGCGCTCTCGAGGGGTCGGTTCCGCAGGGGTCGCCTACCTGCGGCGCGGCGCCGCTTCGGCGGCCGTCGGACGGTGCGGCGCCGTGCGCGCGACCAGGCGACGTTCCGCCGGAGCAGGCGCTCGCCGCGACCGCGAGCCCGAGCAGCGCGGCCGTCAGGAGACGCGGGATCCGAGTGCGGCGAGCACCGTGGCGTGGTGCCTTCATCATCACCTCATCGCATGATTCCGGTGTGGCCGATGGAGTACCGGCCGGGCTGCGGCCACACGCAGAGGCCGTGCGGCCCCTTTCCCACGTGGATCTTCTTGAGCAGGTGACCGTCCTTGGTCGAGATCGCGTAGACGACGCCGTCGTAGCGGCCGGACAGCCACAGCACCGACCCGTCGGCGGACACGTTGCCCATGTCGGGGCTGCCGCCGCCGGGGATCCGCCACGTGGCGACCGGTTTGCGGGTGGTGAGGTCGATGACCGTCACCGACCCTCCGATGCGGTTGGTGACGTAGAGGTCCCTGGCGTCACGGCTGACGTAGAGGCCGTGCGCGCCCCGGCCGGTACGGATGAAGCCGATCGTCCTGAACGGGTCTCCCGTGACGAGGTAGACGCCGCCGCGTTGCATGTCAGCGACGTAGAAGACCGAGCCGTCGGGGGCGAGCTTCACGTCCTGGGGCCGAGCGCCGGCCGGCAGCCGGAGGCTATCGACGACCTTCTTCTTTGCCACGTTGACCTTGATCATCTTTCCGGGGTGGTCGTTCGCGCCGGCGAACTCGCACGAGGCGATGAGGTACCGGCCGTGGGCGGAGAAGTCGAGATGGGAGTCAAGCGCGGCCGTGCGAGCCCGCCGTCGGGGCGGCGGTGACGAGCGGTCGCAGCGGTGTCCGTGCCAGTGCCCCGGCTGAGAGCGTGAGGGGGACGCGGAAGACGAGCCACCCGGCGAGGGCGACGCCAACGCCGAACAGCAGCCCGGCGATGACGTCCTCGGGGTAGTGGGCACCCACGTACACCCTCGCGAAGGCGAGGAACAGCGCCAGCGCCCAGGCCAGCAGCCCGATTCGCCAGCTCAGCAGGAGCAGGCTGACAGCGATGGCGCCGGCGATGGTCGCGTGGTCGCTGGGGAAGCTGAAGTCGCTGGCCTTGGGAATAACCACGAGCAGGTGCGGCAAGGTACGGAAGGGACGCGGCCGGGCGACGGCGTGCGAGATGACCTGGTTGAGCCACAGCGCGATGATCGCGGCGAGCCCGACCCAGACGCTGGCCGCCACCGCGGCGGGCGCGTCGGGCCGGCGGCGGGCCGCCCACCAGTACGCGCCGGCCGTGAGCAGCACGAGCGCGACCAGCCCGCCATACACCGCCCACGCCGCCATGAACGCGTGCAGCCAGGGGGACTCCCGGGAGACATGGTTGATGTCACGCAGCCAGGCGGTGTCGGTGGATACCCAAGGAAGCCTGACGGCGGAAGCGGAGGTGAGGGTCATCCTGCCCTTCTCGGCGGAAACGACGGTCGGTGGCGTCGGCGCCCGGTCCGGGCCGCGTGCAGCAGCCGTTCCTGGCGTAGCCTCTCGACCCATGGGTCGGTCAGGTCCTGCGGCTCCACTGGTGGCCCAGCGACCCACGACAGCAACATGTCCGCGATCGCGGGGTTGCGGACCAGCGCGGGGCCGTGCAGGTAGGTGCCGACGACGCGGCCCTGGCGGGCACCCTCGGTCCCGTCCCCGTTGCCGACGCCTCGGACGACGCGGGCCAGCACGGAGGCGTCCGGTCCGACGTGCGTGACGCCGCCGTGGTTCTCGAATCCCGTCAGAGTCTGCAGGTCCAGGGGCTCTGCCACGATCTCACCGACGGCGCGTCTGGCCCGGCGGGTCGTCCACACATTGAGCAGACCGGCCCCGCCGACCTCACGGCCTTCGACGTCGACGAAGGTGCAGCCGAGGATCTGGTACCCGGCGCACACCCCGAGAACGGCCGCCCCGCGGGCGACCGCCGCCGTCAAGCCACCGTCGCGACGCAGGGCCTGCGCGGCCAGCCGCTGCGGCCGATCCTCCCCGCCGCCGAGCACGAAAATATCCGCGTCCACCGGCAGCCGCTCCCCCGCCCGGACCTCGGTCACCCGAGTGGGAAGCCCACGTAGATACGCCCGCCGACCCAGCACGATCACGTTGCCACGGTCGCCGTAGGTACTGAGGAGATCGGGGTAGACCCACACGATGTCTACGGGGCGAGCGGTCTCCCGACGAGGGCACCCCGACCCCGCGGGCTCGCCCTCGCTGCGTCCGGCCATCGTCGTGCCCACTCTTCTCCGTACCTCAGGCCGCGTGGTCCAGCTCGGCCCGTGCGGTCTGGAACGCGGTGTAGTTCGCGACGACGTCGACGACGCCACGGGGAACGTGGTTCACGACCTCGTCGAGTGAGGCGACCACGCGAAACGGCAGGTCCTCCGCTGCCAACCGGACCGCTACGTCCAGCGCCCGCTCGCCGGTCACGAGAACCAGCCGCCCCCGCAGCGCGTCGACGTCCACGTCCCATAGCCACGAGGTGTCGCGGCCGTCGGGCCCCCTGGCGTTGAGCGCCACGGCGACCGGCGTCGGCGGGGCATCGAGCATGTCGCAGACCTCCAGCCACCCCGCGGGGTTCTTCACCAGCAGGAGGCGGACGTCGGCGTGTCCTCGCCGCACGGTGCGGTACCGACCGGCGATGGACGAAACGGTGCCCACACCCCGAAGCGCCCGCGATACGGGCACGCCGAGGACAGTGGCGGTCGCCACGGCGAAGGCCGCGTTAGCGCGGTTGGCGGGCCCAGGTAGGCGTAGCCGCAGGTCGACGCTCTCGCAGTCGGGTCCCTGCAGCCGCGTCCCCGCCAGATGCCAGGACGGCGTTGGTCGACGCAGACCGCAGGCCTCGCAGCGCCAATCCGCATCGGCGCGGGTGAGCTGGTTCGCGCATTCGGGGCAACACACGGAGTCCCACCGCCAGCGCTGGCCAACCGAAACCCAGACCGCCCGCTCCGCCGTCGAGGCCGCCCAGGCGACGAGCGGATCATCGGCGTTGGCCACGACCTCGACCCGCGCGGTGGACAGGGTCGTGCGCCAACGGTCCGCCAGCATCCACGTCTCCGCGGACCGGTCGAGCTGATCGCGGCTCAGATTCAGCAAGGAGACGACGTCGGCGCGGGTTTCCCGCAACGCGTACGGCAGCCACTTCTCGTCGACCTCGAGAGCCGCATACGTGGCGTCCGGCGCCTCGATCAGCGCCGTGACCCACCCGGCCGGCAGGTTCGCCCCCGATGCGTTGCTCGCCACGCTTCTCTGCCCACCTACCAGCTGCCCGTCGCACGCGCGCTCCATCGCCGCCGCGACCAGTCGTGTGGTTGTCGTCTTACCGTTAGTGCCGCTCACCAGCGCGACACGCCGGCCGCGCGCCAGCGTGCGCAGCGCCTCGGGTGCAACAGCCAGCACGACGCGTCCACCGATCACCGACCCGTCGCCGCGCCCAGCGCGACGCGAGGCCCGACCCGCCAGCAACCCGAGCTGTCGCGCGAGACGCAAACGCAGGGGCCAAGACACCCTTCGCGCCAGCGTGGGTCCATCCCGCCAGTCGCTGCTCGACCTGTGCGACCTCACGAGACACAACCTAGAAACGCCAGACTGAGAGGACGCTGAGGAGTGTAGGCCGCCTCGCTGGTTGACATTGAGAACGCCGAGTTTGGTGTCGCTGGGACGGCGGGCGGCGGTCACTATGGGTTACGGCTGTTGT
Source organism: Streptosporangiaceae bacterium (assembly GCA_050699055.1). GTDB lineage: Bacteria > Actinomycetota > Actinomycetes > Streptosporangiales > JBOHCT01 > JBOHCT01. The sequence continues at coordinate 36 of JBOHCT010000056.1, read as the reverse complement.
GGGGTTAGAGGGTGTGGTTGAGGAGGACGGTGAGTT
>JBOHCT010000055.1:0-21027 GCA_050699055.1 Streptosporangiaceae bacterium | reverse complement strand
GAGCTGCTCTACACCGCTCAGCTGATCTACTCCCGCACCTACCAGACCATCCCGCTGCTGATCGCGGCGAGCATCTGGTACCTCATCATCACGTCGGTGCTCACCATGGGGCAGTACTACGTCGAGCGCTACTTCGGCCGCGGGTCGGCACGCGAGCAGCCGCCGACCCCGCTGCAACGGCTGCGCCGGATCGTCTTCCGCCAGCGCCCTCCTGCCGAGGAGATGGCCGCCCGCCTGCGGACGATGGGGGCCGAGCATGGGCACGGGGGAGGGGTCTGATGGTCGACCAGATGGTCAGGGCCGAGTCCGTGCACAAGCGGTACGGTCGCCTGGAGGTGCTCAAGGGCATCGACCTGGAGGTCCGGCCACGCGAGGTGATGTGCATCGTCGGGCCCTCCGGCTCGGGCAAGTCCACGTTCCTGCGCTGCGTCAACCATCTGGAGAAGATCAATGGCGGTCGGCTGTGGGTCGATGGTGAGCTGGTCGGATATCGCCAGCGCGGCGACAAGCTGTACGAGCTGCGCGACAGCGAGGTGGCGGCGAAACGACGGGAGATCGGCATGGTCTTCCAGCGGTTCAACCTCTTCCCGCACATGACCGCGTTGGGCAACGTCGTCGAGGCGCCGATCAGGGTGAAGCGGGAGCCGAAGCGAGACGCTGTGGCGCACGGGCGCGAACTGCTCGACCGCGTCGGTCTCGCCGACAAGGCCGACACCTATCCGCCGCAGCTGTCCGGCGGCCAGCAGCAGCGCGTGGCCATCGCCAGGGCGCTCGCGATGCGGCCCAAGTTGATGCTGTTCGACGAGCCGACGTCGGCCCTCGACCCCGAGCTGGTCGGGGAGGTGCTCGACGCCATGCGCCAGCTCGCCCAGGAGGGTATGACGATGATCGTCGTCACCCATGAGATGGGGTTCGCGAGGGAGGTGGGCGACTCCTTCGTGTTCATGGACGAGGGTGTGATCGTGGAGTCGGGCAAACCCCGGGCGGTTCTTGCCAACCCCCAGCACAGGCGGACCCAGGACTTTCTGTCCAAGGTGCTGTGAGCGACCCGGCGGCGGTCCTATGCCCGGCGGAGCCAGAAACGTACACTGAGGTCGTCGCCGCGGTGAACCGGAAGGTCGGCGTCGGGCTTCCCTTCGGTGTACGAGGTCGCCAGCACCTCACCCGCGATCGTCGTCTCGAGCCCGCGCATCGCGGCGGCGGTCTCCGAGTCGTCGGTCTCCCACCACAGCGCGATCCGGTCCGCCACATCGAGCCCGCTCGACTTCCGTGCCTCCTGGACGAGGCGTACGACCTCCCGGGCACGGCCGGACCTGCGCAACTCCGGCGTGATGTCGAGGTCCAGGGCGACGGTCTCGCCCGCGCCGCTCGCGACCGCCCAACCCGTGCGCGGCGTCTCCGTCACGATGACCTCGTCGGCGCCGAGAGTGACCTCCTCGCCATCGACCCGTACCGTGGCCTCGCCCTCCCGCACAGCCGTGGTGAGCCCGCGGGGGTCGGCGGCGGTCACGGCGTCCGCGACGGCCGGCGTTCGTCTGCCGAAGCGGCGGCCGAGTATGCGGAAGTTCGGCTTCACCGTGTAGTCGACGAGGTCTCCACTCACCTCGGTCAGTGGTTCGAGCGCCTGGACGTTGAGCTCGTCGGCGATGACCGCCCGCAGCTCCTCCGGCAGCTCGGCGAAGCCGCGGGCGGGGACCAGAGCGCGTGGGAGCGGCTGGCGGGTCCGGACGGCCGATGACGCGCGAGCGGTGCGCCCAAGCTCGACCAACCGTCTGGCGAGCGCCATTGTGCGCGACAGCTCGGGATCGACCAGCTGTTCCCGCGGCGTGGGCCAGCTCGCGAGGTGGACCGACCGGGGCGCCCCGGCGTCCACGTCGGCCGCGATCGCCTGCCACACCCCGTCGGTCACGAAAGGCACGAACGGCGCGAGCAGCCGCGTCAGCGTCTCCACGGTTTCGTAGAGCGTCGACAACGCTGCCGTGTCGCCCTCCCAAAACCGCCGACGGGAACGCCGGACGTACCAGTTCGACAGGTCGTCCACGAAGTCGGACAGTCGGCGTCCGGCCCGCGCGGTGTCGTAGCGCTCCAGGGCGGCGTCCACCTCGGACACGCTGCGGTGCAGCTCGGACAGCAGCCAGCGGTCCAGCAGCGGACGGTCGGCGTACGCGGGGGCGTCGGCGTGCCCAGGCAGCCAGCCGCTGGTGCGGGCGTACAAGGTGAGGAACGACGCGGTGTTCCAGTAGGTGAGGAGTATCTTGCGGACGATCTCGTCGAGCGCGGCGTGACCGACACGCCGGGACGCCCACGGCGACCCGCTCGCGAGCATGAACCACCGCAGGGCGTCCGCGCCATGCCGCTCCATGAGCGGCAGTGGCTCCAGTACGTTGCCGAGGTGCTTCGACATCTTCCTGCCGTCCTCGGCGAGAATGATGCCGAGGCAGAGGACGTTCTCGTACGACGACCTGTCGAAGACCAGCGTCCCGATCGCCATCAGCGAGTAGAACCAACCCCGGGTCTGGTCGAGGGCCTCGCAGATGAACTGCGCGGGGTAACGCTCGCGGAACGTCTCCGCGCCTTGATGGGGGTAGCCCCACTGGGCGAACGGCATCGAGCCGGAGTCGTACCACACGTCGATGACCTCCGGCACCCGCCGGGCCTCGCCGCCGCAGTCCGGGCACGGAAGACTCACCTCATCGACGTACGGGCGGTGCGGGTCGAGGTCGGACAAGTCATGCCCGGCCAGCTCAGACAGCTCGGCGAGGGAGCCGACGCAGGTGAGATGCTCCTGTTCGCAGCGCCAGACCGGCAGCGGGGTACCCCAGTAGCGGTTGCGCGACAGCGCCCAGTCGACGTTGTTCCGCAGCCAGTCGCCGTAGCGGCCGTGCTTGATGGTCGCCGGGTACCAGTTCGTCCGCTCGTTCTCCTCGAGCAACCGTTCCTTGACCGCGGTGGTGCGGATGTACCACGACGGCAGCGCGTAGTACAGCAGCGGTGTCCCGCAGCGCCAGCAGTGCGGGTAGCTGTGCTCGTACGTCTCGTGGCGGAACAGCAGGCCCCGTTCCTCCAGGCTCGCGGTGAGCTTCTTGTCGGCGTCCTTGAAGAACTCCCCGCCGACGAGCGGCACCTCGGGCGCGAACGTGCCGTCGCCGCGGATCGGATTGACGACGGGCAGGCCGTACGCCCGGCAGGTCGCGAGGTCGTCGGCGCCGAAGGCCGGCGCCTCGTGGACGAGGCCGGTGCCGTCCTCGACCGTGACGTAGTCGCCCAGCACGACGTAGTGGGCGTTCGGGCTCTGCTTGTCGGGTCCCTTCGGGAAGGCCACGAGGTCGAAGGGGCGACGGTACGTGGTCCGCTCCAGCTCACGGCCCTGGATCCGGCGCTCGATCGTCCAGCCCTCGCCCAGCGCCCGCTCGACCAGCTGCTCGGCGACGACCAGGGCCTTCCCCTCGCCCGGCCGCCGGGCGACGACGTACGTGACGTCCGGGTGGACGGCGACGGCGGTGTTGGAGACGAGCGTCCACGGGGTAGTGGTCCAGACCAGGAGATCCGCCTCGCCCGCGAGCGGTCCGGACGTGATCGGCAGCCGGACGTAGACGGAGGGGTCCGTGACGGTTTGGTAGACGTCCTCCTGACCCATCTCGTGGTCGGACAGGCCGGTGCCGCAGCGGGGGCAGTACGGCGTGATGCGGTGGTCCTCGACGAGCAGGCCCTTGTCGAAGACCCGCTTGAGCGACCACCAGACCGCCTCGACGTACGACGCGTCCATCGTGCGGTACGCCTTGGACATGTCGACCCAGTAGCCCATCCGCTCGGTCATGTCCTCGAACGCGTCGACGTGCCGCATGACCGACTCGCGGCAGCGGGCGTTGAACTCCGCGACGCCGTACGCCTCGATGTCGCGTTTGCCGGAGAAGCCGAGCTCCTTCTCCACCGCCACCTCGACCGGCAGGCCGTGGCAGTCCCAGCCCGCCTTGCGCGGTACGTGGAAGCCCTTCATCGTCTTGAAGCGCGGGAAGACGTCCTTGAAGACCCGAGCCTCGACGTGATGGACGCCTGGGGTGCCGTTGGCGTACGGCGGGCCTTCGTAGAAGACCCAGAGCGGGCCGTCCTCGGTCCGCCGCAGCGACCGCGCGAAGATGTCGTCGTCGTGCCAGCGTCGCAGCACGTCGAGCTCGAGGGCAGGCAGGTCGACCCGCGCCGGAAGCGGGCGGAACCGCGGACGGAACCCTGCGGCCGAGCGGGTCCCCGTGGCCTGGTGCGTCTCTGTCACGGCGGGTGTTCCCTCACAAGGCGATGGCGTCGAAGCAGAGGGACGAGGTCTCGCGAGGCCCCGCGGTACCACCCTCCTTGGCCGCGCCACCGGCCCGGCCCACTCGTTCACAGTCTGCTGCCGGGTCTACTGTGCGTCGCCTCGCGTAGGCCGCGACGCCGTTCTTCCGGCCGCTCCGGGGTGATCTTCGCACCGTGCACGCCCCCGGGCTCACACCGTCCCCGGGTCGCTCGCGGCTGCGTCCGGTGATACTCGTCCCCATTGACGCTTCGCATCCTGCCTCAGTAAACGTAGCCGACGAGCTCGGTGTTCCACGACTCGAGGCGGGTATCGGGCTGTCCGGACCTCTACGGTGGGTTCGAGCCCGTTGTCCTGTCTCGGCAGACAGAGGGGAGACGGTCGTGAGTCTTGCGCGTCTGTTGTCTGAGCGTGCCGCGGCTGGTCGGCCGGTCGGGGTGGGTTTGATCGGCGCGGGTAAGTTCGGGTCGATGTTTCTCGCGCAGGCGCGGGTGACGCGTGGGTTGCGGGTGATCGAGGTCGCGGACCTGTCGCCTGAACGGGTCGAGGCCGCCTTGTGGCGTACGGGCTGGCCCGACGAGGGGCGTCCTCGTGTGACAGCGAACGCGGAGGGGCTGATCGCGGCGGATGACGTCGAGGTCGTGGTGGAAGCGACCGGGAACCCGGTCGCGGGCGTCCGTCACGCGTTGGCCTGTTGCCGGCACGGGCGGCACGTGGTCATGGTCAACGTCGAGGCCGACGCTCTCGCCGGGCCACTGCTGGCGCGGCGAGCCGCCGAGGCCGGCATCGTCTACTCGCTGGCGTACGGGGACCAACCGGCGCTCATCTGCGAGCTGGTGGATTGGGCCCGGGCGGTGGGGCTCACGGTGATCTGCGCCGGTAAGGGGACACGCTATCTGCCGTCCTTCCACGCCTCGACCCCCGAGACGGTCTGGCCGAACTTCGGGTTCACCGCCGAACAGGTCGCGACCGGCGACTACAACCCGAAGATGTTCAACTCCTTCGTCGACGGCACGAAGTCCGGTATCGAGATGACGGCGGTGGCGAACGCCACCGGTCTGACGCCGCCGCCCGACGGGCTCGGGTTCCCGCCGGCCGGGGCCGCGGACCTGACCAGGGTGTGTGGGCCCCGCGACGCCGGCGGGACACTGCACCACCGGGGGACCGTCGAGGTGGTCTCGAGCCTGTCCCGTGACGGCCGTCCCCTCGCCGACCACCTGCAGTTCGGCGTATACGTGGTCTTCGAGGCGCCGTCGGACTACACCGCGCGCTGCCTCGGCGAGTACGGCCTCGCGACCGACGACAGCGGCCGCCGCGCGGCTCTCTACCGCCCCTATCACCTCATTGGGCTCGAGGTCGGCGTCAGCGTCGCCTCGGTGGCCCTGCGGGGCGAGGCGACCGGTGCGCCGACGGGCTTCCGTTCCGACGTCGTGGCGGTCGCCAAACGCGACCTGGCCGCGGGCGAGATCCTCGACGGTGAGGGCGGCTACACCGTGTGGGGGCGAATCGCGCCCGCCGCTGACTCCGTACCCAGTGGCGCCCTGCCGATCGGGCTCGCCCACGACGTCGAGCTGACTGTTCCGATCGGCGCCGGCGAGGTGATCCACTGGACTGACGTCAAGGTCGACGAGAACGACGAGGCCGTACGCGTACGCAAGGAGATGCAACGCACCGAGCTTCCCGCGGTCGGCCGGCAGTAAATCGGCGCACAGGGGCACGGAACAACTGGTCGCCGAAATCTCGTGTCACCAGCCACCCGGGCGCCTATGTCGCGGAATCGCGTCGGCGCCGACGGGTTCGCTGGAGCTGGGCCTTCCCGCGTCGTCTTCGACGTTTATTCGCGATCCGGGCGCCGAAGTCGGGGGATATGACCGGCGTAGAAGCTCCGAATGTGCCGCTCGATGTGTTCCGCGGCCTTCGCGCCGTCTCCGGCGCGTACCTGGTCGTAGATCTCTCGGTGCTCTCGTCGCAAGGACGCGATTACTGTACGAACGTCCGACAGCTCCTCGAACCCTTGGTCCATGTGGCTGAGCATGGTATCGCGTAGCGATTGCATGAAGTAGCCGATGAGGCGATTGCCGGAGGCCTTCGCGAGACCAACGTGAAACTGGGCGTCGAGCTCGACGAAATGACGCGTGGTGATGTCCTGGTCGTCCGCGGCCTCCAGGGGCTGTTCCAGGCCACGCCAGGAGCTGGCATCCCGATGCCGCGCCGCCTCGCGCGCCGCCCATCCCTCGAGCACGATGCGCGTCTCCACCATCTCCTCTACGGTGAACCCGCTCAAGGCATGATGCAGGCGTAGCAGCGGGGTCATCGCCTCGGACGGGTTACCGGCGACGATGGAGCCGGCCTCAGGGCCGGAGCCGGTGCCGGCGGTCAGGACGCCCAGCGCCTCGAGGACACGGAGGGCCTCCCGCACGCCTCCCCGGCTCACCCCCAGCAGTTCAGCGAGCCGCCGCTCACCCGGTAGATGATCACCCTCGCGGAGCCGACCCTCGAGGATGTGTCTCTCGACCTCCAAGATCACATGCTCGTGAGCGCGTCGCCTCCGCAGCGGCGTCCATTCGCCCTCTGAGGTCACGATCTCCTCCCCGGTCCACGGAGAACCAAGAACACACCATGCTGCGGCTCTTCCCCATGAGGTCGATCCGCAGTATGGTTCTACCACAGGCCTCAGATGATCAGTGTGTCCGGGGCGGATGGGACCGTGCCGGCGTCCGCCAACCGGGGCTTGGGAGGAGCGACCATGATGTGGTGGACGCGGTCCAGGCCTGCGATTCTCAGAGCGGGCAATGACAAGCAATGTGGCTTACCAAAAGACGCTCGCGGTGACTAACTAAAGAGAGACGGAAGGAGGACTGGGAGACATGAGCGAGACGCATACGTCCACATCCGACACAGACTCTGGTAAGGATAATCTCTTTAACTCACCTGTCAGCCGCCGCAAGTTCCTGCGAGCCGCCGGCGGCGGGCTCACCGCGGTCGCGGCCGGTTCCACCCTCGCGGCGTGCGGCGGCGGAGGCGGCGGCGGCTCCTCGTCCGGCGGCGGCGGAGGCGGCGGGAAGAACCTGAGCATCATGCTGTGGAGCCACTTCGTCCCCGCCTTCGACAAGTACTACGACAAGTGGGCGGCGGACTGGGGAAAGAAGAACGGCGTCAACGTGCGTGTCGACCACGTCAAGACCCAAACCGTCTTCCCCCACTTCACCTCGGAGATATCCGCGGGCACCGGCCACGACCTGGTGCAGCTGCAGTACGATACCCAGCCCGCGATCGTCGCCCCGCACCTCGCCGACGTCTCCGACCTGCACAAAAAGCTCGGCTCGGACAACGGCGGATACATAAAGCTCGGGCAGTTCGGCAACTACAAAGGCAACTGGGTCACGATCCCTGCGTTCTTCATCCAATATGCTGGCGTCTACCGCAAGGACATGTTCGGCTCGGTCGGCGGCCCCGCCCCGAGCACCATGGACGATCTCACGCGCTACGGGGCCATGCTGAAGAAGAAGGGGCACCCGGTCGGCATCGGCATCTCGGCGATCGACGACTCGGAGGACGCGTGCATGGGCTTCATGTTCGCCTACGGCGCGACCTTCGTGGGCAAGGATGGTAAGACCCTCACCTTCGACTCGCCGGAGACCCGCGACGCGCTCAACCACGCGAAGAAGCTCTATACCAACGCCATGACGTCCCAGGTCCTGTCCTGGGACGACTCCTCCAACAACACCCTGCTGGACTCCGGTGTGGGGTGCTACATCCTGAACCCCATCAGCGCCTACCGGAGCGCGTCGAAGGAGATACAGAGCAACACCTACTTCACCCACCCGCCGGACGGGTCGCAGCCGGGTGCCAACAACCCGACGATCCAGACGTGGGTCATCCCGAAGTTCTCCAAGAACCAGGACACGGCGAAGCAGTTCATTTCCGACTTCTTCGCCCAGTACGGGGCGGCCTTCAAGGCGAGTACGGGCTACAACATGCCGTTCCTGAAGAACTTCCTAAAGAAGCCGATGCCCATCCTCGGCGAGGGTAAGTACAAGATCCTGCAGGACGCGGCCACCTGGTCTCGGGGCACCGGATGGCCCGGGCCGCCGACGGCGGAGGCCGGCAGGGTGGCGAGCAAGTACGTGATCTCGTCGGTGTTCAACAAGTATGTAGCGGGTGAGAAGGACCTGGAGGGCGCGGTCGCCTACGGGATGGACCAGCTGAAGAGCATCTACAAGTAGTAGCGGTCGGGCGGAAAGGGTGCTCAACATGACCGAGCCGCGGCGCGACGTGGGAATGAGGGGACGGTCGTGGCTGTCTCGGTGAGTCGTCCGCGGGTGGCTCCTGGCCGGGCGCGGGGCGGGAAGCCGTCGTGGCGGCGGGCCCTTCGGAAGAACGCCAGGTACCTGACGCTCGCCCCGGTCGCGCTCTACATGCTGGGGTTCCTCGGGGTTCCGCTCTGCCTCGCCATCTGGTACAGCCTGACGAACAAGTCGCTGAACGCGACGCAGACGCACTTCGTGGGGCTGCAGAACTTCATCTCCCTGGTGCACAATTCGGTGTTCCTCCAGGCGCTGGAGAACACGGCGATCTACGGCGGGGCGTCGACTGTCTTCACCGCGTTGATCGGGACGGCGATGGCGTTCGTGCTGCTGCCGTCCTATCGTGGTAAGGCGATCATCCGGTTCGTGATGCTGCTGCCGTGGACAATCCCTATCCCGCTCAGCCTCGTCGGCTGGATGTGGATCTTCCACCCGCAGTTCAGCGTGCTCAACTGGGTCGGCGAGAAGATGGGAGTCATGAGCCCTCCCGGCATACAGTGGCTGGGCTTCCCGCACACCGCGATGATTTCGATCATCATGGCCAACGTGTGGCACAACATACCGTTCGCGGCGATCATCTTCGTGGCGGCCATCATCGGGATACCGACCGATCTCATCGACGCGGCGAAGGTGGACGGCGCGGGGTGGTGGAAGCGGCTCACTCGGGTCATGTTGCCGATGGCCGCGCCCATCCTGCTGCTCGGCCTAGTGTTCAACATGGTGTTCAACTTCACCGATATGACCATCGTCTACCTGCTGACCAGAGGAGGCCCCGGCAACGGCACGTCGATCCTCACTTTCCGCGCCTATCAGGTGGCCATCCTCGGCGGAAACCTCGGCAGGGGAGCCGCGGTAGCGATCTTCATGCTGCCGCTCATCGCACTGATCTCGATCCTGTTCCTGCGCGCGATCAAGCGCTCAACAGCAGCGGTGCTTTAGGCGAAGGATGTAGTTGAGAGTGCGGCGGCGATGTTCTTCCTAGAACGGTGAGAGGCACGGGTCAGGAGAGTGCTCATTACGCGGAGGCAGGAGAGAGCGGGCGGCCGTGGGCCGGCCGTGGCGGCTCCCCGCCGGCCGCCGTTCTCAGGCAAACGGTTGGTCCGGCGGCTCACTCGCCGGACGGCGCTGCTCGTCGGCATCGCGGTGTTCCTCATCATCACCGGGTTCCCGGTCTACTGGATGGTCATCACCGCGCTGATGACCAACAAGCAGCTCTACGACCCGAACGCCTTCAGGCTGTGGGACCTGCCGTTCGTCTTCCAGCACGTCACCTACATCTTCACGCAGACCGGGTATCTGCGGTGGCTGGGAAACACGTACCTGATTGGCGCGGTCGACGCCGCGTTCACCCTGGCGATCGGCATACCGGCCGCCTACGGCTTCGCCCGGCTGCGGCTCAAAGGCGCCGACACGCTGGCCGTGCTGTTGTTCATGACCTACCTGGTCTCACCGGCCCTGCTGTTCATCCCGCTGAGCAAGGTGCTGGCCTTCCTCGGGGTGATCAACACCGACTGGGGCCTGATGATCATCTACCCGACGATAACCGTGCCGTTCTGCACCTGGCTGCTCACCGGGTTCTTCGCGGCCCTGCCCAAGGACATCGAGGACGCGGCGCGGGTCGACGGATGCAGCTCTTGGGGGGCGGTGTGGCGGGTGGTGCTTCCGCTCAGCCGCACCGGCATGCTCACGGTCGTCATCTTCGCCTTCACCCTGACGATGCAGGACTTCATCTACATGCTCAGCTACGTTTCCTCGGATCCGGTCAAGCCGGTGAACCTCGGTGTCGTGACGAGCCTGATCCGGGGCGACATTTTCTATTGGGGTTCGCTGATGGCTGGCGCGCTCATCGCGGGGCTGCCGATCGCCATTCTCTACAACGTGTTCCTCGACAAGTTCGTGACCGGTCTGACCCAAGGCGCAACGAAGTAGGAGCCGCGGTATGTCGACTGAACTGTCCGAGACGGCCCTCTCGGGAGTGCGGGTGGTCGACCTCACCCAGTTCGAGGCGGGGACGTCATGCACGGAGACGCTCGCCTGGCTGGGCGCCGACGTCATCAAGGTGGAGCCGCCGGGACGGGGAGAGCAAGGTCGTTACGCTTCCGCGGACGTTCCGGGCGCGGACTCATACTATTTTCTCCTGCTGAACGCCAACAAGCGGTCGGTCACCCTCAACCTCAAGCATCCGACCGGCAGGCGGATGCTGGAGGATATGCTCGCCGAAGCCGACGTCCTGATAGAGAACTACCGTCCGGGCGTGATCGAGCGGTTGGGCTTCGACTACGAGCGGGCACGGGCGGCCAACCCGAGAATCATCTACGCGCAGATCAAGGGGTTCGCGCCCGACGGCCCGTACGGCGACTTCCTGGCTTTCGACATGATCGCCCAGGCCGCCGGGGGGGCGATGAGCTTGACCGGAGAGCCCGAGGATCCCCCGATGAAGCCGGGGCCGACCATCGGCGACACCGGCACCGGGCTGCACATGGCTATCGGGATCCTCGCCGCTCTCTACGAGCGCGAGCGCACGGGGACGGGCCAGCGCATCGAGGTCGCCATGCAGGAGGCCGTGATCAACTACTGCCGGATCTCCTTCGCCCGCCAGCTGCTCACCGGGCAGCCGGCGGAGCGGTGCGGCAACCGCAGCCAGCTCGGGATGGCCGCCCCCAGCGGCGTGTACCCGTGCGCGCCGGGTGGGGCCAACGACTACGTGTTCGTCTACACCAACCGCGCGAGCAACCACCAGTGGCACCGTCTCCTCGACGTCACCGGCCATCCCGAGCTCAAGGACGACCCCCGCTACGCGGACCCGGTCGTCCGGACCGAGCACGTCGAGGAGATCGACGAGTTGATCTCACAGTGGACCCGCGGGTACACGAAGAAGGAGGCGATGGAGCGTCTGGAGAGCGCGGGGGTCCCGGCCGGGGCAGTGTTGGACACGCTGGAGCTCACCGAGGACGAGGACCTCAACCGGCGCGAGGCGATCGTGACCGTGGACCATCCGGCGCGCGGGCAGATGAGGATGCCGGGCTGGCCGGTGAAGATGGGCCGCTCGCACGTCCGGGTGCAGGCCGCCCCGCTCCTGGGCCAGCACAACGAGGACGTGTACGGCTCCCTGCTGGGCCTCGGCCCCAGGAAGCTCAAGCAGCTGGAAGGCGAGGGGGTTATCTGATGCTCACCGGCAACACGATCCTGGCCAAGGCGCTGCGCCGGCACGGCATGCAGCACCTGTTCTTCATCATGGGCGGACCCATGATCGACTGCGAGAACGCCTGCCGGAACGAAGGCGTCAGCATGATCGACACCCGGCACGAGCAGGCCGCGGCCATGATGGCCACCGCCTACAGCCGGCTGCTGCGACGGCCGGGCGTGTGCATGGCCGCCTCCGGCCCGGGAAGCACGAACCTGGTGACCGGTGTGGCCCACGCCTACGTCGACGGGGCTCCGGTGATCGCCGTCGGCGGGTCCAGCCCGGTCCACCAGTACGGCCTCGGGGCGTTCCAAGAGATCGACCAACTGTCGATGTTCAAACCGATCACGGTCTGGGCCGAGCGCTGCTACGACCCTCGCCGGATCCCCGAGCTGGTAGCCGCCGCGTTTCGCCACGCCTTGGCGGGACCGCCAGGACCCGTCTACCTCGACATGCCAGGCGACGTCCTCTACGCCGAGGTACCCGACGACCAGGTGCACTGGGTCCAGCCCGACCCCGGCCAGCGACCGCCCGCCGGCGACAGCCAGGCGATCGCGGACGTGTACAAGGTCCTTGCCCGCGCGGAGCGGCCCATCGTCGTCGCCGGCTCAGGCGTCCTGTGGTCCGGGGCCGCGGGCGAGCTACGGTCGTGGGTGGAGCGGGCGCGCGTCCCCTTCTACACCACGCCGCAAGCTCGCGGGCTGATCCCGGAAGACCACGACCTGTCCTTCCTCAACGCCCGGTCCGCCGCCTTCCGCGAGGCCGACTGTGTGGTCGTGATCGGCACCCGGCTCAACTACGTCATTGGCTACGCCCGCCCACCACGGTTCTCCCCCGACGCCAAGCTGATCCAAGTGGACATCAACCCCGCCGAAATCGCCAAGACCAGAGCCGCGGACGCGGCGGTCGTAGGCGACGCCGGGACCGTACTCAAGCAACTGCTGGCCGCGGCCGACGAGCTAGCCCCAGACCGGTACGCCGGCTGGGTGCGCCACCTCGCCGAGACCAACGAGACCAAGCGGCGCACCGCTGACCAGCGCCTGGGCACCGACCGACGTCCGATCCACCCGCTGCGCCTCTGCAAGGAGGTACGCGAGGTCATGGAACGCGACGCCGTGCTGTCCGTGGACGGCCAGGAGATCCTCAACTACGCCCGCCAGGCGATCCCCGTCCACTCCCCCGGCCACAGCCTCAACTCGGGCCCGTTCGGGACGATGGGCGTGGGGTTGCCGTTCGGGCTCGGCGCCAAGGTCGCCATGCCCGACAAGCAGGTCGTCGTGCTGCACGGGGACGGTTCATTCGGCCTCAACGGGTTGGAGGTCGACACCGCGGTGCGGCACCAGCTGCCGGTCCTCTGCGTGATCTCCAACAATGGCGGCTGGACAGCCGCCGACAAGTTCAAGGCCGGCCGGGAGCTCGGCTTCAGCCGCTACGACGAGATGGCCAAGGCATTCGGCTGCTACGCGGAACACGTAGAAGTCCCCGAACAGATACGCCCCGCGTTGGAGCGAGCCAACAAGGCCGTCACCGACGGGCAACCCGCGGTCCTCAACGTGATCACCGACGCCGGCGCCAGGGCCGGGACTGTCACCTTCGCTGACTACTCGACCTAGGGCGTGACGGGGACAGCCGCACGAGGGCCGGCCCCGGCCTCGGATTCGGCCTCGACGGCGACAAGGTGGAGACGTACGCCACCGAGCCGTGGGCCTGCGCGCCCGCGGCCCGAAGCGAAGACGGCCGCGCGCCCCCACCGGGCGCGGGAGGGGCCGAGCGGTTTCTCGGCCGTTCACCGTCTGACAACCGGGAATGTCAGGCCTTATGACCTGGGACGTTCTGCTGCCTGTCCACTACCTGGGACAATGCGTCCCCTCCCGGTCGAAGTTTGGGCATTGCCGTACCGCGGTGCCCGACTTATCCTTCCCGCACGTCTCTGATCGCGGGCGAGGGAGCGGCAGATGGCCGGGAGCAAGAGCACAGGAGGGCGGACCCGCCGGGGTAACTCGACGGGGGGCACTGACCAGGGGACCGGGTCGCGCGGCGCCAAGCGCCGGACGAAGGGGCCGACGGCAGCGCCCAAGGCGGCCGCCAAGAGCGGTGGACGCAAGAAGCCGACCGCTGAGGCCGCGAGCCAGCTTCCCGTGCGTCAAGGGGAGGACCAGTGGACTCCACACGAGCTGGAAGAGGTCCGGGGCGCTCTCGACGAGGAGATCGCGGCGCTGCGTGCGGAGATCGCCAGGACCAAGAGTGACATGGCCGAGCGTCTGCGGGACACCTACGACGGATCCGGCGACGATCAGGTGGACACCGGGGCGAAGACCTTCGAGCGTGAGCACGAGATGTCACTCGCCAACAATGCCCGTGACCTGCTCGCCCAGAACGAACGCGCCGTCGAGCGCATCGCGGCGGGGACGTATGGTGCCTGTGAATCCTGCGGGAACGCGATCGGCAAGGCGCGACTACAGGCCTTCCCGCGTGCGACCCTATGTGTGACATGCAAACAACGCGAGGAACGTCGCTGAGCGACGCTCAAGACACCGAACGACGCAGGTCCACGCCGCACCGGGTGCGCCGGGTGGGCCTGCTCATGGGTATCGCGGTCGCCGTCCTGGTACTGGACGCGGCCACGAAGGCGCTCGCGGTTCGCGAGCTCGCGGAACGACCGCCGATCCACTTGCTCGGCGGGCTACTGACGCTGCGCTTCACCAAGAACACCGGGGCGGCTTTCGGGCTCGCCACAGGCTCCACCATCCTGCTCACGCTCATCGCGATCGGCGTGATCATCGGCATCCTCTGGCTCGCTCGCCGGCTGGGCTCGTGGGCCTGGGCCCTGACGCTGGGACTTTTGATGGGCGGCGCAGCGGGTAACCTTGTTGATCGGTTGTTCCGCCCGCCGGCAGCGTTCCAGGGGTACGTCGTCGACTGGATCCAGCTACCGCACTGGCCGGTTTTCAACCTCGCGGACTCCGCGATCGTCTGCGGCGGCGTCCTCGCCGTCATCCTCGCTGCCAGGGGGCTGCACATCGACGGAAGCCACCACCAACAGTGAACGATCGCCGGTCTCTCGCAGTACCAGAGGGGCTCGACGGCGAGCGGCTCGATGCCGCCCTCGCTCGCATGTTCGGACTCTCGCGCAGCCGCGCGGCCGAGCTCATCGTCGGCGGCGGCGTGCTCGTCGAAGGCGTTACCGCCGCGAAGGCAGATCGTGTGCGGGCGGGATTGTGGCTGGACGTCTGGCTGCCGCCGCCGCCCCGCCCGCCCATGCCGGCGGCCAAGCCTGTCGGCGCCCTGGGCATCGTGTACGAAGACGCCGACATCGTGGTCATCGACAAACCGTCCGGGGTCGCCGCGCACCCGAGCCCGGGCTGGGAGGGGCCGACCGTCGTCGGTGGGTTGCTCGCGTCGGGACACATCGTCGCGCCGGTCGGCGCGGCCGAGCGCCCGGGGATCGTCCACCGCATCGACGCTGGGACGACCGGGCTCATGGTGGTCGCCAAGAGCGAGCTCGCGTACGTCAAGCTCAAGCGGGCGTTTCGGTCGCGTCGCGTCGACAAGCGTTACCACGCGCTCGTCCAGGGGCGCCCGGACCCGTTGCGGGGCACCGTCGACGCTCCCCTCGAGCGACACCCCGCCCACGAGTACAAGTGGGCGGTCATCGCCGACGGTAAGCCGAGCGTCACCCACTACGACACGATCGAGGCGTTCCGCTCGGCGGCCCTCCTCGACGTCAAGATCGATACCGGGCGCACGCACCAGATCCGTGTCCATATGGCCGCGATCCGCCACCCTTGCGTCGGCGACCTCCTGTACGGCGCCGACCCGACGCTGGGGGGGCGGCTCGGCCTCGACCGGCAGGCCCTGCACGCGGCGCGGCTCGGCTTCGCGCACCCGGTCCGGGGACACTCGGTCGAGTTCGAGAGCGAGCACCCGACGGACCTACGGCGGGCGATCGAGATCCTCCGCTCCGAGACCTGACCTCTACCGCCCCCAACCTGCGCCGATCTTGAAGATATCGGGGCGTAACTCGCCGGTAACCCGCCGATAACTTCAAGATCGGCGCGGTGGAAAGCGAATGTCTCGGATGGTGAGACCAATGTCTCGCGGGGTGGCGTCTCGCGCCGAGTACCCGTAAGGTAAGCGTCATGCGTCAGTATTACGCGTTTACCTGGCCGGCTCTGGGAGTCGGCTGCGTGAGCGTGACCTGACGCGGCACCCCAGAGTCGGCCAAGGCAGAGGCAGCATCCGAGTGCCTCTGCCTTTCGTGTGTTCGGGGGCTGACTCGCGGGGACGCGGGACGGCCCACAGGAGGGGTCTAGGAAGGCCGTCGGGGGTCTAGGAAGGCCGTCGGGGGTCTAGGAAGGTGAGTGTGTCCCGTGCCTCGCGAGGTCCGCATCGGTCCCGCGGTAGTCGGCAGTCCTTCGGTCCCGGTCGTCGGCCGGCTTCGGACGCCCGACGACCCCGGACGTTCCCCGGCGCCGCAAGAGTTCACTCGGGTCCGTGAGCGATGGCCGGGGCCTCTGGTCGTCCAGCCCGCCCGCGGCGTTGACCTGTCGACGTTGCCGCCGTTCGCCGACGGACTGTGCGTGACCACCACGTGCGCGGAGGACGTCCAGTTCGTCAGCGGGGCAGGGCGCCTCGGGCTTCCCGTCCTCGTGCGGCGCGATCCAGCGGCCACCGTTGAGGAGTGGCTGACGGCAGCCGAGCGTTTCGCGTCCGCGGGCGCGGCCGGCGTCGTGCTCTGTGAGGGGGGAGCACGACACGGCGACAGCGCTTCGGTAGAGCTCGCCCTCGTGGCAGAGGCCCGCGCGCGTACGCAGTGGCCCGTGGCCGTGGACCCGGGGACGACGCACGGGCTCGCGACGGCAGCGGTCGCCGGCGGAGCGGACGCCCTCGTTCTCGACGTCGACGCCGCGACCCCGGCGACCGAGCACGCCGCCGGGTCCGCCGCCGCGCTCGCCCCGCTCGTACGGCCTGTCCGACCGCACTCCCTGGACAGCGCACGCGCCGCGATGGACCAGGTGGACGCCTGCCTCGCGGTCCTGCTCGAGAGGCGGGCGGGTCTCGTGGCGGAGATCCAGGACCTCAAGCCGGTGAGTGGCTTCGCCGGACGCGACCCCGCGCGTGAGCGCGCGATCGTGGAGTCCATGGCCCGCCGCGCGCCCCGTCTCGGCATCAGTCGCCTCCAAACGATCATGGCACGGGTCATCGAGGCCGGCCTCGACCTGGTCGAGGCCGAACGTGGTCGCTCGACGCGCGACGGTGGCACCTCCCCTTCCGCCGCCGACGCCGCGTCACCGGATCACGAGACCACGGGCGACAGCCCGCCGGGCTCCTCGACGAACGGACGGCATGTCCTACGGGAAAGCGTCGGCGGGGCGGGCTAGAGTCGGGACTGCTCGGCCCTAGGCAGTCGCTCCCGAGCGCTGCCGGGCCCTCTTCCACCGCCGACGCCCACGGTCCCGAAGGAGGCGCAGCGCTCGTGGCCGACTCGTTCGTGCATCTCCACGTGCATACCGAGTACTCCATGCTCGACGGTGCGGCCCGGGTCGGTGACCTGTTCACCGAGGCGCAGCGCATGGGGATGCCGGCGGTGGCCATGACCGACCACGGCAACGTCTACGGCGCGTACGACTTCTACAAGCAGGCGAGCGCCGCCGGGGTCAAGCCCATCATCGGCATGGAGGCCTACGTCACTCCCGGCACGAGCCGCTTCGACAGGACCCGCGTCCGGTGGTCGGAGGGCGGCCAGGACGACGTCTCCGGCGGCGGCGCGTACACGCACATGACCCTCCTCGCGGAGACGACCGAGGGCATGCGCAACCTCTTCCGCGTGGCTTCCCTGGCCAGCATCGAGGGCTTCTTCTACAAGGCGCGCATCGACAGGGAGCTGATCGAGCGGTACGCCGGCGGGCTGATCGCCACGACGGGTTGCCCGTCGGGCGAGATCCAGACGCGGCTGCGGATGGGGGACTACGCCGGGGCGCGCCGCGCGGCGGGGGAGCTGCAGGAGATCTTCGGCAAGGAGAGCTTCTTCTGCGAGCTCATGGACCACAGCATCGAGATCGAGAAGCGCGCCCGCGACGACCTCCTACGGCTGGCGAAGGAGCTCGAGCTCCCGCCACTCGCCACCAACGACCTGCACTACACCTACCCCGGTGACGCCGACGCCCACGAGGTGCTGCTGTGCGTCCAGTCCGGCAAGACCGTCGCCGACCCGGGTCGCCTCAAGTTCGACGGCAAGGACTTCTACCTCAAGAGCCCCGAGGAGATGCGCGACCTCTGGCGCGACTTCCCCGAAGCGTGTGACAACACCCTGTGGATCGCCGAGCGCTGTGATATCTCCTTCGACGAGGGCGCCGACCTCATGCCGCGCTTCCCGGTGCCGGAGGGGGAGACAGAGGAGTCGTGGCTGCGCGCGGAGGTCGACCGCGGGCTGGAGCGCCGCTTCCCCCAGGGCGTGTCGGAGGAGTACCGCAGCCGAGCCGAGTACGAGATCGACGTCGTATGCCAGAAGGGCTACCCCGGGTACTTCCTTGTCGTCGCCGACCTGATCCGCTACGCGAAGGACAACGATATCCGGGTGGGTCCGGGCAGGGGTTCTGCTACGGGGGCTGTGATCGCATACGCCCTGGACATCACCGAGCTCGACCCGCTCGAGCACAGGCTGCTGTTCGAGCGGTTCCTCAACCCCGAGCGCATGTCGATGCCCGACATCGACCTGGACTTCGACGAGCGCAGGCGCGCGGACATGATCCGGTACGCCACGGAGAAGTACGGCGACGACCGGGTCGCTCAGATCATCACCTACGGCACGATCAAGGCGAAGGCCGCGATCAAGGACGCGACGCGCGTCCTCGGGTACCCCTACGCCCTCGGTGACCGCCTGTCCAAGGTGATGCCGCCGTCGGTGATGGGCAAGGACATCCCGCTGTCGGGGATCTTCGACCCCGATCACCCTCGGTACCCGGAGGCACAGGAGTTCCGCCAGCTCTACGAGTCGGATGCCGACGTCACGAAGGTCGTCGACACCGCCCGCGGTCTGGAGGGCCTGAAGCGCCAGTGGGGCGTTCACGCCGCCGGGGTCATCCTCTCCCGCGAGCCGCTCGCCGACGTCATTCCGATCCAGAAACGGGAGCAGGACGGCGCGATCATCACCCAGTTCGACTTCCCCACCTGTGAGTCGCTCGGGCTGCTCAAGATGGACTTCCTCGGCCTGCGCAACCTCACCGTCCTCGACGACTGCCTGCGCAACATCGAGGTGAACCGCGGCGAACGGCTCGCCCTCGAGGAGGTCGCTCTCGACGACCGCAGCGCCTACGAGCTGCTCGGCCGCGGCGACACGCTCGGCGTGTTCCAGCTCGACGGCGGACCGATGCGGTCGCTACTACGCGCAATGGCGCCGACCTGCTTCGAAGACATCGCTGCTGTCCTCGCTCTGTATCGTCCAGGACCGATGGCGGCAAACGCGCACGTCGACTACGCGGACCGTAAGAATGGGCGGAAACCGGTCGTACCGATCCATTCGGAGCTTGCCGAGCCGTTGGCCGACATCCTGGACGAGACCTACGGGTTGATCGTCTACCAGGAGCAGGTCATGGCGATCGCGCAGAAGGTCGCCGGCTACAGCCTGGGACAGGCCGACCTGCTACGCCGAGCGATGGGCAAGAAGAAGAAGGAGGTCCTCGAGAAGGAGTTTGTGCCATTCCGTGACGGGATGCGAGAGCGCGGTTACTCAGACGACGCCATCCAGACTTTGTGGGACATTCTCGTCCCCTTCTCGGGTTATGCTTTCAACAAGTCCCACACGGCCGGCTACGGTATGGTGTCCTACTGGACCGCGTACCTCAAGGCCAACTACCCGGCCGAGTACATGGCAGCGCTGCTCACCTCGGTCCGCGACGACAAGGATAAGAGCGCGCTGTACCTGTCCGAGTGCCGCCGCATGGGGATCTCGGTCCTTCCGCCGGACGTCAACGAGTCCGACGCCGACTTCACCCCGCGGGGCAGCGACATCCGGTTCGGTCTGGCCGCGGTCCGCAACGTCGGTCACAACGTCGTCGACTCGGTCATCCGCACGCGCAAGGAGGAGGGGCGGTTCGCGGACTTCTCCGACTTCCTCGCCAAGGTCGAGCCGGTGGTCTGCAACAAGAAGACAATCGAGTCGCTGATCAAGGCCGGGGCCTTCGACTCGCTCGGCCATCCGCGCAAGGGCCTGCTCACGGTCCACGCGGAGGGCATCGACCGGGCCATGTCGACCAAGCGGGCGGAGGCCGTCGGGCAGTTCGACCTGTTCGGCAGCGCTGGGGAGACCGTTGCGGTCGCCGCCGCCCCGCCGGTGCCCGACGTCGAGTGGGACAAGTCGGACCTGCTCGCCTTCGAGCGCGAGATGCTCGGGCTCTATGTCTCCGACCACCCGCTGCTCGGCGTCGAGCACATCCTCGCGCGCAGCACCGACTGTTCGGTCGCCGAGCTGGGCGACGGTGAGCGGCCCGATGGCGCCGTCGTCACGGTCGGCGGAATCATCTCCGGCCTGCAGCGTAAGGTCACCAAGCGCGGCGACGCATGGGCGATCGTCACGCTGGAGGACCTGGAGGGCGCGGTCGACGTCATGGTCTTCCCCTCGGCGTACCAACTGTGCGCGACCCTGCTCGCGGAGGACATGATCGTGCTGGTCAAAGGACGGCTGGACAAGCGCGAGGACTTCCCGAGAGTCATCGCCTCGGAGGTGATGCAGCCCGACCTGTCGCGTGCCGCCGACGGCCCCCTCGTCGTCGCCATGCCTGTGACGCGCTGCGTTCCTCCCGTCGTGGAGCGGCTGAAGGAGGTCCTGGCCACCCATCCCGGCGGCACCGAGGTGCGACTCGAGCTGCACAACGGCGCCCGCCGTACCGTCGTCCGCCTCGACGATCGGCTGCGCGTGGCGGCGTCCCCCGCGCTCATGGGCGACCTCAAGCAGCTTCTCGGGCCTACCTGCCTGCACGGATGACGTCCGACACCGGTCGTAGGATGCGCGGGACCCAGACGTCGCGCGGGGCAGCGAGGAAGCTCACGACCGCGGAGAGCCGGGCCCTCCGTCGGCGTGTCGGCTAGGGTCGCGTCGTGGTTGGACGGGCTCTCGTCGCGGTGGTCCTTGTCGCAGTCGTCGCCGCTGTTGTCATGCGGCGCCGCGGCCGCGGCTCGGAGCGCCTCGCCGACCTGCTCGCCTACGCCGCCGTTGCTGTCTCGCTTCTGGTGGGCGCGATCACGTACTC
>JBOHCT010000054.1:0-21057 GCA_050699055.1 Streptosporangiaceae bacterium | reverse complement strand
CCCGCCGAGCCACACCACGCCACTACCTGCCGCTCGGACACCCGCCGCCGGACGAGCCGCAACGCCCTCACCTGCGGCAACAGCGCAGAGAAAGAAGATCTAGCGCTGTAGTACTAGGGCGGCGATGCCGGAGAAGGCGTTGGCGGCGACGGCCAGGAGGGTGACAACGACGTAGGCGGTCAGCACGGCAACGTCGGTTTCCTGAGTTCATCGGTGGGTGGGTGATCGTGACGGCGTGTACGAACCCCCCGCCCGCGGCGTCCGGGCCAGGTGCAGCAGCTCGTCCACCGACCACTGGTCGTTCGCGTGCCTGCCGTACTTGGCGGCCAGCACCCTCCCGTCGACGCCGATAAGGAAGTTCGCGGGCAGTCCGAGCATGCTGTCCCCGCGGATCGAGAACCACTTACCTCCCGGAGCGCGCCGCTCGCGCATCGCCACCGACCACGCGTACGGCTTCAGTGGGGCGGTCCAGGCCCGCGGGTGCAGCACCGACCGGTAGGAGAACTCCACGCCGAACTCGGCGTACAGCTCCCTGTTCGGGTCGGCGACCGCGGCGAAGGGGAGCCCGCCCTGGTGCGGCAGCATGGCGTCGGCCGTGGAGTGGAACACCACGACCTCGCGGATCCCAGCGGCGGCGATCTCGTCGTGCCGGCGGGCCACCGACCGCACGTGCACATTGCAGATCGGACACGAGGCGAACCGCCGGAACTGCACGTGGGTCAGCGCGTCCGGGGCGGGCACGACGATCCGCTCGGACCGGATCGTGGTCAGCTCGCGTGCAGGGACGACGTCGCCCGGCCTGAACCGACGTGCGGCGCCGGTTCCGAGGCGCGGAGAGAGGTGTGTTCGAGGCATTGCTGGGTCCTTTCTCTGCGGGGCCACCTCGTCGAGAGGTACCCTTCTATCTGAGGACCGTATAACACGATCAACATATCATATGAACTCCAAACCAACTACCCGAGAGACGGCTCGGCGCCGGCGTCGGCTGACTGCGGCGATCAAGCAGTCGTTGCGCGACCTGCGCATCCAGCTCGCGTTGCTCAACCACCATGTCGGCGCGCGTGTCGAGCTCAAGGACGTCGACCTCGACTGCTACGACCTCATCGCGCGGCACGGCCCGCTCGGCCCGAGCGCGCTGGCCCGCCGTGCCGGGCTGCATCCCGCGACGATGACCGGTATCCTCGACCGGCTCGAGCGCGGGGGGTGGGTGGCTCGCGAGCGCGACACGGCCGACCGCCGCGCCGTGGTCGTACGGGCGCTGCGCACCCGCAACGCGGAGCTGTTCCGCCTCTACTCCGGGATGAACACCTCGATGGACGAGATCTGCGCCGGTTACGACGAGGCCGAGCTCGAGCTCCTCGCCGACTTCCTCCGCCGCACGACCGACGCCGGACGCGACGCGACCGACGACCTGGCCGGCGACTGAGCGGCGAGCCGCGGTGTGGCGAGCGCGACCGGCAAGCACTGAGCGGCGAGCCGCGGTGTGGCGAGCGCGACCGGCAAGCAATGAGCGGCGAGCCGCGGTGTGGCGAGCGCGACCGGCAAGCAATGAGCGGCGAGCCGCGGTGTGGCGAGCGCGACCGGCAAGCACTGAGGTACGGGTAGCGTGCACACCATGTCGACCGACGCGAGCCCCGGCGGCGCTGGCGACGTCTACCAGTACGTCGTCGCCGACGTGTTCACCGACGTGCCGCTCGCGGGCAACCAGCTCGCGGTCTTCACGGACGCCCGCGGGCTCGCCGCCGACCGGATGCAGCGGACGGCCCGCGAGCTGAACCTCTCCGAGACCGTGTTCGTGCTCCCAGCCGAGCGGGACGGCGACGTACGCGTCCGGATCTTCACCCCGATCGCGGAGCTGCCGTTCGCGGGTCACCCGGTCCTCGGCACCGCCTTCGTGGTCGGCGAGATGCTCGGGACGACGACGGTGCGGCTGGAGACCGGCGCCGGCGTTGTGCCAACCGAGCTGGAGCGCGACGGCACGCGGATCGTGTTCGGTCGGATGCGCCAGCCGATCCCGGGCTGGGCGCCGTACGAGCGGGCGGACGCCTTGCTGGAAGCGCTCGGCGTCGCCCGGGCCGGCCTGCCCGTCGAGGGCTACCGCAACGGACCGCTGCACGTCTACGTCGAGCTGGACGGCGAAGAGGCGGTTACGGCCCTGAGACCGGATCTCGGCGCGCTCACCGAGCTGGGCGCGATCGGGGCGAACTGCTTCGCTGGCGGAGGGCGGTCGTGGAGGACGCGGATGTTCGGGCCCGCTCTCGGGGTCCCTGAGGATCCGGCGACCGGCTCGGCCGCGGGCCCGCTGGCCATCCACCTCGCGCGGCACGGGCGGATCGGCTTCGGTGACGAGATCCAGATCCGTCAGGGCGACGAGATCGGGCGCCCGTCGCTCCTCTACGCCCAGGTCGACGGCTCGCCGGAACACGTCGAGCGCGTGTCGGTCGGCGGCTCCGCCGTCGTCGTCGCGCGCGGCGAGTACAGCCTCGTCTGACCGGCCGGGAGACCCTCCACCCTCGGGTGGAGATCGTGAACTCCATCCGAGCGCCGATCCGTTCGCCGGCCGGATCTCCGTAACGTGCTGCGCGTTGGTGAACCGCGCAGTGGAGGTTTCGACGTGGGCGCAGACAGTCTGCTCGACGGGTTGCTGGTGATCGCCGCGGTAGTGGTCGTCGTCGGCCGCCAGATGACCGCTCGGCGGGTCGGGGGCCGGGCCACCGTCCTGCCGCTGGTGATGGTCGGGTACGGCCTGTACACCGCGTTTCTCGCCGAGCATCCGACGGGCCTCGTCGACCACCGGCATGTGTGGGCAGGGCTCGTCCTCCTGCTCGGCGGGATCGCGCTCGCGGCCGCGCTCGGGGTTTGGCGCGGCATGACGATGAGGACGTGGCGGGACGGCGCCGGAGTCCTGTGGCGTAAGGGGACGCGGATGACCGCCGTCGCGTGGGCGGCATCGGCGGCGGCCCGCGTGCTGCTCGTGTTCGGCGGTGGATACCTGCTGCACATCCGGGAACCGATGGGGGCGATCCTGCTCACGGTCGGCGTCACGCTCATCGTGCAGAACATCATCGTGGCGCTCCGGGCGGAGCGCGCGGGACCGGGTGCCCGTCCTACAGTCATGGCGTAGCCAGAGCGCACCGCACGATGACGAGGAACCGATGAGCCTCGACCACCTGCTGGACCATCCGCCCCGTCAGTGGGCGCGGCTGACGTACGCGCTGGCCGTCGCGGTGGTCGTCGTCCTCGTCATGGGCACCGGGCGGCCGCGTCCCGGGCTGCACGGGTCGGGCCTCGTGGTCGGCG
This sequence comes from Streptosporangiaceae bacterium, assembly GCA_050699055.1. Classification (GTDB taxonomy): domain Bacteria; phylum Actinomycetota; class Actinomycetes; order Streptosporangiales; family JBOHCT01; genus JBOHCT01. The sequence continues at coordinate 17,757 of JBOHCT010000054.1, read as the reverse complement.
TCGGCCTTGTGCTGCTGCTGGTCGCGACGCTCGGGTATCTCGGCCTGCGATGGCTCGCTTCCCGTTACGCCGTTCTCGCCCTCGTGCTCATGTCGGCGATCGGCCTCGCCGTCCACGCCTTCGTCCCGAAGAGTCCCGGGATCGGGTTCGCGTACGCGGCGGTCTGGGTGGCCACGGCCCGCGAGCGGCTGTGGCACGCGGGCGGACTGTGCGCGTTGGGCCTGGCCGGCACGCTGTGGGTCTCCGTCGCCCACCATGCGACGGCGCGGTCGCTGGCGTGGGTGGTGTGCGCGTACCTTGGCTCGCTCGCCCTCGCGCTCGTGCTCAGGTCGAGCAGGTCGGTGCGGCGACGTGAGCGGGAGGCGAGGGAGCAGACCGCCGTGGCCCAGGCGCGTACGGCCGTGCTGGACGAGCGCGGCAGGATTGCCCGGGAGATCCACGACATTCTCGCGCACACACTGTCGGCGCAGTCCGTGCAGCTCGAGGGTGCGCGGCTGCTGCTGTCCCAGGGGGCGGACGCCGACCTGGTGCGTGAGCGGGTCGAGCAGGCGCAGCGGCTGACCAGGGAGGGGATGGAGGAGACGCGCCGCGCGGTCCACGCCCTTCGCGGCGACGCCTTGCCCGCGCCTGAGCTGCTCGGCCAGCTGGCCCGCGAGAGCGACGTGCCGTTCGTTGTCGACGGAGAGCGCCGCGACCTCGCCCCCGAGGTCGGCCTGGCGGTTCTCCGGACCGGCCAAGAGGCGCTGACGAACGTCCGCAAACATGCCACGGGGGCGCGGGCGTCGATGGTGCTGCGGTACGGCGACGGGTACTGCGAGCTCGAGGTGACGGATACCGGCGACGGCGCGGGACAGGGCCCGATGGCGACGGCCGGCACCGGCTACGGGCTCGCCGGTATCCGCGAGCGGGCCGAGCTGCTCGGCGGGAGCCTCGACGCGGGACGTGCAGACGGCGGATTCCTGGTACGGCTCCGGATCCCGACATGACCGGCGACCGGCCAGTACGCGTGGTCGTCGCAGACGACCAGACGATCGTCAGGGACGGGCTCGTCATGCTTGTCGACCTGTTGCCGAACGTGGAGGTCGTCGGTGCGGCGGCGGACGGCGAGGCGGCCGTGGCTCTCGTGGCCGAGCGGGACCCCGACATCGTGCTGATGGACGTGCGGATGCCGCGCGTCGACGGGGTCGAGGCCACGCGCAGGATCCATGGGGAGTACCCGCGTACGCGGGTCGTGGTCCTGACGACCTACGCCGACGACGAGTCGGTGTTCGCCGCCTTGCGGGCAGGGGCCCGGGGGTACCTGACCAAGGACGCCAGCGCCGAGGAGATCGCCCGCGCGATCGAGACCGTGCACGCCGGCGAGGCCCTGCTCGACCCGGGCGTGCAGCACCGGCTCCTCGAGTCACTGGCCGCCGGTTCCGACAGGTCCTGCAGGTCCTCCCGCGGGCGGCCGCGAGAGCAGCTCCCCGACGGGCTCACCGGGCGCGAGGCCGAGGTGCTCGCCCACATCGCGGCCGGCAGGTCGAACGCCGAGATCGCCGCGGCGTTGTACGTCTCCGAGGCCACCGTGAAGACCCACGTCAACAACCTGTTCGCTAAGATCGGTGCGCGTAATCGCGCGCAGGCCGTTACGTACGCCTACCGTAACGGTCTCGCCTCGCTCGACTGAGGGCTCGCCGACACTAGGCTGGCCCGATGCGCCGCGTGATCTCGAGCAGGGCCGCCACGTGGGCGTCGGTCGGACTGGCGAACATTCGTCGCGAGTACCCCAACGATCTGCGCCACCGAATGGACGGGCCGGACGACCGCCCCCGTCCCCGCCAGGTCCACCCCGCGTTCTACGGCTCGTACGACTGGCACTCCTGTGTCGAGATGCACTGGATGTTGGTCCGGTTGCTGCGTGCGGCGCCGGACGCGATCCCCGAGGCGGAGGTTCGTGCGGCCCTCGGTGCGCACCTCACGCCCGAGGCGCTGCGCACCGAGGCGGCGTACGTCGCCGAGCGGCCCACCTGGGAGCGGCCATACGGGTGGGGGTGGGCGCTGTCCCTGGCCTACGAGCTCGCCCGCTGGGACGACCCGGACGGGAGGGGCTGGGCCGCGGCGACGCGCCCGCTCGCCGACGCGGTGACCGCGCGGTTCGCGGAGTGGTTGCCGAAGGCGGCGCACCCGGTGCGCCATGGGGTGCATGCCAACTCCGCGTTCGGCCTGTCCCGCGCTCTTGACTACGCTCGGTCGTTCGCGCCGGAGTTGGCGGCGGCGATCGGCGACGCCGCGCGCCGGTGGTTCGCCGACGACGCCGGCTACCCGGGCGAGTACGAGCCGTCGGGGTCGGACTTCCTGTCACCCGCGCTCACCGAGGCCGAGCTCATGGCCCGGCTGCTCCCGCCCCAGGACTTCGGTGTTTGGCTCGCTCGTTTCCTGCCCGGCCTCGCGGGTGAGAGACCAGCGGCATTGGTGGAGCCGGTCGACGTGAGCGATACCAGCGACGGGCACATCGCGCACCTGCACGGGCTGAACCTGAGCCGTGCCTGGTGCTGGCGGCGACTGGCCGACACGTTGCCAGACGACGATCCACGAGTCCCGGTCATGCGGGAGGCCGCCCGGCGGCATGTCGACGCGTCCCTGGACCAGGCGAGGGGCAGCGACTACATGGTGGAACACTGGCTCGCCGCGTACGCCGTGCTCCTGTTGATCTGACGCGCCGGGCCGGCCAACTGTCGGTGGTCGGTGTCATCATCGACGCCATGACCACGTGGAAAGAGTTCGCCGAGGGCGCGCCGCGGATCGCCGCCGTCTTTAGCCGCCGCCATGCTGCCGCTCACAACCTGTGCCTGCTCGCCACGCTCCGCTCGGACGGCTTCCCGCGCATCAGCCCGATGGAGCCGAGGATCTTCGAAGACCAGTTGTGGCTCGGCGGCATGCCTGGCACCACGAAGTTCAAGGACCTGGGTCGTGACCCGCGGTTCTGCCTGCACACCGCGACCGTCGATACCGAGGTGAAGGAGGGCGACGCGAAGCTGTGGGGCGTGGTCCACGACGTCCGGGACAAGGCACTGCATCAACGGTTCGCCACGGCGCTGTTCGAAGAGACCGGGTTCGACCTGCGAGGCCAGGAGTTCGACCACCTCTATGCCGTGGACTTGACCGGTGCATCGGCGGTCGAGGTCAGCGGCGGTCGTCTGGACATCACGGTCTGGAGGCCAGGTGAGCCGGAACGGGTGATTCGCAAGCACTGACTTCAGAGCTCAGTCGGCCGACGCCAAGGGTCCACCAAACGCGGTCCTTGACCGCGGTACTAGAGGCGCAGGCCGGCGAGGACGACCCGCAGCATCCGTTCCTGCTGGTCCCGCTCGAGGTGGGGCATCATCGTGCAGCCGCCTACCAGCCGAAGCAGGTCGGATGGTTGTACGTCGCGGCGCGCGACGCCGGCTTCCTGTGCCCGGGTCAGCAGCTTGCTCACCGAGACATCGACCACCTGGCGCGAGTGGGTGAAGAGCTCGGAGTCCTTCCCGATCGCGTCGAACAGCTCGTGGAACAGCACGCGCTTCGTCGCCGCGTACTCGATGAAGAGCGCGAGCCACTGCTCCAGCGCGTCCCACTCCGTCTCGGACTCGGAGAGCGTCTCGGCGCCGCGCGCCAAGGTCTCGACGTCGTTGCGGTAGACCGCCTCGAGGAGGTCGAGGCGGCTGGGGAAATGGCGGTACAGCGTCCCGATGCCGACCCCCGCCCTTCGGGCGATGTCCTCCAGCGACGCCTCGACCCCGTGCTCGGCGAGCGCCGCGCGTGCGGTGGTGATCAACGCGACGTAGTTGCGCCGGGCATCGGACCGCATGTGGCGCTCGGTGCCCGGCGCTGGTGCGGCCGACCGGGTCGACGACACGATTTCACCTCCGGACCGACTTGCTAAGCGGAGGCATCCTCCGTATAGTAACCGGAGGCACCTTCCATTTCTAACCTTACCCTACCCGAAGGATCTTGCCTCCGTGTCCGATCATACTTCCACGCTCGAACGAGTGCCCGCGGCTGGAGACCGGAAGTCTCCACGGCGCGCTCGTCCGACCCTTGTCCTGTCCGTGGTCCTCGTGACCCAGCTCATGGTCGTGCTCGACATGAGCATCGTCAACGTGGCGCTCCCACACATGCAGGCCGCGCTGGGCTTCTCGTCCGCGGGGCTGTCGTGGGTGCTGAACGCCTACACCCTGACGTTCGGCGGGCTCCTCCTCTTGGGTGCCCGCTCCGGCGACCTCATGGGCCGTCGTCGTACGTACCTCGTCGGCCTCGCGGTCTTCACCGTCGCCTCGGGTCTCGGTGGTCTCGCGATGTCCGCGGGCTGGCTGGTCGCGGCCCGTGCCGTGCAAGGCGCGGGCGCCGCCTTCGCGGCCCCCGCGGCGTTGGCCCTGCTGATGTCGATGTTCGCCGAGGGCCGCGAGCGCACCCGGGCGCTCGGCCTGTACGCCGCGGTCTCCGTCGGTGGTGCCGCCATCGGCCTGCTGGCGGGAGGGATGCTCACCGAGTGGCTGTCGTGGCGCTGGGTGATGTTCGTCAACGTCCCGATCGGCGCCGTCCTGCTGCTGGCCGGGGCCGCCGTCGTGACCGGGACGCCCCGGCAGCCGGGCAGGTTCGACATCGCCGGCGCGGTCACGTCGACGCTGGGCATGACCGCGCTCGTCTACGGCCTCGTGCACGCGGCGACGGCGGGATGGACCGCGCCGACGAGCCTCGCCGCCTTCGCCGGAGGGGCGGCTCTCCTCACCACCTTCGTCATCGTCGAGCGCACCGCCGCCGCGCCCATCGTCCCGCTCGGGTTGTTCGCCGACCGTACCCGCAGCGGCGCGTACGTCGCCCGGCTGCTCATGTTCGCCGGCATGATGGGGATGTTCTTCTTCCTGACGCAGTTCCTCCAGGACGTCCTGGGCTACAGTCCGATCACGACCGGACTGGCCTTCCTCCCGGTGACGGTCGCGCTGTTCAGCGGCTCGCAGGCCAGCGCGCGGATCCTGGTGGAGCGTTTCGGTGACCGGCGGGTCATGATGGCCGGAGCGGCGACGTCCGCCGTCGGTCTGCTGTGGCTGTCCCAGCTCTCGGCCGGCAGCGGCTACCTGAGCCTGCTTGGTCCGCTCGTCCTCCTGGGTCTCGGCAACGGGACGGCCATCGTCCCGCTCACCTCAGCCGGGCTGCACGGCGTCAGGCCCGATCAGGCGGGGGCGGCGTCCGGCCTGGTCAACGTGGCCCAACAGGTCGGCGGCTCACTGGGGCTGGCGCTGCTGGTCACCGTGTTCGGGACCGCTAGCCGCCATGCCGCCGAACAGTCCGCGGCCGGGGCGAGTCAGGCCGAGCAGGCCACGCACCTGTTCGTCGCGGGCGCGGACGCGGCCTTCGCGGCTGCCGCTGTGATGTCGGCGGCGACGGTCGCGGTGGTGACCCTGGTTCTCCGCCGGAGGCCCAGGTCCACAGCGTCCGCCCAAGTCGGCCAATCGCCTGGCTGATTTCGCGGCCATCGACCGCCAAAGTCGATCACGTCCCCCCTCCATATGTCGTTCGAAGCGGACATTCCTGGTCCGGAACCGACAACTTGGGAGGGGGACGTGATCAATATTGCTCGAGATGTCGAGATGGCCAGCGGGATCCGCTCACCGTTTGGTGCGGTACAGGTAGGTGGTGAGCGGCGCGAAGATCGCGGTGAGCACGGCGGAAGCCAGCAAAACCCAGCCGATCTGCCCGGTCGTCGCCGTACCCTCCATCAGGCCACGGACGGCGGTCACCACGTGGCTGACGGGGTTGACCTTGATGAATGCCTGCAGCCAGCCGGGCATGGTCCGCGGGTCGACAAAGACATTGCTGGCGAGGGTCACGGGGAACAGCACGAGCATCCCGACGTTCATGACCGCGCTCGGCGTGCGCGCGACGAGCCCGAGCGCGGTCCAGGCCCACGACAGGCCGAACGCGAACGCCACGACCAGCCCCACCGCCGCCAACACGCCGAGCGTTCCGCCGGCCGGTCGGAAGCCCAGCGCCAGGCCCAGGCCGACGACCAGCGCTGACGCGATCAGGTAGCGCCCGATGTCGCCGAGCAGGGCGCCCATGACGGGGGCGGGTCGCCAGATCGGCAGTGATCTGAAGCGGTCGAAGACCCCCTTGGTGATGTCGGTGTTCATCGTGACCCCCGCGTACATGGTGACGAGCACGACGGCCATCGCCAGGGTGCCCGGCAGCAGGAACTGGAGATACTCGCCGGTCGAGCCCGCCAGGGCGCCGCCGAACAGGTAGGTGAACATCAGCGTGAAGACGACGGGGATGCCGACGACGTCACCCAACTGCTCCGGGACGTGCTTGATCTTCAGCAGCGCCCGCCAGCCGAACGTGAGCGACGCGGACCACGCGCTGGCGCCTGGCGGGCGCGTGCGGTGATCCAGTGCCGCGCGTACGGTCCCGTCGGCGATGGCCCCGGGTGGCGTGATCGGTGTAGCAGTCATGCGGCATCCTCCTCAGTGGTAGCGGGGCTCGCGGCCGGGCGGCCGGTCAGGGCGAGGAAGACCTCGTCGAGGCTGGGCTGGCCGAGCGCGAACCCCGTGACCGCGATCCCGGCGCCGGACAGCGTCGCGAGCGCGGGCGGGACCCCTTCGGGGTCGCCGACCTGTGCCGACAGCGTCGCCGGGTCGGACTCGAGGTGCACCGGCACCCCAAGTACCCGCGAAAGCATCCGCCCGGCATCGGGTCGCTGGTCGGGGTCGCGCAGTCGTACGCGCAGAGCGCCGGCCCCGACCGAGGCCTTGAGGTCGCCGCTGGTGCCCTCGGCGATGACCTTGCCGTGGTCGATGACCGCGATCCGGTCGGCGAGCTGGTCGGCCTCGTCGAGGTACTGGGTGGTGAGCAGCACCGTCGTCCCGTGGGCGACGAGGGTCCGGACGATGTCCCAGACCTGGTTGCGGCTGTGCGGGTCGAGTCCGGTCGTCGGCTCGTCGAGGAAGATCAGCTCGGGGGTGACGACGATGCTGGCGGCGATGTCGAGTCGGCGCCGCATGCCCCCCGAGTAGGTTCGCACCAGGCGCCTGCCCGCCTCGGCAAGGTCGAACGCGTCCAGCAGCTCGCCCGCGCGGGCCTTGGCCCGAGTCCGCGGGTAGCCGAGCAGCCGGGCCAGCAGGACGAGGTTCTCCCGTCCGGTGAGGTCCTCGTCGACCGAGGCGAACTGGCCCGTGAGGCTGACGCGGGCGCGTACGGCCTCGGCGTCGCGGACGACGTCGTGCCCGAACACCCGCGCCGTGCCGGAATCCGGGCGCAGGAGGGTGGCGAGCATCCGAATGGTCGTGGTCTTGCCGGCGCCGTTCGGCCCCAGCAGGCCGTAGACGGAGCCGGCCGGGACGGCCAGGTCGACGCCGTCCACCGCGGCCGTCCCGCCGAACGTCTTGACAAGACCCGAGGCCTCGATGGCGGAATCCGCGTGCGCGTTCATCGGCGTCCTCCTTGGCGCATCCCGTCCATTCGTACGGACCGCAGCCGCCGGCCCGGCTTGTAGACCCCGAGGGCGACGTTGAGGATCAGCACCGCGACGGCCAGTGCGGGCACGACCGCAAGCGGCAGGCGCTCGGCCGCGGTGAACGTCGCCGCCGCGCTCGCGGCGTCGGCGGACGCGGCCAACCGGGGTACGAGCACGAACAGCACGAGACCCGTGAACAGCACCGTCGTCGCCAGCTTGATGGCCACCCACCAGTACCTCACCAGGCCCCATCCCCTCAGGACGGCCTGCGCCACGCCGGTGCCGAGCGCGACAATGACGAGCGGGACGACCAGCCACGACTCCACCAAGGAGGCGGCTGGGTAGACGAGCCGCGGGTCCGCCCCGCGCACGCCGGAGATTCCGAGGGCGAGCAGGACGAGGTCCGTGCCGACCAGGCTGACGGTCGCGACGATGTGCACCGTGAGCAGCAGCCGGGGCGACGAGGGCCGTCGTCGCGCCGTTGGGGTGGAAATAGGCGGGTCGGGTGCCCGCGCCTGCAGTGGTTCTGTCATGTTCGTCCCTTTCTGTGTCAGGCCGCTGTGCCGCGACCGGCCGTTCAGCGCGGCCGATATCTCTGGCTGCGTTCCTCGAGGGTGCGTCTCAGCCCGCCCGTGCAGCGTCGGTTGAGGGGCGGCACCTGGTACGTTTCTCGGCCCGTCTTCGTCGAGGTCGGCTACGTCCGGGCATGAGGGCTCCGTGTCCGCGGGGCCGCTTCTCGACGTAAGCGTGGCGGCGGCCGTCTACGCGGCTGGTCGTAGCCGGTTGCGCGGGCAGGGGGATCCCATCGCCGCGGCTGGCGGTTACCCTCACGGCATGGCCACGATCGGCGCGCGGCCGCGCGTCCCGGCGTTGGCGCTGGACGCCGCGCTAGCGGTCTTCGTCGCGCTCTTCCAGGTGCGCGGCACCATCCTCGTCGCCGGGAATGAGGCGGTCGTCCGGCCGCTAGCGGAGCCGGCCTACCTCGGCTACGTGCTGCTTGCCCTGAGCGGCCTGGCCCTGCTGGTACGCCGGCGGTGGCCGATCGGCGTCTTCGTCATCACGGCGGCGATCAGCGTCGCCTACTACGCAGCTCAGTACCCGGACGGGCCGGGCTGGATCGCACTGTTCGTCGCCGTGTACACCCTGGCCGTCCACGGCGACGGGCACCGCTCGCTGAAGATCATCGTCGTCGGCATGGGCTGCCTTGCGGTGGCATGGCTGCTGACCGCGGACCTGCGGCCTCTGATCAATGCCGGCTGGGTCTTCTTCCGCATGGGTGGGGTCGTCATGGCCGCCGCGCTCGGCGAGTCGGTGCGCACCAGGCGGGTCATCGCCGCGGAGGCACAGGACCGGGCCGCACGGGCCGAGCGGACCAAGGAGGAGGAGGCACGGCGGCGGGTGGACGCGGAGCGGCTGCGGATCGCACAGGAGATCCACGACACGGTCGCCCACGCGATCGCCGTGATCAACGTCCAGGCCGGGGTCACCGCACACGTCCTCGAGAAGCGGCCCCAGCAGGTGCGCGAGGGCCTGGCCACGATCGAACGGACCAGCGCGCGGGCACTGCACGAGCTGCGCGGCACCCTCGGGGTGCTCAGGGACAACGAGGACGACCGGCGCGGGCCGCCACCCGGTCTCGGGGAGATCGAGCGGCTCACCGAGATGGCCCGGGAGGCGGGGATCGACGTACGGGTCGAGGCGTCCTCACCGCCGCGAGAGCTGCCGAGCGCCGTGGACCACGCCGCGTACCGCATCCTGCAAGAGTCGATCACCAACGTGATCCGCCACGCGGGCCAGGCCCGCGTCACGATCTCCATCGAACACGGCCCCGACGACCTTGAGATCCGGGTCGCCGACGACGGCCGCGGCCCGAGCGCGGACGGGGCCGGCGGCGGCAACGGGATCGTCGGGATGCGGGAGCGGTCCGCGCTGCTCGGCGGGGAGCTGACCGCGGGCCCGCGGCCCGGCGGCGGCTTCCAGGTGCTGGCCCGGCTGCCCTTGGAGCCGGACGAGGTAGTGCGGCGATGACCGGACCGAATGAGTCACGGCCGATCAAGGTGCTGCTCGCCGACGACCAGGAGCTCGTGCGTACGGGCTTCAAGGTGCTGCTCGACGTCGAGGACGACGTCGAGGTGGTGGGCGAGACCGCGGACGGCGCCGAAACGGTGGCGCTGGCCCGTGCCACCCGCCCCGACGTGGTGCTCATGGACATCCGCATGCCCCGGCTCGACGGAATCGAGGCGACCAAGGAGATCGCCGCCACCCACGGTCTCGAACGCGTACGGGTACTGATCCTCACCACGTACGACACCGACGCGTACGTCTTCGAATCGCTGGAGGCCGGGGCCAGCGGCTTCCTGCTCAAGGACAGCGGCCCGGCCGAGCTGCTCCATGCCATCCGGGTCGTCGCGGCCGGCGAGGCGCTGCTCGCTCCACGGATCACCCGGCGGCTGATCGGGCAGTTCACCGCCGCCCGCAGGGGCTACCAGGCCGCGGAGGATCGCCTGTCGGTCCTCACCGGGCGGGAGCGGGAGGTACTCGCCCTCGTCGGCAAGGGGCTGTCCAACGACGAGATCGCCGCCGAGCTGACGCTCAGCCCGGCAACGGCGCGTACGCACGTCAGCCGCGCCATGGTCAAGCTCCGCGCGCGCGACCGGGCGCAGCTCGTCGTCGCCGCGTACCAGAACGGGCTCGTCACCCCCGAGCCGCCCGGATGATCGGCACGGGCCGATGAGCGACCAGCGCCTGTACGGGGACCTGGCGGCGTGGTGGCCGGTGATCTCGCCGCCCGAGGAGTACGCCGGAGAGGCAGCCCTCGCGGCGGACCTGCTCGCGTCGGTCTCGATCCCGGTCCGAGAGGTCCTCGAGCTTGGCAGCGGGGGCGGGCACAACGCCGCCCACCTCAAGGGGCGGTTCGCCATGACACTCGTCGACATCTCCCGCGACATGCTGGCGGTGTCGCGACGCCTCAACCCAGAGTGCGAACACCTCGAGGGCGACATGCGCGCCGTGCGGCTCGGCCACGTGTTCGACGCGGTGTTCGTCCACGACGCCGTGGACTACATGACCACCGAGGGCGACCTCCGGCAGACCGTGCAGACCGCGTACGCGCACTGCCGCCCCGGCGGGGTCGCGGTATTCGTCCCCGACTACACCGCGGAGAAGTTCGCGCCGTCGACCGACCATGGCGGCAGCGACGACGCCGACGGCCGCGGCGCGCGCTACCTGGCGTGGACGTGGGACCCGGACCCCGCCGACACGTGGATCCTCACCGCGTACGCGTTCCTGCTCCGCGACGCCGACGGCGAGGTACGGGTGGTGCACGAGACGCACCGCACGGGCCTGTTCGGCCGCGAGGTGTGGCTTCGGCTGCTCGACGAGCCCGGCTTCGAGCCGTACGCGGTCACCGAGCAGACCGCCGAGGACCGGACGCCGCGCGAGGTGTTCGTCGGCCGCCGGCCATAGCCTGGTCAGGGCGTCGGCACGTCACCGACCGGCGCTCGGCAGGAGAGGGAAGAGGGAGCGCCCTGTTCGCGCGTTTCTTTCGACCGTGTCGCGGCCAAGGACGAGGAGCGCGGTCAGGCGCGGCTGCCACCCCAACCGCGAAACCCTCGCGGCGATCACCCGGGCGGGCTACCGCGTCGAGTCGTACCGGCGCCGCACATTCCCGCCGGCCGCTCGTATCTCCCCGGTGGCGACGCGCATCCTCGGCGTCGCCCGAGCATGACGCTCGTCCCAGATCCCTTACAGCGTCACTGCTTCCGCTCCGCTTGTTCGGGTTAGCGTCGGGTGATGGACGTCAGCGCCTGGTCTGAGGCTGCGGCAGCGGGGCATGATGAACCGGTGGGCTTCGAACCGCCGGGACCGACGGGCACCTCCGCCCTCCGGTGGTGACCTCAGCGCTTGTCCTGACGCGCCTCGTCGTGACCGTGCTCGGGGCTGGCCCGGTTCCCCGGGTTCCTCTTGAAGGAGGGCCGGGACGACGTCGGTGTGGATGAAGTCGGATCCTTTGAACAGCAGCGGTTCGTTCTTGTCCCTCGCCAGTGCGTAGGCAAAGCAGTCACCGAAGTTGAGCCCTGCAGGATGGCCGCTTCCCTTACCGAAGTCGGCGTAGGCGGCACGCGCGATCCTGGCCTGGCCCTCGGTCACCGGAGCTACCGTGACTTCCGCTTCGCTGATGAGCTGGTCGAACCGGCGCGTGGCGACTGGATCACGGCTGTCGTCAATCACCACCGCGGCCTCGAGGAAGTTCGCCGCTGAGATGCGCCGCTCGTCGGCCGCCTCAATGGCGGTCGCGAAGGCTGCGGCCTCGGGCTCGTCACGCAAGATGACGATCAACGCCGAGCTGTCGAGGATCACCGCGGCAGGCCGTTCTCGTCGTACAGGAGGTCGCCGTGCTCGGCGGAGCGGAACGGCTCCTTGAGTCGGGGTGCGGTATCTCGACCGATAGCAAGCAGCCGGTCGGCCAGGCCAGGCCGCCCTACGGAGCGAAGCCGTTCGATGCGCTCCGTCACAGCCCGTGCGACGGCTTCGGTCTGGCTCTCGCCCGCGAGGTGGGCGAGCTCTCGCGCGAGCCTGTGGGTTTCCTCGTTCTTGATGTTGAGGCTCATTCCGCTACCTTTCTACCTCATGACAGCAGCATGGTACCAACCGACGTCCTTGGCTGGGTGTGGATCGGTTGCTGGCGGCCGGGATCCCGATCGTCGAGCACCTCACGAACCTCGTCGGCCGTCCGGCGAGCGGCTCTCGGTTCACGGCCGTTCCGCTCGCCGTCCCGATCGCCCGGCTCGGCTACGCGCACTGGTTCTTCGGCAACCTCTACGAGGCGGTGGTGAACGTTCCGGAGCTGCTCGCAACCGCCCCCGGCGTCGCGAACGGGCACGGGACATCGAGGGCCGTGTTTCGCCGCGGAAGCCCGGTGCCGTACTACCTGCCCGCGGCGTCAACCTGATCACGACGCGGCGCTCCGCCGGATCTTCTGCTCGAGGTACCAGGAGAAGTAGCCGCGGTACCGATCCTGCAGCTCCGGCCGCTGCCAGTCGCGCCCGTCGACGCGTCCGCGGCACCCCGGCCGGCCGCACGTGCAGTCCATGGCGCCCGCGTAGTCGTCGAACATCGCGTAGTCGGTCGTCAGCTCCGCGCCGGGCTCGATGTCGCGCATCGCGACCAGCACGATGTTCCCGCCGAACCCGACGTTGGGCTCGCACGAGTTGTTGAGGAACAGCATGGCGGGCTCGTACTCGTCGTCCTTCGTCACGGCGAGGTGCAGGCTGTCGGGGATCTGGACCTCGGAGTTCTGTAGCTGCTCGGACATCGTCCGCAGGGTCCCGGTGGTCACGATGTGGCCGCCCTTGACCGCGACCACCTCACCCTCCTTGATCGGCTCCACGGCGACGAGGCCGCGCCCCGCGATCGCGCTGTCCATGCCCTTCGTCGCCTTGGGAGTGATCCACGACGCCACCATGGCTACCATCCCGAACTCTTCTCTCCGATCGGGGGACCCCGGACGTCACCGTTCACGGATGAGGTGCCGTGGCGCGGTGAGCGGAGGCTGCTGCTCGAGCAGCTTTCGGATCGGCCGGAGCGCCGCCTTCAGCGTGACGAAGCGCGCGGCCACGTCACGCACGACGGCGAACGCCCTGCTCCGGTGGAAGACCAGCCGGGCGAGCGCGCGGGAGTTGCCCTGCGCGGACTCGACGCGGGGCCGCTGGGCGCGCTCGTACGCCGCGAGCGCCTGGGGCACGGCGGCGGGAGTCGCTCTACCGAGCCGCTCCGCCAGCGCCCCGGCGGACTCCATCGCCATCGCCGCCCCGACACCAGCCGTCGGCAGGAACCCGGCCGCGGCGTCCCCGAGCAGCACCACCCGCCCCACCGACCAGGAGGCGGCGCGGTAGTCGACGAGGCTCCAGTAGTACGCGTCGTCGCTCGCGGCGACGGCGGACGGCGCGCGGTCGAAACGGTCGTCGACGGTCCGCAGCTCGTCGCGGACCCGGGCGACGAACCGCCCCGGACCTGCGGCCGTGTCGGCCCTGGCGCCGCCGACGAATACCCCGATCCGGTCCTTCACCGGGTACGTGCCCACGAAGAAGCCGGCGCCCCAGAGTTCCGCGCCCAGGTCGAGCTCGGCGTCCGGGTCCATCCAGGCCACCCAGCCGCCCCAGCCGGTGTCGTATGTGGCGATCTGGTCGGGGCGCAGGACCAGCCTCCGGGTGGTCGAGTGCAGCCCGTCCGCCGCGACGACGGCGTCGAACTCCGCCTGGACATGGCTCGCGCCGTCCGCCAAGCGGACGCGCGCCGTGCCCGCCTCCTGTTCGATGGCCTCGACGGTGCAGCCGAACGTGACCGGAGCGCCGCCGGAGGAGATCACCTGGAGCAGCTCGCCGCGCTCGATCCCGCGGTAGTCGCCGAACTCGGCCAGCAGCTCGCCCAGGGAGTACTCCCGGACGGCGCGGCCGGTCCTGTCGTGCAGCCGGTAGCGGGGGGTGGGCGTGCTGTGGGCGACGTACTCCCGCTCGACGTCGAGCCATCGCAGCACGGGGTCGACGAGCGGCATCAGCGCCAGCATGTATCCCTCGTCGGCGTCCGGGGCCGACCGCTCGATCAGCACCGGATGCAGGCCCTGGGCCCGCAGCAGCTGGGCCAGCGTCAGCCCGGCCACCCCCGCCCCGACGACGAGCACCCGCAGCCTGTCGTCGCGCGCGGCGGCGAGCTGGTCCGCCACGGTGGTGGGTGTCAACATGGTCTCTCCCCTCGATTGGACCGTCCGGTCCACAACTCACGCTAACACGAAATGGACCAGCCGGTCCACTGCGGGTAAGGTCCGAAGCATGGCATCGAACGCCGTGGGGGTGCTGGCTCCGGAGCGACGCCAGATGCTGCTGGAGACGGCCGCGCGGGAGTTCGCCAGCGCGGGGTACGAGCGGGCGTCACTCAACAAGATCATCAGCGCGTGCCGGATGAGCAAGAGCTCCTTCTACCACTACTTCGACTCACGGGCGGCGTTGTTCGACACGGTTGTGGACGAAGCGGCGGAGGCGCTCGGGCGTGAGCTCGCGATCCCGGATCCGAGGCACCTGGCCGGTCCGGACTTCTGGGACCGGATCGCGGCGCTGTTCCGGGACCTGCTGGCCGTGAGCGAGCAGCGCGAGTGGTACGTCGACTTCGGCAAGCTCTTCTACCTGCCGGACGCCCCGGTGGAGCGAAGCCGCGCGCTCCGGCAGGCGGTGGCCGCCATGACCGCCTGGCTGGAGGAGGCGCTCGCGGCAGGCCGGGCGTTCGGGGCCGTGCGCGACGACCTGCCCTCCTCGCTTCAGGTCGACCTCACCCTCGCCGTCCTGCGGTCCATGGACAGCTGGTCGCTGCGGCACATGCACGAAATCGCCCCGGACGAACGCGAGGCCCTGGCCGCGAGCCAGCTCGACATCCTCCGGCGGCTGCTCGGCCCGTGACGGGCGTACGCCCCGACCTGATGGTTTGGTGCGTCGGGGTGAGGCCCGCGAGCGTCAGTCGCCGCGTGTCCTGAGGTGTTCGGCCAGCGCCGAGAGAGCATCCACGACGTGCTCGCGGAGCGCCGGGTCGTGGATGAGCCCGTCGGGAAGGACCGCCCGGCGACCCGCGCGAAGGCTTCCGCTGATCATGAGAACGGTGCAGATCACACCGTAGCCCTCGGTCACCCCGCCGCGTCCCCGGCGGCCTCGCGCGAGTCGACCTGCAACGCGATGCAGCCGTGATCGCCGTCCGCGCACGCGGTCGGGTCCCTGCCGATGTCCTCGCAGTGCCGGTCGAGCACCCGGGAGAGGCGCGACAACTCGTCCGCGTCCTCCCCGTCCGGGTCGGCGGCGGCCGTACGCAGGAACAGGCCGTTCATCCAGACGTCCGCGTGTTTCGCGACCACGCGCAGGCCGTACCGCTCGCCGTTGCTGCCCATCCACAGCGGCGGGTGTGGGCGCTGCACCAGGCGCGAGAGGGTGACGTGAGCTGGACACTGTGCTCACTCTTCCATGGAAGAGCGCCCGGGGTCGGTTGGATCCTCCCTACCGTTGTCGGCGATGTTCGCGAGGTGCCGGACGACCGTGCCGGCGATGTCGCCCAGCACGTCGATCTGTTCCTCGGACAGCAGGTCGATGAGGTGCCGGCGAACGGACTCGACGTGGTCTGGGGCCGCGGCCTCGATCGCCCGCATCCCGCCGTCGGTGAGCACGACGAAGGCGCCACGGCCGTCTGAGACACACTCCTCGCGCGCGACCAGCCCCCGCTGTTGCATGCGGGTGATGTGGTGCGAGAGCCGGCTCTTCGACCAGAGCATCCGCGCGGCAAGGTCGCTCAGCCGCCAGCGGTGCTCCTCGCTCTCGGACAGGTTGGACAGCACGTCGTAGTCGGGCTCGGACAGCCCCGAGTCGCGCGCCAGGTCGCGGGCGACCTGCGCGTCGAGCAGTAGGCACATTCGCCGGTACCCGCGCCACGCCCGCGCCTCAGCCTCGCCCAGCCATCGTGGATCCTGCATGCCGACAGTCTAGTTGACACGTCATCCACTCTCGCTTATTGTCCATGTTGACACGTCAACTAGTTGGGTGGGTCTCATGCTGGTCGGTCGGCGCACACCGCACGCGCGCGCGAGGCGTACCGGGCCGTTGACCGGTACGGACCGGCTTCCGCTGCGGCTGCTCAACCTCTACCTGGGGCTCGTGCTGTTCGGCGTGAGCCTGGCCCTGATGGTCTCCGCGCGGCTCGGCCTGGGCCCGTGGGACGTGTTCCACCAAGGGCTCGCGGAACGCCTGGGCGTGCCGCTCGGCTGGGTCGTCATCGGGGTCGGCGTGCTGGTCCTGGTGCTGTGGGTCCCGCTGCGGCAACGGCCCGGCTTCGGCACGGTCAGCAACGTCGTCGTGGTCGGCCTGGCCGTGGACGGCGCGCTCGCCGTGCTTCCGGAGCCCCGGCACCTCGCGCTGCGGGCGGCCTTCCTGGTCACCGGGGTCGTCGCCAACGGCGTCGCCACCGGCCTGTACATCGGTGCCGGCCTGGGGCCCGGGCCCCGCGACGGGCTGATGACCGGGCTGGCCGCGCGGGGTCACTCCGTCCGCGTGGTGCGCACCTCGATCGAGCTGTCGGTGCTGGCCATCGGGTGGCTGCTCGGCGGCACCGTCGGCGTGGGGACCGTGCTGTACGCGGTCAGCATCGGCCCCCTTGTCCATTACCTCCTCCCCAGACTGACCGTCGTGCCGTATCCTCCCATCGGATCCGCGGGCGGACCCGGAGCCGGAACTGGAGTCGGCGAACACGAGAGGAAAGTGCCATGACTGAACTGCTGTTCGGCTTGGGCGTCTCGACGTCCGAGGCGCCCGACGCCGACCCCGTGGCTGACGCGAGAAGGGCCGAGGAGCTGGGCTTCGACTTCGTTTCTGCGTCCGACCACCCCAGCGGGACGAACCCGACGTACGAGACATGGACCATGCTGTCGTGGATCGCCGCCGCCACGTCGCGGGTCCGTGTGGCCAGCCGGGTCCTGGGAGTGCCGTACCGCCCGCCAGCGATGGTGGCGAAGATGGCCGAGACCCTCGACCGACTCTCCGACGGAAGACTGATCCTCGGGTTGGGCGGAGGCTACTCGGACGAGGAGTTCCGCGCGTTCGGGCTCCGCGTGCCGTCGCCGCGGGACAAGGTCGACGGCCTGGAGGAGGCGGTCCGCATCGCCCGCGGCCTGTGGTCGCGGGGCGGCTTCACGTTCGACGGCCGGCTGTATCGCACCGACCGGGCCGAGCTCGAACCGAAGCCGGACCACCGCATCCCCCTCTGGCTGGGCACGTACGGCGACCGGGCGCTCGCTGCGACCGGACGCCTCGCGGACGGGTGGATCCCCTCACTCGGGTTCGCCTCGCCGGAGAAGGCGACGGCCATGCGCGACCGCGTTCTCGCGGCCGCCGACGCGGCCGGCCGGGACCCCGCGGAGATCACCTGCGCCTACAACTTCGAGATCCGGGTCGACACCGATCCCGGCACCGAGCCCGACGTGGTGTCGGGGCCGCCGGAAGCCCTGGTCGACCGGTTGCTCGGCTTCGTCAAGCTCGGCTTCACCGCCATGAACCTGCAGCCGGTCGGACCCGACACGGACGAGCAGGTCGAACACCTCGCCCGCGACGTGATCCCCGCGGTCCGCGCCGCGGCCTAGCGGTACTTTCCCCCTTAGCGTGATCTTGACTGGTGTTTTCCCTGTTCAGACGGGGTTTCGCGGGCTGCCGGTTGTATTACCCATGTCGGTCATCGCAGTGGGGCGTGCCGGTCGAGGTCGA
>JBOHCT010000053.1:0-21337 GCA_050699055.1 Streptosporangiaceae bacterium | reverse complement strand
GCTCTGGGGCTCGACACCGGCCCCCCGTACGTGGCTCGGCGCTTTGCGCGCTGGCTACGGGCTGCCCTGACCGTCGGCGGCGGTGGTGTCGGTGTCTGTCTGCTGGCCCGGCGGCGGGGCTGACGCGGTCGGAGCCGCCGGGCTTCCGCCCCCGCTGGCACGTAGCTGCGGAATGCCCCGCTGGGCGGCGATCCCTCCGGCTGCGCCGGCGGCACCGCCGATCACGAGGAACAGCAGCGCTATCGGCCACCGCCTGCGCTTCTTGGAAGCCTCGCCCTTGATCGCGGCCAGCGCGGCCGAGCCGCGCTTCTCCGCCTCGGCCCGGGCCGGTGCGCTCCGTTCGGCCGCGGTCGACAGCGCGGTGGCGACCCTGGGAGCGACGTCCCGCTGGACGGACTCGGCGGCCTGCTCGAGCCTTGGAGCTGCCCACTCGCGGGCCTCCGTCACCCGCTGGCCCGCCACGTCCTTGGCCGTGGACGCGTAGGGCGTCAGTTGTTTGGAAGACTTCTTGGCCTGCGCGCGCGCCTTGTTCATCCCCACCTCTGGGAACTTCTTGTCCATCCGCGCGAGCTTGCGGCGCGATCGGCGTCGCAATGTGGGTTTCACGTTAACCTCCCCCTGGATCGTGGGCCTGGGTGCAGGTCGCGGCCGTCTGCTGTCGCGTCGGGGCGCCAGGGCTCGTCCGTTGCGGCCCTTGACCGGACATCACCCACAGCGTGCGTCCTTCCCGTTCCTACGCGGGACAACCCTCGCCGGAGAACCACCGGTGGCGCGGGCAGCCCCGACGCTGTACTTCGCCACGACCATACGACGGTACGATCCCTTACAACCACGTATGGGGAGCCGCGCCGATGACTCCGGACTCTCGCCAGGAACGAGTTCCGACGCTATGACGAGCCACGTCCAGACCGGGACCGGTGGGGGCGACCCTGCCGAGGCCCCCACCTGCTATCGCCACCAAGACCGCGAGACCTGGGTGCGCTGTACCCGGTGCGACCGGCCGATCTGTCCCGACTGCATGCGCGAGGCCTCGGTCGGCTTCCATTGCGTGGACTGCGTACGGCAGTCCACCAGGACCGTCCGGCAGCCCCGTACTGTCTTCGGGGGCCAGCCGCGTGGCCGGACCGACCTGGTCACGTGGGTACTCGTGGCGGTCAACGTCGTGGTGTTCATCGCCCAGCGCGTGTTTCCTCACGTGGCGGGAAGCTTGGGGATCCCACCCGGCCTGAGGAGCGGCGGGCTCTTCAGTCTGCTCGCCATGTGGCCAGTGGGCGTCGCCGAAGGGCAGTGGTGGCGGCTGATCACCGCGGCCTTCCTGCACGCCGGGTTCCTGCACATCGCCTTCAACATGTGGGCGCTGATCATCCTCGGCCGGCCGCTCGAGGCGCTGTTGGGCCGGACGCGTTTCCTTGCGCTGTACCTGCTCTCGGCGTTCGGTGGCTCCGCACTGACCTACCTCATCGGTGCGCCGAACATTCCGTCGATCGGAGCCTCAGGGGCGATCTTCGGCGTGTTCGGCGCGACGTTCGTCGTGGCCCGTCGGCTGCGGCTGGACACCCGCTGGATCGTCGGCCTGCTCGTCATCAACCTCGTGCTCTCCTTCGTGGTGTCCAACATCGCGTGGCAGGCGCATGTCGGAGGTCTCGTGGTCGGCCTCTTCCTCGGGTTCGCCTACGCCTACGCCCCGCAGGGGTCGAGGCGGCTGGCTACCCATCTGGCCACGAGCGCGGTGGTGTTCGTCGCGTGCGCCGCGATCGTGACGCTGTTGCCGCCGTCGATCCTTGGATGACCCCCCAGCAGCCCGCTAGCCAGGACCTCGTCACTTTCTCCCCAGGCTGTGGACGACGGTGTGGAGAATTACAGCGACGTCTTTTGCTCTCGAGGTCATCGCCAGCGCGTCGACAGGACGAAGCCAGCGATGATGAAGCCGAAGCCGACGAGGAGGTTCCAGTCACCCAGCCTGTCGAGGAGAGGAAGATCCCCGGTGGTGATGTAGTAGACGGCGATCCACGCGATCCCGACGAACCACAGCGCGACCATCGTGGGGGCCAGCCACGCCGGGCTCGGCTGTACCTTCTTGGGCCGCGGGGGTGGTGTGTAGACCGCCTTGCGGCGTACCCGAGACTTCGGCACGGGGCGTCACTCCTCGCGCGTCGCGATGCCTGCCGTTCGCTAGTGTCGCGTGTCGGGAGGTCCTTTGCCAGTGGCGGCGGTCCAGGCGGATGGATCGCGAGGCGGAGGAAGGAGGCGCAGTGGGCCCTGCGTCGACTGACGACAACGCAGCGAGGCGCCGCCTGGGCACCGCCAGGGTGAAGAAGACTTCCGACACGCGACACTAGCTTAGCCGTACCAACCGAGCGGTGAAGAGGTGGTGGCATGGGTCGCGGGTGGCGCAGCCCGTGGGCCGTCGCGGTCCCGGTGGTCACCCTCCTCGCCGGCGGGCTGTTCGCCGTCAGCGGTTCCGCGGCGCACGGCACCGACCTGCGTGGTGGCAGGCGCACCGAGCTCACCCAGCTCATCGCGACACAACAGCGTCGGGGCCAGCAGTATCGCGCCGAGGTCAAGCACCTGCGTGCCGAGATCGACGCGGCCGGCGACCGGGTCGGCGACCGTGACGCGCGGGTTCGCGAGGCACGCAAGGACGCCAGCCGCTACGCAGGTCCAGCGGGCATGGAGCGGGTGTCGGGTGCGGGCATCCGCGTCACGCTCGACGACGCTCCGCGTCCGCGTCCCGGCGAGACGCGCTCGGGGAACCCTGCTCCCAACGATCTCGTCGTGCACCAGCAAGATGTCCAGGCCGTGGTCAACGCGCTCTGGGCGGGCGGGGCGCGTGCGATGGAGATCATGGACCAGCGTGTCATCTCGACGAGCGCCGTCCGCTGTGTGGGCAACACCCTGCTCCTTCAGGGCGCGGTCTACTCCCCGCCGTACACCATCGCCGCTGTCGGCAACCCCCGCCTCATGAGGGCGGCGCTCGACGCCTCACCGGAGGTCCGCGTGTATCGGGACTACGTCGACGCCTACGGCCTCGGCTACCACGTGGAAGGACTCGACCGCGTAACGGTCCCGGCATACTCGGGCGCGATCGGACTGCGGTACGCTACCGTGCCCGAGTCGTGAGAACCTTCGTCCGCGGCCTCGGCGAGCTGCTCATCACCTTCGGGGTCGTCGTCGTCCTGTTCGCCGCCTACGAGCTGTGGGGCACAGGCCTCTACACCCAGCGCCAGCAGCACAGCCTTCAGCACACGCTGCAGCGGCGCTGGACGAAGCCCGCCCCGGACCGCCCGCGGCTCGCACACGTGCCGTTCGGGCAGGGGTTCGCCATCATCTGGATGCCAAGGTTCGGCCGCGATTACCACTACGCGATCGTCCAAGGCGTCGGGGTCGAGGACCTGAAGAAGGGCCCGGGGCACTATCCGGGGACGGCCATGCCCGGACGGGTCGGCAACTTCGTCGTGTCAGGGCACCGCACGACCTACCTCGCCCCCTTCAACCGCATCAACGAGTTGCACAAGGGCGACGCGATCATCATCGAGACCCGGAGTACGTGGTACACCTACCGCGTCGACGACGAGGACGTCGTCGACCCCACCGACATCAAGGTCGTCGCCCCGGTGCCTTACCATCCTGCCAAGAAGCCCACGCGGCGGCTCATCACCCTGACGACCTGCAACCCCAAGTACTCCGCCGCCACGAGGCTCATCGTCTTCGGGCGGCTCGCCGGCAAGCGACCGAAGTCCGAGGGCCCACCGACCGTGCTCGCGAAGGCTAAGGCGTAGGGATCACGTAGGCATGTACGTCTGGATCTGGCGCCATCTTCCCGGCGGACGCTTCGCCAAGAGCGTGTCCGCGGTCATCCTCATCGCCGTCGCCCTCGCGCTGCTGTACGTCCTCGTCTTTCCCTGGGCCGAGGCGCACCTGCCCTTCCAGCACGTCACCGTGCGCGATACTGGACAATGATCGCCAGGAGATCACTGTGACACGCATCCTCGTCGTCGATAACTACGACAGCTTCGTCTACAACCTCGCCCAGTACCTCGGCCAGCTCGGCGCGGCGTGCGAGGTGCGGCGCAACGACGCGGTGCGCCCGGAGGAGACCGAGGGGTTCGACGGCGTCCTGTTGAGCCCGGGTCCGGGCACGCCCGAGGACGCGGGCGTGTGCATCCCGATGATCCGCCATGTCGCCGGCCGCGTACCCGTCCTCGGGGTCTGTCTGGGTCACCAGGCCGTCGGCGCCGCGTACGGGGCGCGGGTCCACCGTGCCGCCGAGCTGCTCCACGGCAAGACGAGCGAGATCCACCATGACGGGGTCGGCGTGCTGCGCGGCGTGCCCAGCCCGTTCACCGCGACCCGCTACCATTCCCTCACGGTCGACGAGACGACGCTGCCCGACGAGGTCGAGGTGACGGCCCGGACCGCGAACGGCGTCATCATGGGCCTCCGGCACCGCGAGCTTCCCGTCGAGGGTGTCCAGTTCCACCCGGAGTCCGTTCTCACCGAGCACGGTCACTGGATGCTGGCGACCTGGCTCGCCGAATGCGGGGACACCGCCGCTCGTGAGCGCGCCGCCGGTCTCTCCCCCGTCATGCGGCGCGATCCCGCGGCCGTGTAAAGCACGAGGGGGCGGTGCCGGTTAGGGCAGAATGGGGCCACCCCCCTGACCGTCACCGTTTCCGTTGCCGTTTCCTTCGTCCTGGCCGGGCGGCGTCGCGGGTGGGCTGCCGGATGGCGACGCCGGAGGGGTGGTCTCCTGCGGCGGCGCCTTGGCGACGGTGATCGTCACGGTGGAGCCCGGCTGGACTGGGGTGCCGGCGTCTGGGTTCTGGTAGATGACGGTTCCCGCCTCGTGGTCGGTGTCGATCTGTTTCCGGGTGGCCACGTCGAAGCCGGCGTCCTTCAGGATGCCGTACGCGTCGTCAGAGCCCTTGCCCACGACGGAAGGCACCTTCGTGGCGCCAGTCGAGACGACGAGGTCGACGGCGCTGCCGGGCGGCACGCTCTCGCCGCCTGCGGGACTCGTGGCGATGACCTGGTCCGCGGGCTCTGTCGATGCCTTTTCGCTGATGTTGCCGACCTGGAGACCGGAGCCCTCGACCTTGGCGGCGGCGTCGTCCTTGCTCTGCCCGACGAGGTCGGAGGGAACCTGGACCTGCGCGACGCCCTTGGAGACGAACATCGTGACCGCGCTGTTCTTCCCCACCTCGGTGCCGGCTGCGGGGTCGGTCCTGATCACGTGATTCTGGTCCACCTGCTTGGAGTTACGGAACACCGTCCGCGGGTCGAGGCCGGCGTCGGTCATCTGTTGCTGCGCGGCTCCCCGTGTCTTGCCGACGACGTTCGGCACGCTGACCTTGCTGAACGCGGGCAGGTCGTGGACGAGCCAGTACCCGCCGAACCCCGCGGCCGCGAGCAGTACCAAGACAAGAAGAAGGATCCACGGCCAGCGCCGCCGGCGCTCCTCCTCCCTGCCGGCGAACGTGTCGGGCGGCAGCGCCTGGGTTGCCGGCGCCCCCGGGCCCAGGCGCTGCGTCGGTCCGGCGGTGGCGAGCACCGTCGGCGCCTCGACCCGTTGGCCCATCAGCGCGCGTTGGATGTCGTTGCGCATCTCCGCGGCGTCTTGGTACCTGTTGTCCGGGTTCTTGGCGAGGGCCTTGAGCGCGATCGCGTCGGCCCACGGGGGGATCTCCGGGTCGATCTGTGAGGGCGGTACGGGGTCCTCGCGCACGTGCTGGTAGGCGATGGCGACAGGGGAGTCTCCGCTGAACGGCGGCCGTCCGGTCAGCAGTTCGTAGAGCACGCAGCCGGTCGAGTAGATGTCGCTGCGGGCGTCGACCCGCTCTCCACGCGCCTGCTCAGGCGAGAGGTACTGCGCGGTTCCGATGACCTGGGCGGTCTGGGTGACCGTCGAGGTCGCATCGTGGATCGCTCTGGCGATGCCGAAGTCCATGACCTTGACGTCACCCGTTGGGGTCAGCATGATGTTCGCTGGCTTGATGTCCCGGTGGACGATGCCGCCGCGGTGGCTGTAGTCGAGGGCCCGCAGGATCCCGTCGGTGATCTCGAGGGCGCGCTCCGGAAGCAGCCGACGGTCGTCACGCAGGATGTCGCGGAGCGTGCGGCCTTCGACGTACTCCATCACGATGTACGGCACGGACGCGCCCTGGACGTAGTCCTCCCCCGTGTCGTAGATCGCGATGACGGCCGGGTGGTTGAGCGAGGCCGCCGACTGCGCCTCCCGTCGGAAGCGGGTCTGGAAGGTGGGATCCCTCGCGAGGTCGGCGCGCAGGGTCTTGACGGCGACCTGCCGGTCAAGACGGATGTCACGGCCGCGGTAGACCTCGGCCATCCCGCCGCGACCGACGACGCCGTCGAGTTCGTAGCGGTGCCCGAGCAGCCGCGGCTCAGTCATCGCGGACCTGCCCTGACTGCGGCGTGCTGCCTCCGCCCGTGCCGCCGGAGTCGCCGCCACCGTCGCCCGGAGGCGTAGTCGGCGTGGCCGGTGGCGTGGTCGGGGGGGTCGATTCCGATACCGTCGGCGTCGGCTCGGGCTGCGTGGTCGACCGCGCGGGTGTAGGCGTCGAGGTCGGGGAAGGCGACGATGTGGGGCCGGGGCGGTGGTCCGATGGTGACGGTTCGGCCGACTCGCTCGGATCCGTTTGTCTCACTGGGGCGTCCTGCTCGCTCGGGTCCGGCCGCTGGCTACTCGTGTTGGCCACCGGATAGCTGCTCGTACCGGGTGTGGGGGATGACGACGTCACCCTGACGTGTGCGGGTACCGGCCCGCCGTCCTGGGCCGTCTGGCCGGACGAGGAGAACACGTCGTACCACCGGAAGGCCAGCCCGAGCGAGCCGAGAAAGACCACCAGGATGCCAGCGATACCCGCCGCCATGAGTGCGCGGCGCCGACGTTGCCGGACCCGGCCGAGGTCGCCGGTGTCCCCCGCGTTGGACGCGGGCGTGACGGTGGTGGGGGCACCGGCGTCGATAGCCGAGGTCCCTACCGGCACCTCGGCTCCGAGACGGTCGGTGGCTCCGCCGACGATCGCGTCGCGCAAGGTAGTGGCGTGCTCGCCGAGCGCGGCGGCCGTGACTGGGCGGCCGGACGGATCCTTGGCGAGGCACTGGAGGACGATGCGGCAAACGGCCTCGGGGACGTCGTCGGGCAGCGGGGGCGGCTCGTCCCGCACGTGCGCCAAGGCGATCGAGACCGCGGTCTCGCCGGAGAAGGGCGGGCGGCCGGACAGGCATTCGTAGGCGACGATCCCCAGGGAGTAGACATCCGTCGCCGGCGTCAGCGTCCTGCCTTCCGCCTGCTCGGGCGACACGTAGCGGGCGGTGCCGAGGACCGTACCCGCCTGGGTGAGGGTCCCAGCGGTGTCGAGGCCGCGCGCGATGCCGAAGTCAGTGACCTTGACCTGGCCGGAGGGGAGGATCATCAGGTTGGCCGGCTTGACGTCGCGGTGAATGATCCCGGCGTCATGGGCCGCTTGGAGCGCGTCCGCGGTCTGGGCGACGATGTCGAGCGTACGCCACGACCCGAGACGCTCCTCGCGGGAGAGAATTCTCGACAGCGGTTCGCCGGGGACGAGCTCCATGACGAGGTAGGCGATGTCGTCCTGCTCGCCATAGTCGAAGAGCTGGGCGATGCCGGGATGGGAGAGCGCCGCGGTGTTACGCGCCTCGGCTCGGAACCGCGCGCGAAACGTCTGGTCGCGGGCGAGGTCGGCGCGCAGCACCTTGATGGCGACCTCGCGACCCAGCAGCTGGTCATCGGCCTGCCAGACGTCGCCCATCCCGCCCGCCGCGATGAGCGACGCCAGGTGGTAACGGCCGTTCAGCACCGTGCCGGAGGTACTCACCGACGCAACACCGCTTCCATGACATCCTTCGCGATCGGGGCCGCCACGACCCCGCCCTGGCCGCCGTTCTTCACCACGACGGCGACAGCGACCTTGGGGTTGTCCGCGGGCGCGAAGGCGACGAACCAGCCGTGGGGCTGCGCGCCCTCGGCGTTCTGCGCGGTACCGGTCTTACCGGCCACCTGGACGCCGGGGACCTGCGCGGCCGTGCCCGTCCCCTGGTTCACGACGAGTTCCATCATGCCCTTGAGCTCGTCCGCGACCCGCGGGCTGACGGCCCGTCCGTACTCGTGGGGCGTGTGCTGCCCGATCGTCGACAGGTCCGGTGCCTTCTCCTCCTGTACGAGGTACGGCTTCATGACGACCCCACCGTTGCCGATCCCAGAGGCGACCATCGCCATCTGCAGCGGCGTCATCCTGTCGTTGTACTGCCCGATCGCTGAGAGCGCGGTCTGCGGTTTGTCGAGCCCGCTCGGGAACACGCTCTTCGCGGTTTCCATCGGAATCTCGAACTGGTCGTTGACGCCGAAGGCCTCCGCCTGTTCGCGTACGGTCTTCGCGCCGAGGCGCAAGCCGAGGTCGCCGAAGGCGGTGTTGCACGACATGCGCAGCGCGTCGGCGAGCGACATCCGTCCTGTCGGGCTGCAGACCTCGCCCGCGAAGTTGTTCAGCGTGGCGGTCGTCTGGGGAAGGTTCAACACGTGCGGGGCGGGGATCTGCGTCGAGGGCTGGTAGTCACCCGACGACAGCGCGGCGGCGGATGTGATGACCTTGAACGTCGAGCCCGGCGGGTACGTCTGGTCGATCGCGCGGTTCAGCAGCGGTTTGTCGTCCGCGTGCGTGAGGGTCTTGTAGGCCTTCTTGACCTTGTCGCTCTCGTGGGAGGCGAGGCGGTTCGGGTCGTACGACGGGCGCGAGGCCAGCGCAAGGATCGCGCCCGTCTGCGGGTTCAGGGCCACGACCGCGCCGGTCTTACCCGCCAGGTCCTGATAGGCCACCCTCTGGGCGTTGGCGTTGAGCGTCAGGACGACAGAGCCGCCCTTGGGCTTGCCACCTGTCGCGAGGTCGATGAAGCGGTGCACGAGCAGGCGAGAGTCCTGCCCCGACAGGATGGAGTCCTCTGCGCGCTCGACACCGGTTGCCCCGAACAGTGAGTAGTAGCCGGTCGCCGGCGCGTACATCTTTCCCTTCGGGTAGACCCTGAGGTACTTGAGCTGGTCCTCGGTCGGCACGGACTTCGCCGCCGCCTTGCCGCCGACGACGATCTGCCCGCGCTCGTGGTCGTACTCGCTCAGCAGGACGCGTGCGTTGCCCTTGTGGTTGCGCAGATCGTCGGCCTGGACGGCCTGGATGTAGTTCACGTTGAGGAGCAGCAGGCCGAACAGCACCAGGCACGCGATGGCGATGCGGCGGAGGGGCGGGTTCATCGTCTCACCACCTGCGTCATGGCATCGTCCTCCGAGGGTTTCGGCGGCGGTCGCCTCGCCCCGTCACTCACGCGCATCAGGAGCGCGATGAGCGCCCAGTTAGCGACCAGGGACGATCCCCCGTATGACAGGAACGGCGTCGTGAGGCCGGTCAGGGGGATGAGCCTCGTGACACCGCCGACGACCACGAAAACCTGCAGGGCGAGGGCGAACGCCAGGCCCGCCGCGAGCAGCTTCGCGAACGGGTCGCGGGCGGCGAGGGCCGCGCGCAGGCCGCGCTCGACGATCAGCCCGTAGATGATCAGGATGGCCATGAGGCCAGTGAGACCGAGCTCCTCGCCGGCCGTCGCCACGATGAAGTCGGTCTTGGCGAACGGTACGATGTTGGGCCGTCCTTGTCCGAGGCCGGTACCGAGCACCCCTCCGTTAGCGAGCCCGTACAGGCCTTGGACGAGCTGGTAGGCGTCGTTGGTGGCGTTGTTGCCCGCCCACGGATGCAGCCAGATGTCGATGCGCTCGCGGACGTGGCCGAAGATCTGCGACGACGCGAAGGCCCCGCCGGCAAACAGCAGAAGGCCGATGAGCAGCCACGATGTGCGCTGGGTGGCGACGTACAACATCGCCACGAAGATGCCGAAGAACAGCAGAGAGGTGCCGAGGTCGTCTTCGAAGACGAGGACACAAAGGCTCCCGCCCCATGCCACGAGCACCGGACCGAGATCTCTCGCGCGGGGGAGGTCGATCAGCAGGAGACGACGACCGGCGAGCGAGAGGACGTCCCGCTTGGCGACGAGGTATCCCGCGAAGAAGATCATGAGCAGCAGCTTCGCGAACTCCCCCGGCTGGATCGAGAACCCGCCGAACCTGATCCAGATCTTCGCTCCGTTGACCTCGCTGTACGCGCTCGGCAGCAGGGCCGGAATCGCCAACAGCACCAGACCAGCCGCACCTGCGGTATAGGTGTAGCGCTGCAGGACGCGATGGTCGCGGACGAGGACGAGCACCGCGACGAACAGTGCGATGCCGACCGCCGTCCAGACGAGCTGCATCGGGGCGTCGGTGCCGCCCGAGTCACCGAGGTCGAGACGGTGGATGAGGACGAGCCCGATCCCGTTGAGGAGGGTCACCGCGGGGAGCAGCAGGGGATCGGCGTAGGGGGCGAAGAAGCGTACGACGATGTGCGCGAGCAGGGCGAGAGCCGCGAAGCTCGCGCCGTAGACCAACATGTTCGTGGGCAGATGGGCGACGTGCGCCAGACCCACATTGGCCCACGCACCGACGGCGATGACGACCGCGAAGGCGAGCATGACGAGCTCGACACCGCGCCGGGTGCGCGGCGGCGGTGCGGCCGCGACGTTGCTCATGCTCCCTCCGGACAGCCGTTGGGAATCCCCGGCACCGACGGGGTGTGCCCCGGCTTCGGCGTCGACTGCGTTCGCGGGCTCGGCGTGGTGCCGGGCCGGTCGCGGCTAGCCCGCGCCGACGCCTTGTCGCCGGGTGCGTTCTTGTGCCGTGCCTTCTTGGCCTTCTTGGCTTCCTTAGATTTCTGGGCCTGCTCCGCCTGGTGGCGGGCGTGCCGACACGCCGTGGCCTCCCCCCGCAGGCGGTCGACGATCTTCTGCGCCCCACCCAGACTGCCCGCCTCGATATTGTGCACGACCAGGTCGCGCTCAAAGACGGGCAGGTCACCCAGGGGGACATCGGTACGGCTGTGGACCGCCGACAGATCGTAGCCGACGACGTGCTGACTCAGGCCCCGGTAGATGACGACCTCGCCGTCCTGGGCGCCCACGTAGTACTGCGAGCGGGTGTACTGCCATCCGCCGTACCCCGCGAGCGCAAGGCCCACGACGAAGATCAGCACCGCGAGATAGAAGAACGGCCACCGCCGCCTGCGGGGCGGATCGCCGGGCCCGCCCTCGTGCTCGTCCGGCTCGGTCTGGGTCAGGGCGGCGGCGCGGCCGGCCGAGGTGTCGGGGGAGTTCTCGCGACGACGGACCGCCCCCTGCGCGGCCCCCACGACGATCGGGTGCTCAGGCGGGGGCGGGCCCTGCAGTGAGGTGTCGATCACGTCGGCGACGACGCAGGTGATGTTGTCGGGTCCGCCGCCGCGGTTGGCGAGCTCGATGAGCCTGCGGACGACCTCGTCGAGATCGTCTCCGCCGCGCAGCGTCTGGTTGATGGTCTCCGTGCTCACGACCGACGAGAGGCCGTCCGAGCACAGCAGGTAGCGGTCGCCGGGCAGCGCCTCGCGGATGGAGAGGTCCGGCTCGACGTCCGTATGCCCGTCCAGGGCCCGTAGGATCAGCGAGCGCTGCGGGTGCGTCGCGGCCTCGTCCTCGGTGATGCGTCCCTCGTCGATGAGTGACTGGACAAGTGTGTGGTCCCGGGTGATCTGGTGCAGCCCGCCCTCACGGAGGAGGTAGGCGCGGGAGTCGCCGACGTGGGCGAGCGCGACGCGCCCGCCGCTCCACAGCATCGCGGTGAGCGTCGTACCCATGCTCGCGAGCGCCTGGTCAGTTTCGACCATGCGCCGAAGCTCGTCGTTGGCGCCGCGTACGGACCTCTCGAGCACACCCAGGAGATCGGATCCGGGGACGTCCTCGTCGAGGGGCGCCAGGGTGGCGATGGCGACGGCGCTCGCGACCTCGCCGTGGGCTTGGCCGCCCACACCGTCGGCGACGGCGAGAAGGCGCGGGCCCGCGTAGCCGGAGTCTTCGTTCCCCTCGCGCAACAGACCGACGTCCGAGCGAGCAGCGTAGTGGAGTGCAAGGGTCATCTGCGCAGCTCGAGGACGGTCTTGCCGATGCGGATCGGTATGCCGAGCGGCACCGGTGTGGGCCGTGTCACCTTCGTCCGGTCCAGAAAGGTGCCGTTGGTTGAACCGAGATCCTCCACCAGCCACTGACCGTCCTGAGGAAAGAGCCGGGCATGTCGGCTCGAAGCGTAGTCGTCGCTTAGTACGAGCGTGGCGTCATTCGCCCGACCGATCGTCACGGGTGCCTCGCCGAGTGCCACGCTGGTGCCGGTGAGCGTGCCCCGCGTGACGATGACCTTGCGGGGCGAGCCTCGACCCACCCGCGCGGGCTTCTTCGCCTTACGCGGCTGCGCCTTCTGCCGCGGAGGGACCTTCGGAGCGACCCGTGACCCGAACAGGTCAGTGCGGATGATGCCCACGGCGGCGATGACGAATAGCCACAGCACCGCCAGGAAGGCAATCTTGATGAGGGTCAGGGTCAGGTCGGTCATGTGGGGGAGACCTCACCACACCTCGTCGCGCCGGAAGATCAGAGTCGTGCGTCCCATGCTGACGCGCGCGCCATCGTAGAGCGTCGTGCGGCGTATGGGCTGGCCATTGACGAGACTGCCGTTGGTGGAGCCGAGGTCGGTCAGCACGACCTGCCCGCCCTCGACCCGCAGCTCCGCGTGGTGACGCGAGACGCCGGGGTCGACAAGGCGCAGGTCGCAGTCGGTGCCGCGGCCGAGAACCGTTACCGGTGTCGTCAGCTCGTACGCGTGCTGGCGGCCGAACGCCTCGTCGCTGCCCGCCATCGCGTGCTGCCCGGTGGACACGAGCAGACGGGGATGGCCCGAGAAGCCTTGGCGTCCGCGTACGGGTTGGTCGGTGGCGGGTTGCCGGATCTCGCCCCCTTCGACGGTGGTCCCGCGGATCACCCCGGACCGGATGCGGAACATCCCCGTCGCGAGGTCGGGTGCGTGCTCGAACCGGGCACGCACCGGACCTACGAATGAGTAGCCTTGCTCCCTTGCGTACTCGCGGGCCACGGTGGCCAGTTCGACACCGATGCTGTCGGAGTACACCGAGAGCCGCTCGTGGTCGGCCTCACCGAGCTCGACGACGAAGTCGTTGGGCACCAGGGTGCGCCCCTGTGCCACGATGGCCGCCCTGTCGTCCATCTCGCGCTGGATGGCGCTCGCGACCTCGACCGGTTGAAGCTCGGACTTGAAGGCCCGCGCGAAAGCACCCTCCACCATGCCCTCGAGCCGGCGCTCGAAACGCTGCAGGACTCCCACGGGCACCTCCCTTCCCCGTCCATAGGATCGTATCTGTCCACAACACTGGTGATGCCCCTATCCGTGCTAGCCTGATCGCGGTTCACGGGGCGAGTGGCGGAATGGCAGACGCGCACGGTTCAGGTCCGTGTGTCCGATGAGGACGTGAGGGTTCAACTCCCTCCTCGCCCACCAGCCCTGTACTCCCGGGACTCGCCTGTCCCGCCGGCGGTCCGTAGCCGGCTGAGGCCCGTGTGATGCGTCAGGTTCGTTCGAAGACCCACAGGGTGGTCTTGGTGCCCAGCAGCCGAAGCCGATGTCGATCGCGCAGCCTCAGTTCACGCGGGACCGTGGTGCGCGGAATCTCCGGGCGCAGCAGTACGATCCGTCCGCCGGGCCGGGTGACCCGTGCCATCCCTGCAAGCACCTCTTCCAGCCAGGTAACCGCGTCCTCCTGTACGGTGAACTGCTTACCGAACGGCAGATTTGACACGCACGCGGCTACCGACGCGTTCCGCAGAGCGATGTCGCGAGCGTCTCCGACTTCGACTTCGGCCCCTGGAACGTTGGCCCGGCTGATCTCCACGGCCTCTGGGTCGATATCCCGGCCGGCTGCCCTCCACCCAGCAGCGAGAGCCTCACCGAGGATGGTGCCCGAACCGCAGCACGGGTCCAGAAGAGCCCCGTTCGTTTCACCGGCCAGAGCGACCATCATCGCGGCAACAGTGGGGCGTAGCGCCCCAGGCCGCTCGACTTGTCGGCCCTTGTGCTGGCGCATGCGGGCGTCCGTCAGCCGAATCCCGGCTATCAGCCGTCCCCGGACATACTCGCTCACCCAGATCTCGATCTGCGACGGATCGGCCACCCGCCACTTGGGCCGGTCGTTGGTCACCGCCCGTTCCACCTGGCGACGCAGCTCCGTTCGGAGGAACGACCGCTCCTGCAGCACGCGCGCAATCACGCGAAACGTCATCGATGCCGAGAGCGGACGAACCTCCTCGGCCCAGACAGACAGCGCACACTGGACACGCCGCGGGCGCCAGATCCTGCCGGCGATCCAATGCGCCCTGTCACCGTCGGCCCGCAGCGTCCGTCCCACCTCGACGAACAGGTCCTCGACGGTGCGCAGCTTCGAGACCTGCTCCTGATGGCCACGACCGACGTCGAACAGCACCACGTCGGAGCGGCCGTCAAATCCCGTACCGGTCACCGTAATGGCGGGGTGGGAGCCTAGCTCGCCGCTGACCAGCGGAGCCAGGCCGGGAACGACTGTTGCGAGCATACGCGTCGCAGTAGGCCGATCCTTAGGCTCAGGGCATTGAGTGCTCCCACCGGACCTGCTGGTAGCCGGCCGACGGGGAGTTGACCGGACGTTTGAGCGACGGCGGGACGTCCCTGCCCTGGAACGGTGTGGCGGCATATCAACGACAGTAGGCGCGGTCCGCCTGACCTCGTACCGGAGCCGCCGTGCCGACGGTCCGTCCACCTCATCGGTCGTGGACCCGGCTCGGCGCTTGGGTACGGCTCCCGCGTGGGTCGGCTAGTCTGCGCGGTTGATGACACCCGACAATGATGGGCCGAACCCCGAGAGCGCTGCTCTCGCGTCTCCGGAGGAGCTCCCTCCGTTCCCCGCCGTGCCTCTGGCACCTCTCGCGGAGCTGGCGTCCGCCGCCAGGCGCGGTTCACTCATCATGCAGGCGCGGCAACTGGCCGAATGGGTGGGCGAGCGGCGCCACGTGACGGCCACCGGAGTGCTGCGGCGGGCCGATGCGGAAGCCGCGATGTGGGAGCTCGGCTTGTCGCGTGACGGTACCCCCCTCGCGACGGCGCGAGTACGCAGCGCCCGCGACATGCCCGAGCTGCACGGCCGGTGGCGGGTGGCCCGCGTCACGGGGATGCTCGACGTCGATGGCCGCAGGGTCGGGCCAGGGGCCACCCTCCAGGCGTTCACCGACGACGGCGGCGACCATGACGTCCTTGGCGCGTGGGAGGGCGCCTTCCGTGCGGCGATCGAGCTGGACTTCGGTGATGGCGAAGAGCCCGGCTCGGGCTTCGTGTTCGGCGACGTACTGCTCTCCCAGATCCCTGGCGTCCTCACCACCCTCTATGTCGAACAGGTGCCGCTCGCTCTCGAGGACCTGTCCGCCCACGTCTCCACCCGTCAACTGATCGAGCTCGGCATCGCTCCGGACGCTGGGCTCGCTGACACGGCCGCCCGTGGGTTCGTTGACTGGCTCATCCTGCTGGCGGGTCTCGGTGCGATCGAGCTGCATGAGGACGCGGTGGGGCTCACGCCGCTGGGTATCTGGGCCGTGCACAGGGTGCTCGGCGAGATGGGGTTCGACGCTCCGAAACTCGGCGATCTGGCGGAGGCCTCGGCGGAGGAGCTGCTCGAGCGGCTCGCCGCGTACGACGCGAACAGCGCCGAGGCCGAGGTCGCCGCGTGGGTAGAGCGACGGACATCGGAGGGCGCGGCCCGTGAGCTGCTCGACACCGCACGGTACGGTGAGCCCTCGGTTCGCGGGTTGGTCTTCTCGTTGCTCGAGACCGTGACGGACGCCGAGGCCGTCCCGGCCCTGCGGCAGGCGATCGATGACCCGGTTCTTCGGCCGTACGTCGTAACGTGGCTCGACGCTCATGACTACGAGCCGGGCACCGCCCTCACGTCGCACGAGATCGCCTGGATGACCGCGGATGTGTGCGCCGCGCTGCTCGTCGATCCACAAGGCATGGCCCTACACGTCCAGGACCTTGGACCGCCGGAGCTGCAGGAGCGGCTGGTGACGGACATGTGGCGGGTCGATCACCCGCGCGCCGCGGATGTTCTCACCGCCATCGGTTCCTATCACCCGAACACGTCGATCGCGAAGGCCGCCCGGAAGGCCGCCTTCCGGGCCAGGTCACGCCACACGTAGCCGCCGGGCCGACGATCCCTGTCCGGTCACCCTTCCCGCGAGAGTAAGCACGCCTACTGGGCTGGTGACGAACTTTGCGCCTGAAATGTCCGGTCCGATCGTCACACGCCACGCAAACGTGATCGGGCCGGTGCTCACGTACGGGAGGTGACGTCCGCGATGGCGGCCAGGAAGGCGTCGACGTCCTCGGGCGGGGTGTCGAACGCTGTCATCCACCGAACCTGATGGCGCGCCTCGTCCCACACGTAGAAGCGCCATTGCTCCTGCAGCTTCGCGATGTGGTCGGGGCGCAACACGGCGAAGATCGTGTTCGCCTCCACCGGGTAACTGATCTCCACGCCGGGGATGCCTGCGAGACCGTCCGCCAGGCGGCGGGCCATGGCGTTGGCGTGCGTCGCGTTACGCCGCCACAGGTCACCCCGCAGCAACGCGAGAAGCTGCGCCGAGAGGAAGCGCATCTTGGACGCGAGCTGCATGCTCTGCTTGCGCAGGAAGCGCAGGTCCTCGCCGATCCCCGGACGGAGCACGACTACCGCCTCGGCGCCGATGGCGCCGTTCTTCGTTCCGCCGAGGCTCACGATGTCTACACCGGCCTCCGTGGTGAACTGAGCGAACTCACGCCCGAGGCTCACCGCGGCGTTGGCCAGCCGCGCGCCGTCGACGTGCAGGTACATGTCGTGCTCGTGGACGAGGCGCGCCAGGGCGCGCACCTCGTCCACCGTGTAGCAGGTACCGAGTTCGCTCGCCTGGGTGATCGACAGCACCTTCGGCTGGGTGTGGTGCTGGTCGCCGAACCCCTTGAGCTGTGCCAGCGCGGCGTCGTAGGTGATCTTGCCGTCCGGCGCGGGGACCGGCAGGAGCTTGGTACCGATGATCCGCTCCGCGGCTCCGCACTCGTCGGTGTAGATGTGCGCGCTGTCCGCGCAGATCACACCCTCGTACGGCCGGAGCAGCGCGGCGAGGCTCACGACGTTCGCCCCGGTGCCGCCCCAGACGACGTATCCACGGGTGTCGGGTCCGAAGTGGTCGCGAAGGACCCCCTCGAGCTCGTGCGTGAGGTCGTCGTCGCCGTACGACGGCTGATCGCCGACGCCCGCCCTGGCGATCGCCTCGAGGACCTCAGGGTGGACGCCGGCGTGGTTGTCGCTCGCGAAGCTCTTCGTCACTCGTACGGTTGTATCAACCGTCGCCCGCCGCCGCGATACTGGCCCGCATGACCCTCTCGGAAAGGCTGCGCCGCGAGGGCCGGCCGCTCATCGACCGGCAGCTCGCGCACCCGACCGTCGCGGGTATCGCCCGCGGCGATCTGCCCGACGAGGTCTTCCGGTCGTGGCTCGAGCAGGACTATCTCTATCTCCTCGACTACGTGCGGGTCTTCAGCAGGCTGGCCTGGCAGGCGCCGGACGGCCACCTCGGCGACCTGGTCGACCTGGCGTACTCCACGTTCCACGATGAGCTGTCGCTGCACCGTTCGCTCGCTGGTGAGTTCGGTGCCGAGCTGGAGGGCGCTACCAGCGGACCGGCGTGCGTTGCCTATACCCGCTTTCTCCTCGATGCGTCCGCGCGGTACGAAGACGGTCTGGCCGCGCTGTACCCCTGCATGTGGGGCTACTCGACCCTCGGCCGCGTGCTCGCGGAGCGCCCACCGCCGGAGCGGCGGTACCGGCGGTGGGTGGAGACGTACGCGGACCCCGAGTTCGCCCTGCTCGCCGATCGCTGCGGCCGGATGCTCGACGAGGCCGCGCCGGACCCCGAACGCGCGGAGGAGTTGTTTATCGAAGGTATGCGCCACGAGCTGGCGTTCTGGGACGTGCCCTGAGCTCGCCGGATCGGGCACACTGGAAGGGTGCCGGAGCTTCCCGAGGTCGAGGCGCTCGCCCGCTTTCTCGCCGACAGGGCCGTCGGCCATACCGTCACACGTGTGGACGTCGTGGCCGTGAGCGTGCTGAAGACCTACAGCCCTCCGGTCACGTCGCTCGGCGGTCTCGCTGTCGGACGCGTTACTCGCCGGGGCAAGTTCCTCGATCTCGACGTCGGCGGCGGTGACGCCTCGGGGGGCGCTGGGCTCCACCTCATCCTCCATCTGGCCCGGGCGGGCTGGCTGCGCTGGCGTGACGAGCTGCCCGCGAAGCCGCCGCGCCCCGGCAAGGGTCCGCTGGCGCTGCGTGTCCACCTGGACGAGGGCGGCCTCGACATCACTGAGGCCGGCACCCAGAAGCGCCTGGCCGCCTACGTCGTACGGGACCCGTTCGACGTGCCCGGGATCGCCCGGCTTGGTCCGGACCCGATGGACCCCGCGTTCACGACTGCGGTGCTCGCCCGGCTGCTCGAGGGGAGAAGGACGCGCATCAAGGGTGTACTGCGCGACCAGACGGCGATCGCGGGCATCGGCAACGCGTACTCCGACGAGATCCTGCATGTCGCGCGGTTCTCGCCGTACAAGCTCGCCGCGGACATGTCACCGGGTGAGATCGAGGCCCTGCACTGCGCGATCGTCGACACGCTGGGGCAGGCGGCCGAGCGCGCGAACGGACTCGGCGTCGGTTCGATCAAGGACGACAAACAGGCGGCCCTGCGGGTGCACGGGCGTACCGGCGAGGAATGCCGGGTCTGCGGGGACACGATCCGGGAGGTGTCGTTCGCCGACTCCTCGCTGCAGTACTGCCCGACCTGCCAGACAGGCGGCCACCCGCTCGCCGACCGTCGCATGTCTCGCCTGTTGAAGTAGGCACCGCGCGGCCGTGCGCGGTCACCGCAACAGCGGGAGGCGCGTGCCGGCGGCACCATCGTCCCTTGCCGGTTGGAGGACCGGTGCGAGGGCTTCCCAGCGGGCGATCTCGCAGCCGTCGGTGCGACTGTAGGACGCGTGGACGCGCTGCCCGCGCCACAGGCCGTCGATCGTCGCTGTCTGCGGCCCGCCGTACATCTGGACGCACACCTCCGTGTCAGAGGGAGGTGTGAACGGGTCCTGGGCATGGGCGAGCGCCGCGCATGCCGCCGCCGGGTGGGGGTGGGTACCGCCGGGAGGGTCGCAGGTCAGCCTCCAGGTGCGGGGCTTGGCCCCGGCGCCGGGGAGCAAGTGTACGGAGAGCTGGGTCGTGGCGCTGGGATGTGGAGAAGGCCTGCCGTCACGGGGATTCGCCGAGGAACGGATGCTGGCATCTCCCGCGCATCCTGCGACGAGCATGATCAGCAACGCTACCGCGACCGCGCTCGCCACTCTCACATATATTCGACGAGCGCGGCTCGAGGCAGGGTTCCTGGCAGAATGATCCATGACGTGACAAGGAGGTACAACGTGATGTTCGAGCGGCCCATTCCGGAGACCGACGCGAGGGAGGTCCCGGGCGGTGCATACCTACTCGACGTGCGTGAGCCCGATGAGTGGGAGGCGGGCCACGCACCGGACGCCGTACACGTTCCGCTCGGCACCCTGCCGGCTCGGGCGGGTGAGGTGCCGCGGGAACGCGAGGTGTATGTCGTGTGTCGCTCCGGCGGACGTTCGGCGCAGGCCGCCGCCTATCTGCACGCCCAGGGATGCGACGCGCGCAACGTCGGCGGGGGGATGCAGGCGTGGGCGGCCGCGGGACGCCCCATGGTGAGCGACAGCGAGGCGCCGCCGACGGTCGCGTAAGCGTAAGAGCGCCCGACACCCTGGCGCCGGGCGCTCGTGTTGACGCGGCCTCCGGACCATCACGTAGAGTCCGAGACGGACAACCGCGGGAGCCCGGTTCGACCGGGCTGAGAGGGCGGCTGTGAGTGCCGCCGACCGCCGGAACCTGTCCGGGTAATGCCGGCGTAGGGAGTGTCTGTGGCCAGGGCCAGCGAAAGTCGTGACGAGCGCCGGACGCGCCGCGACAGCGAGGTTCCTTACACGCTCGAGGAGGAGGCGCCGAAGGCGCTGTCCGCTCTCGACCAGGCCGCCTTCTGGGGCAACCTCGGGGTGAGCCTGCTCGGCTTCGGCGGCGCGCTCGCGGTTCTCGCGCCGAGCGGTGTCCCCCGGCTGTCGCTCCTCGCGGCCGGAGCGGCGGCGATCGTCGGCACCGTGCTCGGCACGCTGGCGCTGAGCCTGTCGACGATTCCTGGCGCGCAGACCGGCGCGCCCGCGATGGTGCTGCTCCGGGGGCTCTTCGGCGCCCGCGCCTCGTACGTTCCCACCATCCTCAACATCCTGCAGCTGCTTGGCTGGGGGACGTTCGAGCTGGTGGTGATCGCCCAAGGCTTCGAGGCGCTGCTGGGTGACGCGGCGCCGCGGTGGGCGTACGTCGTGGCGGGCGGCGTCGTCACCACCGCGCTCACGATCTGGCCGCTCGGTGCCGTGCGCGTGCTTCGGCGCTATGTCACCGCCGCGGTCGTCATCGCGATGATCTACTTCTACGTCCAGATCTTCCGGCATCCGCTGCCCGATCTCACCCGTGGCTCGTGGCAGGGTTTCTGGGCGGGTGCGGATGCCGCGCTCGCGGTGGCGGTCTCGTGGGTGCCGCTGTCGTCCGACTACTCGCGCCACTCTCACACGCCGGGTAGGGCATTCTTCGGGTCGTTCGTCGGCTACTCGCTGACCCAGATCGGGACGTACGTGCTTGGTCTCGTCGCGCTCGTCCTCGTCTCCGCGAACCCCGATCGGATCTTCGGGGCGTTCCTCGCCGTGCCGCTCGGCTGGCTGTTCTTCGCGGTGCTGGTCATCCGGGAGGTCGATCAGTCGTTCGCGAACGTCTACTCCACCGCGGTCTCGGTCCAGAATCTCCGGCCGCTGACCGACCGGCGGGTGCTGTCTGTGGCCGTGGGCGTGCTGACCACGCTCTTCGCCCTGACCCTCGACATCTCCCGGTACGCGAGCTTCCTCTACCTCCTTGGCTCTGTCTTCGTGCCGATGCTCGCCGTGCTGGTCGTGGACTACTTTGTCGTCACAGGACGGAGCCGCTGGGACCTGTCGCAGCGGGCGCGCTCACGGCCGATGATGCTGGTGCCTTGGGTGCTCGGCTTCGTGATGTATCAGCTCGTCAACCCCGGCGGCATCGGCCTCTGGGCGGGCGCGTGGAAGGCAGTACGCGACTGGCTGGGCTTCCATCCCGGTCCGTGGATGAGCGCGTCGATCTCCTCGTTTGTCGTCGCGGCCCTGGCG
>JBOHCT010000052.1:0-21564 GCA_050699055.1 Streptosporangiaceae bacterium | reverse complement strand
CGTACCCCCCATACTCGTTCGACGGCTGACCCAGACCCTTCAAGCGAGGCTCACGCGTGGCGAACATCAAGTCTCAGATCAAGCGCAACCGGCAGAACGAACAGCGCCGTCTGCGCAACAGGGCGGTCCAGTCGTCGCTCAAGACATCGATCCGCAGCTTCCACGAGGCGGCGGGCGCTGGCGACGTCGATGACGCGGTCCGCCGGATGCGGGCCGCGTCCCGGCACCTCGACAAGGCGGCAAGCAAGGGCGTGATCCACCGCAACCAGGCCGCCAACCGCAAGTCGGCGATCGCGCGCCGTGTCGCTGCCCTGCGAAGCTAGCCCCCGCCAGGCCGGGCCGGTTGGTCGATCGGATCCCTGGAGCGCACTCCGCCGCCGACAAGTCGGCGTCGTGGGCCGCCGCCGCGTCCTCGGGACAAGGCATCACTACTGCCCGTGCCGTGCGGCGGTGATCGCGAGAACAGCCCGCTCCAACGCGTACCCCGCGTCGGCACCGCCCCCCTTGACCTGAGCGTCGGTTTCCGCGACCGTGCGCAGGGCACTGTCGACGCCGTCCGGACTCCAGCCCCGGAGCTGACGGCGTACCCGGTCGATCTTCCATGGCGGCATGCCGAGCTCGCGGGCGGGCGCAGGTCCACGGAGACTTCTGGAGGCCGTCGCCACCCGGGCGATGGCCCGCAGACCCTGGGCCAGCGCGCTCGTGATCAGCACCGGTGGGACCCCGATGGACAAGGCCCATCGCAGCTCCTCCAAAGCGTCGGTAGCGCGGCCCTCGACGGCGCGGTCGGCGACCGTGAACCCACTGACCTGTGCGTGCCCGCGGTGGTAACGGGCGACCGCGCCGGCGTCGACGGTCCCGCCGGTGTCACTCACGAGCTGGTCGCAGGCGCTGGCCACTTCCCTCAGGTCGCTCCCGACCGCGTCGACGAGCGCACGCGCCGCGTCATCCGAGATCGTCCCACCGCGGCGCCGCACCTCATCGCGTACGAAGTCGGCCCGGTCGCTCGGCTTGGTGACCCGGGGGCAGGTGATCTCGCGCGCTTTGGCTGTCCGAGCGGTTTCGAGTACGCCCTTGCCCTTGGCGCCCCCTTGGTGAACGAGCACCAGGCTCACGTCGTCGGCTGGATCGGCCAGGTAAGCGGAGACCTCAGCGGCGACGTCCTTCGTGATGTCCTGCGCGGATCTGATCACGATGACGCGGCGCTCCTCGAAGAGCGACGGCCGGACAAGGGCGGCCAGGTCTCCGGGCGATAGCGCGCCACCCTGCCGTTGGCGTAGCTCAGCCTCGGGGTCTGTCTCTCGCGCGGCCTCGACGACGCCGGAGACGGCGCGATCGGCGAGCAGCTCCTCATCGCCGACAACGAGTGTGATGGGAGGAAGATCGGATCGGCCAGAGCTCATGGCACGAGCATGCCACTCCGCGCCGACCAAGCGAGGAAACGGTGATCCGACGCCGGGGCGACGGGCCGTTGGTTGTCGCGCGTGACGGCCCTGGCGCTCTCGACGTCCCCGGCCCGGGCCGCCACCGCGACGCCATGGTCCGTGATCATTACCGCAAGATCACCCTCACGGTCTGTACGGAAGGTCCGTGTTCCGACCCGGTGGAGCAGGCGCAACGTATGGGCGGCCGGATGGCCATAGTCGTTATCAGCACCCACCGAGATGAGCCCAATGCCCGCTCCCACCGCCTCAATGAAGTCCGCATCTTGGTCAGCTGACCCGTGATGGGGGACCTTGAGCACCATGGAGCCGACGTCGGCACCGCCCTCCAGCAAGCTCCGCTGGGCCCCCGCTCCGATATCCCCGGTCAGCAGCGCAGTGAGCCGTGGCCACGATGCCCGCACGACCAGGCTGGCGGCATTGATCGCCTCCTCGTCGCCGTCCTCGGGCCGGTCGCGCGGTCCGAGGACCGATAGGCGCAAGGCCCCGACACGCCATCCCGCCCCGTACGTCACGTGACGCAAGGGTACGTGGGCCTCCCGGAGCCATCGGACCACCCGCGCGGCCCCCTCGGGCGGCTCGGCGAGTGGGCCTGTGACGGCGGTCCCGACCGTCCGACCGTCGAGCACCCCCGGCAGTCCCTCGACGTGGTCGGCGTGCAGGTGGCTCAGCACGAGCAGCGGTACCCGGTCGATGCCGAGATCGTCGAGGCAACGGTCAATGAGACGTGGATCTGGTCCCGCATCGACGACGACGGCGGTCCCGCGCCCGACGGCGAGCACGAGTGCGTCGCCCTGCCCCACGTCACAGGCGACGAGTCGCCAACCGCGCGGGGGCCAGGAAACGCCGACGCCTGTCGACCCGAGCACCTTGACGAAGACCACGGCGAGCAGCACTCCGGCCACGGCGACGACCGCGTACCGGCGCAGCGCCCGGTACCGTAGTGCCACCACGAGGACCGCGCACAGGGCTGCGATGACCAGCGCTCCGGTGAGGCTGGAGGGCCAGTGCACGGCCGCGTACGGTAGGTCGGCCCCGGCGCGAGCGACGTGCACGATCCAGCCCGCACACGCTCCCGCCACGGCGGCCACCAGCGAACCCGCAAGCGGGGCGAGCATCGCGATCACGGCGGCGAGAAGCCCCAGTACGGTCGCCGGCGGGACAGCGGGCGCGGCGAGCAGGTTACACGGAACAGCGGTGAGGCTGATGCGGCCGGACAAGGTGACGAGGACGGGCAGGCAGGCGAGCTGGGCAGCCACCGTGACGGCCAGCGCCTCGGCCACCGGCCGCGGAACGCGGCGGCTCATCGCGGCGCTCATCGCGGGCGCGAGCAGGATCAGTCCGCCGGTCGCCAGCACGGATAGCGCGAAGCCGTACGACCGAGCGAGGCCGGGATCGAACAGCACGAGCGCGAGCACGGCCACGCCCAGGGCGGAGGGCCCAGAACGGGCCCGTCCGGTCGCGATGGCGGCGACCGTGACGAGGCCCATCACGGTCGCCCGCAGGACGCTCGGCTCCGGGCCGGCCAGCAGCGCGTACGCGAGGATCCCGACACCACCGACCGCAGCGCCCACCCGTATCCCCAGGCCGACGATGCGGGCAGCGGCGAGCAACGCCCCGAGGATGATCGCTACGTTGGCGCCTGAGACGGCGAGGAGGTGCGCGAGCCCGGTCGTACGAAAGTCCTCTGTGAGGCGCGGGGGCATCGTCGACGTGTCGCCGAGCACGAGGCCGAGGACAAGCCCGCGTTGCTCCTGTGGAAGTCCCTGGAGCGCCGTACGCAAGCCATCGCGCACCTGCTCGGCGGCCGACTGCGGCCAGGAAGGCCCGCCGATGATGGTGGGCGGGCCTCGGGCGAGCAGCACCGCCGAGAGGAGCTCATCGGGGTCGGGAGGGATGAGGCGGCCTCGGACACGGATCCGCTGGCTCGGCGTGAGCGAGACCCACGCCCCGCCCGACGCGATGACGACGATGGGGGAGCTCACGCGGATCTTCCGCCCGTCGTCGACAACGGCCGCGGCACGGCCGTGAACCACGACGGAACGATGCAGAGCCGACCGGCGCACGTGCGGCGCACCGAGCCGAGGCGTGCCCCTGACGACCATCCCCACGGTCGCGGTCGCGTGCTCGGCGGCCAGCGAGGGCAGGGGTCCCCGCGCCACCGCCGTCAACCTGAGGCCGACGGAGAACGCCGCCGCGGCCGCGCAGAGCAGGGCCGCCGCGGCCACGCTCCCGCAGGCGACGCGCCGCCGAGACGCCAAGGCGGCACCGCCCGCCGACATGGCGGTGACAGCACCGGTGAGGAGGGCGGTTCGCGCGGACGTACCCAGCAGCGCGGCGGCAGCGAGCCACGCAGCCACCGCTGGCGCGGCGAGGCGTAGGTCTCGCGGTGAGGAACGGATCGGGGAAGGCTCGGCAGCGGACGCTGCCCGAGCTGGCTTCACACCCGCACCTTGTCCTCGAGCTCGGCATACGTCTTCTCGCCGATCCCCGACACGTCCTTCAGCTCATCGACGGAACGGAAGCCGCCGTGATCCTGGCGGTACTCGACGATCCGCCCCGCGAGCACCGGCCCGATCTCCGGGAGCTCCTCGAGCTGATCCGTCGAGGCGGTGTTGATGTCGACGCGGGCGCCGGCTCCCCCGCTCGCCGCTCCAGGAGGCGTCACCCCCACGAGGATCTGCTCGCCGTCGACCACCTTGCGGGCGAGGTTGAGCTGGGGGGTGTCGACGCCGTGGCGCGTACCGCCGGCGGCCTTGACGGCGTCGGCGACACGCGAGCCCTCAGGGAGGCGCACGACCCCCGGATGCCGGACTTTCCCGCTCACGTCGACCACGAGCGGGCTGGGTGACGAAGGACGCGGCGACGCCACCGCGTGGGCGGCACGATCCGGAGCGGCGGTCACCACCTCAGGGCGTGACCGCCATAGGGAGAGGCCCGCGATGCAGGCGGCGGCGAGACCGACGAGGACGAAAGCGCCGATGGATCGGCGACCGGGATCGAACAGCGCGTCCAGCCATCGAGAGCTGTCGATCTCTGTCGGCTCCTGACGATCCGCAGCAGCGGGAGGCCGGAGAATGGTGGGGTATGTGAGATCGTCGGGTGGCATCGGCTCGACCCTCACTCGCCGTCGCGGAGGCTCCCGTGTCACCTGCCCTGCCCCGGCCGGGAGAGGCGGCGCTTCGGCAGCGTCGAGTTCGTACGGCGCGAAGCCGTGCGCCTCGAGTTCGTGCGGATCGGTCTCGTACGGATCGGTCTCGTACGGCGGAAACACATCCGCCCCAGCCTGGTGCGGCTCTTCACCGATCGCGTTGGAGAAGGGAACATCGTCGCCGGCCACAGGCGGGCCTCCCTCCACGGCGGGGGCCAGCGCGCGCAGCCGAGCCACCACGACGGCGCTCGGTATCGCTGGCCCGGACGTGCGAAACGACAACCTCACGCACGGTGACGTTAGAGGCCATGACGCTCACTGGGGAGGTGCCGAGCGCAAGTTGTGGAAAAGGCCGACAGCGCCCCCGGAGCTTGTGGACGAATCACTCAGCGCTTTAGAGGGAGGACTCCACGACGCGGCTAGCGCGGGGAGATCACGACGGCCACCATGCCCGGTCCCACGTGTGCGCCGATCACCGCGCCCACCTCGCTCACGTACAGGTCGCTGAGCCCCGGTACCCGCTCACGCAGCCGAGCGGCCACCGTATCGGCGCGAACGCTGTTCGCGAGATGGTGCACCGCCAGGTCCACCGAACGGTCCCTCGCTTCCCGGACAGCGAGGTCCTCGAGGCGAGTGATCGCCCGCGCGGCGGTGCGCACCTTCTCCAACGGGCAAATGCGCCCGTCGACGATGTGCAGCAGTGGCTTCACCATGAGCGCCGACCCGAGCAGGGTCGAGGCGGCACCGATCCGCCCGCCCCGTCGAAGGTGCTCGAGCGT
The DNA here is from genome assembly GCA_050699055.1 of Streptosporangiaceae bacterium. Taxonomy (GTDB): domain Bacteria; phylum Actinomycetota; class Actinomycetes; order Streptosporangiales; family JBOHCT01; genus JBOHCT01. Next base: position 16,192 of record JBOHCT010000052.1, on the reverse strand, counting down.
ATCGACGTAGAACAACGACCGCGTGGCGGCCGCCCGTCGCTCCGCGGCCTCGGCGGCCTCGTCGACGCCCGCGCCATTCGCGGCGGCATCCGCCGCGGCGAGCACAGGAAAGCCCAGACCCATGCCGAGGCAGCGGGCATCCACAACACGGACGGGCAGGTCAGACTCCTTGGCGGCGATCTGCGCGGACTCGACAGTCCCCGACATCTCCGCGGAGAGATGGATCGAGACCGCTCCCTCCGCTCCTGCCGCGGCCGCGTCGGCGTACGCGTTCGCGAAGCGCTGAGGGGACGGGCGCGACGTCGAGACCGGAGCCCAGCGACGCAGGGCACTGGCGACGTCGGCCGCGGTCACATCCTGTCCCTCGTCGCAGACGGCCCCGCCGATGATGATTTGCAGTGGTACGACGGTGATGTCGTGCCGGGCAGTCAGCTCGGCGGGCAGATATGCCGTCGAATCGGTGACAATCGCGACGCGACCCTGCACAGTTCGAGCGTATCCGTGGGCGAACGGCGTGAAACGCCCGGGGCTACTCGTGGGTACACGCTCCTGGGATCACGCGGGGACGACGTTGACCAGCTTGGACGCGCGGACGACCAGCCGGCGCACCTCGCGGCCCGCCAGTACACGCCGCACGTTCGCCGAGGCCAGGGCCAGCTCACCCAGCTCGTCCTTGCTCACTTGGCCGCGAGTAACCGCCTATGCGCGAAGAGTAGAAGAGGGAGAGTGCCCAAGAGCCTCGGTCCGCTGCCCTCTCGCCGCAACAGTTCCTCGCGATCGGCTCGACTGCGCTACCATGAGCCCCGTGCGACCCTCGCGGCTGCTCCTTAGAGTGCCGCGCTGATCCGAGCGTCAGCGCGGCGACCCCTCGTGTGCGAGGGGTTTTTTCATGTGACCGTATCGATCTTGGTGAGGATCGTCATGAGCGACAGCGTTGAGCGCCGGGAGCCGGGAGACGGCGCGCCAGCTGCTACCCCGGCTGGGGCCGACGACCACCTCCCGTTCCGGTATGACGCGCACCTCGCGAACGAGATCGAACTCAAGTGGCAGGACCGCTGGGAGGCTGACGGTACTTTCAACACGCCAAACCCGTCGGGCCCACTCGGAGTAGGCTTCCAGGGGATCGCGCGGAGCGAGAAGTTCTACATGCTCGACATGTTCGCTTACCCGAGCGGTAGCGGCCTGCATGTAGGTCATCCACTGGGCTACATCGGAACTGATGTGTACGCGCGCTACCTACGCATGACCGGCTACAACGTGTTGCACCCATACGGTTACGACGCGTTCGGTCTGCCTGCGGAGCAGTACGCCATCGACACGGGCCAGCACCCCGAGGTGACAACGCGAAACAACATCGCCAACATGAAGCGACAGCTACGCCGCCTCGGGCTCGGGCACGACACCCGCCGCGAGTTCGCGACCTGCGATCCTTCTTACTACAAGTGGACCCAGTGGATCTTCCTGAAGATCTTCAACAGTTGGTTCGACGACAAGCTCAACCACGCGCGCCCGATCGAGGAGCTGGTCAAGGAGTTCGAGTCCGGCAGCCGAGAGCCCACGGCCCCGGCCAACCCGGCCGGTCTTTCGTGGTCTGAGCTGACCGAGGGGGAGCGTCGGAAGGTCGTGGACCACTACCGACTGGCCTACATCTCGGAGGAACTCGTCAACTGGTGTCCGGGGCTGGGCACCGTGCTGGCCAACGAGGAGATCACCGCGGACGGCCGCAGTGACATCGGGAACTATCCGGTTTACCGTCGCCCGCTGCGCCAGTGGATGCTGCGCATAACCGCCTACGCCGACCGGTTGGTCCGGGATCTAGACCTGTTGGACTGGCCGGAGTCGATCAAGCTAATGCAACGCAACTGGATCGGCCCAAGCGACGGCGCGAACGTCGACTTCGCTGTGGCGGGCTCGGAGGAGACGAAGATCAGGGTGTTCACCACTCGCCCCGACACCCTCCCTGGCGCTACGTACATGGTGCTGGCTCCCGAGCACCCGCTAGTGGACAGCCTTGCCACGCATGCGTGGCCGCAAGGTACTCCGCAGGGGTGGCGCCACCTGGAAGGTAGCGGAGAGCGGAGCGAGTGGACGCCCGCGACCGCCATTCGCGCGTACCGAGAAATGGCGGCGCGCTTGAGTGATCAGCAGAGGACCCGTGAAGCGAAACACAAGACCGGCGTCTTCACCGGCTCCTATGCGACTAACCCTATGACGGGCGAACCGATGCCCGTGTTTGTCGCCGACTACGTGCTGATGGGCTACGGCACTGGCGCGATCATGGCCGTTCCGGCCCACGACCAGCGAGACCTTGAGTTCGCCCAACGCTTCGGCCTGCCCGTGCGTGCGGTTCTTCAACCTCCCGCAGAGTGGCTCGCGGACCACAATGTGCCTGGAGATACTCCGGCGGACAAGTGGCCCGAGGCGTTCGTGGGTGACATCGGATACCTCGACCTTGAGGTCCCAGGTCTCGACTGCACCGGCCTCGACAAGACTGCCGCCATCGAGGCCACGACTCAATGGCTGACAGCGCGCGGGGTCGGCCGCCGAGCGAGGTCCTACCGGTTGCGGGACTGGCTGTTCTCTCGCCAGCGCTATTGGGGTGAACCGTTCCCGATAGTCCACGACGAGCACGGTCCTCTCGCGCTGCCCGCGGACCTTCTGCCTGTGCGGCTACCGGAAATGGAGGACTTCAGGCCAGAGCCGCAGGAGGATCAGTCCAGCGACCCCCTTCCTCCGCTAGCGCGGGCAACGGGCTGGGGCGAGGTCGAACTCGACCTGGGTTATGGACCCAGACGCTATCGCCGCGAGCTGAACGTGATGCCTCAGTGGGCAGGATCATGCTGGTACTACCTGCGCTACCTCGACCCCACGAACGACGAGCGCCCGTTTGACCCCGAGGTCGAGCGGTACTGGATGGTCCCCACGGGACGAGGTCCCGACGACGGCGGCGTGGATCTGTACGTCGGGGGCGTCGAACACGCGGTCCTCCACCTGCTGTATGCCCGGTTTTGGCACAAACTCCTATACGATCTAGGCTACGTCTCGAGCCAGGAGCCTTTCAAACGTCTGTTCAACCAGGGATACATCTTGGCAGACGCGTTCACCAATTCCCGTGGTCTTTACGTCCTCGCTGCGGATGTAACAGAAGACGCGGACGGTCAGTTCCGCTACCGGGGCGATCCCGTGGACCGTCGCCAGGGCAAGATGGGTAAGAGCCTGAAGAATAGCGTTACCCCGGATGACATCTACGCCTCCTACGGCGCGGACACGCTGCGCCTGTACGAGATGGCGATGGGCCCGTTCGATGCGGACAGGACCTGGCGCACCAATGACATCGTGGGAGTCAATCGATTCCTACGGCGCCTGTGGCGGAACATTGTCGACGAGCGAAGCGGTGCGTCGTTGGTCGCTGACAAGCCGCTCGCCGACGAAACGGAGCACCGCCTGCATCGTACGATCAAGATCGTCCGGCGAGACTTCGGGGAGCTTCGGTTCAACACGGCCATCGCCCGCTTGATCGAGCTCAACACGCACGCCGGCAGGGTGGTGGCACAAGAGCAGGCCATGCCCCGCTCGCTCGCCGAGCCCTTGATTCTGATGGTCGCCCCCTTGGCGCCGCACATCGCCGAGGAGCTGTGGTCCCGACTGGGCCATGCCGGATCGCTGACGTACGCTCCGTTCCCCGAGTACGACGCGGCACTGGCCGAGGAGGAGAGCATAGTCATGCCGGTGCAGGTGGACGGGAAAGCACGGTTCCAGATCGAGGTTCCCGCCAACGCGGATGAGGAGACCGTCCGCGGCATCCTCGGCGAGCGCACAGAGTATGCCCGTTACACAGAGGGGAGAACAGTACAACGCGTGATCGTCGTCCCAGGGCGGATCGTGAACATCGTAACCCGGTGACCTGGGTCTTCCCCGTCTACAGGACTGTCCCATGGCCTCCTCGGTCCCCTCCGGCCTCCTTCCAGAGCCGTTCCGCGCCAGCAAGGTCCAGCGACTCCAGGTCGATGCCTCGCCGGCCAGCGAGGTGCTCTAGCCTCGCGAAGCGCTCGCGGTACCGGTCAGCGCGGGTGGCGTACTCGACCGCGTCGTCGAAGAGAAGCGAGAAGTTCATACGACGCGACTCTGTTCGTCCACCACCGAAGCTCATCACATCAGAGGCGTGGAGCGTTCGAGCATCGAAGATCACGGCTCCGTTGTACGCGTAGCGAACATTCCGCTGACCGCCCTGTGTGGAGCGCTCCAGATAAGGTCGTACTCATCGGGCGTGACCCAGAGATCCACCGTCACCGCGCCGTTGTCCGCATGCACCTCGAGTCCCGCGTTGCGCTGGTACATGAAGGCCCAACATCGCACGAACTCATACCCGTCGAGGAGCTCCAGCATGCTCTCCTTCATCTCCCGCGCGATCAAGGGGATCTCCGGGATCTCGGGGTCACGTACATAGAGTTCTTGGGCCTGCCAGTTCTTGTACTGCCATCCCCAGTTCTCGAGCAGCTGGCCTCGAACCTGGCCGATGACCGCGGGCTCAAGGAAGTCATCAAGAACCGCGAAGCTGTACGGTTGCGACGACCGATACTGGTCGAGAACGGCCGACCAGTCGCGTGGTCTCACCAGCGTCCGTCGTTGTCCGTCTGCTCATACGAGGAAGCCCTCCTGCTGTGCGCCCTACGTGGATCACTGGGTGCCAGACTGCAGGAGTGCCCTGCGCAGCAGCGGAAGCTCCTCGATCAACTCTGTGCCGCGGGGGACGATAAAGCTGATCGAGTCGGGATCGAACGGCTCAGTTGGTTGCTCGATCTTGAATTGCCGCAGTTGCTCATGGGTCAAGAAGAACGCCTTCTTGCCTCGGTTGTATCGGATCAGGACCGACGGCAACAGCTCAGGGGTTCGCAGAGACGGCGGTACCTCATCGATGAGTTCTCCGTCAGGGATGACGAGCGTCACAGTGCTGTCATCCAGCTGCGACCACGTCTCCGCCGTGGCCTCGAAGTTCGTCAGCTCGTTCGCGGGGATGTAATAAGCACACTCCCGCGCCGGATCTTGCACCAAGATGTTGGGCAGGGTGTCGAAGCGGCGGCGGTGCTCGTGCGTCTTGTCGTGACCCGGTTGCGTGGTTGTCACTGCGAGCCTCCTTCGATCTTGTGCGCAGTCCTCCATGTGAGGCGCTAACAGCGATGTGCGGGCGCCCGCAGTAGCTCGTGTCGACTCTGGGTAATCAGAGTGCTCCTGTCTGTAGCCAGGGGCAATGGGCGAGTCCAGGCTTGGCCGAGCACGGCCGGGAGCTAGACCCTCCTGGCCGCTCAATCGCCGCTGGAATGGGGAGAATCAGCAGCGCTCAGATGGAGATGGAGCGAGTCTCCAGCCCCGGCACCCAGGCGGTATCCGCGAAGGGTGCCCCAGGTGACAGGCGACTACTCGTCATAGGCGGCGGCAAGCTGCTGCGGTGTCATCGGCGGGTAGGCGGCGGACGGTGGCAGGCCGGCACGGAGCGCCTTGTCGAGCAGGTGGGCCATGGAGTAGTCAGGATCCGCCTGCAGGGCACGATCGAGAGCGATGCCGGCCAGAGCGCCTTCGCCGTCCTGCCAGGCGGCGACCGCGAGCAGGCACGCGGGAGCGGGAACGTATCGTGGCTCCACGCGTCGCAGGACATGCGTCCACAGCGCACGGTGAGCTGGCCTGCGCTCGTCATCGACACATGCCCACGCCTCGTCTCGAACCCTGACCGCCTTGAGCAGCACGCCGAGCCACGCGGTTTCATCGTCGCTCAGCGAAGGCCCGTCGCGATGGCGCTCGAGCGCCTGATGCACCAGGGGAAGGCCCTGGTCGGCCATGCTCCGTCGGAGCTCTCGCTCCTCCCCGCACTCGGCGAGCCAGGTCAAGAGGCGTGCCTCCGCCCTGTCAGTCGCTTGCCGCATCACTGTCCGGGCCAGGCCGCCCAGCGGCCCGATCGAGCGCTCCAGCGCCCCACGATCGGAGAACGCGACCAATCCCTCCGTCGTCGCCCGGGCGGCGACGGCGCTCGACCCCACGTCGAAAGGCGTGCCCTCCGGCGGGCAGCAGGAGGGGTTGCCGCACTCGTATGACCAGTAGCGTCCTTCCTCCGCGCGAAGGGCCTCCCGGACCGCGACGCCACGGGCGACGAGCGCGGCCCGCAGCGCGTCGACGGCCGGAGTGACGCGGACGGCACAGCCGTACCCGACGACGACGGCCTCGTCGGGAGACGTGCGCCAACTGACGGTCTGGGCCAGTTGGGTCGCGACGCCCCGTACGTGGCGTGGGTCCTCGGGTAGGTCGATCCGGCCGCCCATCTGTACTCTGCGCCGATCCCCGCCGAGGGTGAGGACGACGAGACTCTCCTCCGGGTGGAAGCCGATGAGGTACGGGATGGCCGCGAGGATGTCCCCGGGCGAACGAAGCCGCAGCAGGGGCTGGCCTTGGAGTATGCGTGTGTTCGACATGGCCGAGAGCTTGCCGGGGGCTCCCCCGCATCGGTAGGCCGCGACCGCGATCTGTGGACAACGAGATGCCCCGTCCACAAGCCGAGGCTGCCGGTCCGCCGCAGGGCTATCGCCTGGGGACGTAGACGACCCACACCTGGCCGCGCGCGAAGACCATCGGCTCCCCTGAACGGGTCTTGAACGTGGTACCCGCCCGGGGCTTCGGCCGGGACCACCGGGCGCGGTACGCCCTTCCGCCGCGCAGCACGAGCGCCTTCCCTGAGCCGACCGTCTTGATGTAGGGGGTCGCGTTACCCAGGGAGTCGCGGAAGCGTGAGGGGTGTTCCTCGACGTGCTGTATGACTACCGTCGCGGCGCCGAGCCGCCCGCCCTCGGTCGTGCCCGCTGGCTTGCCGTCCATCGAGACCAGCCACTTCTTCCGCTTCTTCGACCAGTGGAACGTCACGCTGAACGCCGGGTAATGGACCGTACGCCCGGTAATCCTCTTCCCACCCGGCGGCGCCTTGCCGAACCGGAAGCCGATGTCGTGCGCCGTGCTCACGTGAGAGGCCTTGGCGAGCAGCTTCCGCGGGTGAAGGTAGAGGTTGTGCGGGACGCTGCGGGAGGCACTGCGGAAGTACGGTCCTGGCACCCGTATCTCCGCGAGGTCGCGCACCGGAGCGCGGTGGATGAGCGGCAGCAGCTTGCCTTGCGCGCCGGAGTACGCGAACGCCGGATGGTGGAACTGACGAAGCAGCTGAAGGTCGGAGACGCGGGCGCTGCGGACGGGACCGACGACTTTCGGCACGTGAGAGGAGAAGACCGCGAGGATGCGGCTCAACCCACCCTCGACCCGCTCGATGTAGACGATATCGGCCCTCGACAGGCCGGTTGGAGGACGTGCGGGGGCGACGTTGTCGATCTTGACGGTGAGAACAGGCTTGTGCGCGTGGCCCCGTCTGCCGGTAAAAGGCGAACGCGGGTGATGCGCAGCGGATGAGGACGTCGAGGGCGAGGAAGCCGACGAAGACGTACCGCTCGAGGCGGGTGCGGCCTTCCGCGGCGGGGCCCCGGTCGTGCAGCCCGGGAGACCGGCCGGCAAGGTCATGGCCGCGACGACAGCCAACACGTACGTCCGCTTGCCGACCACATGCATCACCCTTCGTATGCCCGCGCTGCCTCTACTGATGCGTGAGCGACGGCGGCGGTTGACGCGAAGGGCATGGCACGGGAGCCCAGCGGAGTTGAGTTGCCGCTCCACACGATGAAGTCCCGCCACGCGTACGCGCCCTGTACGGGGCAGTCCGTGCGCTTTGAGTCACGTACGCCGAATGCGCCCGGCGAAGTCTCCGCCGAAGTGCGATGAGTTTCGGCCCGAGCCCTGGTCTCTATCGGTGACACCACACGCTGAAGGGAGCCACCATCATGGCCCAGTCAGGCACGGCCACGACGATGATCTTCGTGAACCTTCCCGTCAAGGACCTGAACAAGTCCATCGCGTTCTTCACGAAGCTCGGCTTCGAGTTCAACCCGCAGTTCACTGACGAGAACGCCACGTGCATGATCGTGAACGACCATGCCTTCGTAATGCTGCTGGTCGAGGACTTCTTCCAGACGTTCACCAAGAAGGACCTCTGCGACGCGACCACGCAGACGGAGTCCATCCTCGCGCTCTCCGCCGACAGCAGAGAAGCCGTGGACGACATGGTCAACAAGGCCCTGGGGGCCGGCGGATCCAGAGCCAACGATCCCATGGACGAGGGCCCGATGTACGGATGGAGCTTCCAGGACCCCGAAGGCCACCTCTGGGAGGTCATGTATATGGACCCGAGCGCGCTGGAGCAGTAGAACGGGCCAGCGGCGCCATCCGCGTGGACCGCCGCCAACGGCAAGGGACCTCCGTAACGCGACACTAGGATCGTCGGCGTGGAGGAGGTCGTCGCCGGCGTGGCACCACCGCACTCCCGCGGGTGACGGGGTGAGCCTGGTGAACATCGACGTGGGACCGGCCAACGCGAAGACCATCACCGACCACCTCGCGGTGCTGCGTCCCGACACGATCGTGATGATCGGGCATTGTGGCGGGCTGCGGAACCACCAGCGCCCGGACGACTTCGTGCTGGCGACGTCTTACCTGCGCGCCGATCGGGTCCTCGACGACGTGCTGCCTCCCACCGTTCCGGTGATTCCGCACCACCGGCTCAACGCGTTTCTTCCGCTGCCGCATCCCCACCGCCACGCTGCTCTGCGTCTCGGACAAGCCAGTGCACGCGTCGCCGAAGCTGTCCGCGAGCGCCTCGGCGTTCTACGAGGCCAGCAAACGCCGGCACCTCGGCATCGCACTCTCGTGCCTGGACCGGGTGCGCCACCCGTCCGGCCGGCGCACACCGGGCACACGACATTCGCTCCCCCGACGAGCCGCTGCTCGGAGTGGAGTAAGGCCCGCGTATCCGTCGGGGACGAACCCCCGTCGTGTGCCCGGTGTGCGCCGGCCGGACGGGTGGCGCCCGTGCCGCGGTCTCGCGCTGGCGGTTGACCCGTCAGCGTCCGGGCGACTTCGTGGCCCCACGCCACGCTGCCGCTGCACGCGTCGCCACCGGCTCAGGGCCGAGACGCCGGTCGGCTGGCTCGCGATGTTGTCGTACCTGGGTGCGACGGTGGCCGCATGCACGAGACACCTGAGGATCTTCGTCAGCTCCAGCGCGTCCTCGACGACAGTCACGCTCGTGGGGGCGCGCATCTGCGCAGCATCTTCACCGAGGAGCGCCGTGTGCCAGCCGCGGAGCTTCCGGAGCTGCTGCCCGGCGTCCAGGTGACGCACCTGGCCACGGTCACGGACCGCGGCGAGCCTCGGGTCGCCCCGGTCGACGGGTTGTTCCACCGCGGCACGCTGTGGTTCGGGTCCTCGCCGGAGTCGGTGCGGTTCCGGCACATCCGGTCGAGGCCCCAGGTCAGCGCGTCGATCACCAAGGGCGAGGAGTTCGCCCTCGTCGCCCACGGCCGGGCGCATGAGATCGACACCACCGGCCCCGGCACGGCGCCATTCGTCGACTACCTCGTGGAGGTGTACGGCGGCGACTGGCACCAGTGGGCCAAGGGCTGCCCATACGCGTGGATCGAGGCGGAGCGGATGTACACGTACCGCTCCTCGTGATGCCGTCGTTCCCCGAGGAGTAAAGGCGCGGCCGCATCGTCGGCGAACGGGAGGTCCGCGACGTCGCCGACGCGCGCGGAGACCCGTTCGCCGAACTCGCTGATGTTGCGTCCGGCCGCAGCGACCATGTCCGCGGACAGGTCGATTCCTGTCACCCGCAGGTCTGGGCGGCCGCGCGCGATCTCGGCGAGCAGCACACCAGGACCGGTGCCAACGTCGAGCACTGCACCGTCCATCGGCGCGGCGATGACGATGTCCTCGGCGATCCGCCGGTACAGGCCGCGCAGGAACCGCCTGGCCATGACGTCGTAGCGGCGACTCGACCGTCCCTCGAAGGAGCCATGCGGGTTGACGGAGTGAAGACGAGCATGCGTACGTCGGCCCATGACATTGCCTTTCCCGAGAGTTGTATTCTGCAACTCGTAGCCAGCGTACCCCGCATAGTTGCAAAGTACAACTCTAGGGAGAGACGAAACATGGAGGCGTCCAGCGTGAACCCCGCATCGGACCGGCTCCACGACCTGCTCATGGATCTCGTCCGGCTCGCCAGCGTGCTCCATCCGGACCAGACGACCCCCAGACACTCGACCCCGCCGACCCAGGCGTTCGCGCTCCACGAACTCGACACCGACGCCCCGCTGGCCCAGCGTGACCTGGCGAGACGGCTCCGCCTGGAGAAGAGCACGGTCAGCAGGCTGGTGGCGGAGATGGAGCACGAGGGCCTACTGGTACGCGACCGCGACCCAGGGAACCGCCGTTACTACCGACTGCGGCTCACTGACCACGGCCGCGCCGCGCACGCCCGGATGACCGCGGAGTTCCACGGCCGGTACGTACGGTTGCTGTCGGGCATGACCGCCACCGAACGCGAGGCACTTCTCACCGGGCTGCCTGCCCTCGTCCGCGTCCTCCGCAACGAGCTGAGCAGAGAAGAATGAGCTAGGCGAGGGTCATGGGTAAGCCGCCCCGCAGCGCACATCGCCCTGCTGGCGATCTGGAGCGCTGGTCGCGTCTGGCGGCCAGGAAGCGCCCGTCGCGGTCATCAGCGGCATCGTGCCGGGCGCGCTGCTGCTCGCGTTCGGATGGTGGGGTGCGCGTCGGCCCCCGCAAGAGCAACCCAACCCTCGCGATCAACAGGCCGATCCCAGCCGATCTCCCCGAGCCCTCGCCCGAGCATGCGCCTAGCGTCACATCACTACTACCCCCACATACCGTGTAAAGCATGAGGATCCCCTGGCGTTACAGCTCGCCTGTGGGTGCGGTTTCGGGTCCATGAGGAGCTACGAGTTGTTGGAGGAGGTCGCGGAGCAGTTCTTGTTCCGGGCCGGTGAGTGGAGCCAGCGGCGACTGTGTGCGTAGGTGCCGCAGGACATTGTTACGGCAGCGACGGCCTGCGGCGGTGAGGATGATGTGTTTCGCGCGCCGGTCGCTCGGGTGGGGGCGGCGCTCGATGAGCTGTTGCTGTTCGAGCCGGTCGATGACGTAGGTGGCGTTGGAGGCTTCGCAACACATTCGTACGGCGAGCTCCCGGGCGGTGATCGGGCCGGACATCTCCGAACCTAGAGCCGCGCCCCGTGCGCGTCCTGTCACCCGCGGCGCGTGTCGCGGATCCCCTACCCGCTCAGCCTTCCGCCACCCTCATCCCTCACCAGCGCCCACACCGGTGCCAGGAGAGCCGTAATTCGTGACACTGGTCTTCGGTAAGAGTTGCTGTGATCGGTGCCAGCGCCAGCCGCTGGCGTGGAGCGCATGCGCGTGCGTGATGAGGGCGGTGTGCCACTGGGGAGCGGCCGAAGCTATCACGTCGGTGGTACTACCTTCCCAGCGCCGACTCACTGAGCATCCAGCCGTCGCTGACTGCTTCGACGGCGAGGAGAAGCGCTACGTCGTCGTTCGCTGGAAGTGCGGGCCAGCCGCCGAGGGTGCGTACGAGGTGGGTGTAGGTGCACAGCGTCGTCCCCGGCAGGTGCAGCAGGTCGGTCCGCTTACTCGCGTCGAGGAAGTAGTCGTGCGGTAGCGGCTCCGACCCCATCTCCGAGTCCTGCCGCGACTCGGACTGCTGGCCGTCGGGTGAAACGTTCAGTACTGGTGAGACGCACCAGCCAAGCTCCGGATGCTCGGTGAGGGTCTCGATGTCGCGGGCGAGCGCCCCTCCGGTGAGCACGTCGTCGGCGTCCAGGGCGCGGGCGAGGACCCCGTCAGCCCGGTTGAGCGCCAGGGTACGTGCGACGGCCGCACGACCACGCGGACCCATGCCCGGAGCGACATGCGGGTCGTCCGGCAGGGCCGCGAGGGGCCGCCCGGTCTCCCCGTCTTCTTGGACAACCCATTGCCATGCCCAGCCTTCCGGCAGTTTCTGGGCGCGCAGGGAGTCGTAGGTCTCGGTGATGTGTTGGTGGGTGCCGTCGAGGACGACGGTGATGATGCTGATCGTCGGCATAGTCACACGGGAACGACGTAGGCGGCGGTTGCGTCGTCGTGGCACTTGCCACGCAGCCAGCGGCGGCCCGTCACGTTCGCTACGCTCGGCGTCGCGAACGCGGGCCCAAAGGGCGTGCGGCCCGCCGGCGGCCGTACACCCACGTCGACGACGAGGCACAGCGCGACGCCCTCGACCGCATGCACAGCGCCTTGGACGGCAGGGAGGAGAGCTAAAGTCTCACCGTCAACGCTCTCGTCGAGCGGCACACCGGGAGCGTCTTGCCTGGTGGAGCTATCGGGACTCGAACCCGAGACCTCTTGCCTGCCGAGCAAGCGCTCTACCAACTGAGCTATAGCCCCATGTCCGGCGACAGTCTAGCGAAGTCTGCCCGTACACCGAAACGGACAGGACCCACCGGCCACGCCGTTGTGATCACGTTTGCCCGGCCTGTCGGCCTAGAAAGCCGGCATATCGGACGAATAAAGGGCAACAACCCGGGCAAACGCGATCGACAGCCGCTTCGCAGGTTCGGCCGCTGGAGGCCGGCCGGCCGCTGGGGCGGGCTGCCGCTGGGGGGCGGCCTGCCGACGCCGGGACCTCGGCAGGCCGCTTGGGACTGGGCTGCTGACGCTGGCAGCTCGGCCGCCGACCCCGGAGCGTGGACCGCTCTCAGCGGTCGTCGCCGTGGACGGGCTCGGGAAGGGTGCCGGCGTTGTGCTCGAGCAGTCGCCACCCGGACGAGCCCTCCCCGAGCATCGACCAGGAACAGTTGGCGAGCGGCCCAAGGCACCGCCAGAGCTCCCTCGGCAGGCCGAGCAGGTGCGAGATGCCGAGCCGCAGCGACTGGCCGTGACTCACGACGACGAGGGTGCCACCCGGCTCGATCTTCTCCAGCCCGCGGCCGACAGCCGCCACCACCCGGTTGGCCACCTCTCCGTACGTCTCGCCGTCGGACGGCTCCCGCACCGCCCAGTCCTCGGGATAACCTCCGGCGACCTCGTCACGGGTCAGACCCTCCCAGGACCCCATCGAGCGCTCGCGAAGGTCGATGTCGAGAGCGACAGGCAGTCCGGCCACGTCCCCCAAGGCCTCCGCCGTCCTCGCCGCACGCGCCAGGTCGGAAGACACGATGGCCCCGGGCCGCAGGGCGGCGAGCAGACGGGCCGCCCGGACGGCCTGCGCGAGCCCGGTGTCATCGAGAGGGACGTCGACGTAACCCTGGAAACGACCCTCGATGTTCCACACCGTCTGCCCGTGCCGCCAGAGGACCAGACGGTGGCCCCGCGCGCTCAGCGACCCTCCCCCGCCGCTCGAAGACCTTCCTGGTCGATGCCCTCGCGTTCGTGATCACCGCCGGCGCTCCCACCCACCGGCAAGGTCGGACAGTCCTTCCACAAGCGCTCGAGGCCGTAGTACGCGCGCTCGTCCGCGCGCTGGACGTGGACCACGATGTCCATGTAGTCGAGCAGCACCCATCGGCCCTCACGCTCGCCTTCCCGGCGTACCGGCTTCGTGCCATGCTGCCGCATCCGGCGCTCGATCTCCTCGACGACGGCGCGCACCTGGCGATCGCCGCCGGCGGAGCACAGCAGGAAAGCGTCAGTGATGACGAGCTGGTCGCTCACGTCGTAGGCGACGATGTCGTCGGCCAGCTTGTCTGCCGCGGCCTCGGCCGCCACTCTGACCAGCTCGGTGGCCTTCGCGGAAACGGTCACGTCGTGGGTCCTACCCCTCTCGTCGTGTCTTGGTAGAGGCATCGCTTGTTGATGTACTGGACGATGCCGTCCGGCACGAGGTACCAGATCGGTTCCCCAGCGTGCACCCGCTCCCGGCACTCCGTCGATGAGATCGCGAGCGCGGGTACCTCGACCAGGCTCACCCGACCCTCCGGCAGTCCGGCGTCGGACAGCTGGTGGCCAGGACGGGTGCAGCCGATGAAGTGCGCGAGCTTGAACAGCTTCTCCGCGTCGCGCCAGGTGAGGATCTGGTGCAGGGCGTCCGCGCCGGTGATGAAGAAAAAGTTCACATCGGGGCCGCGCAGCTCCCGCATCTCGCGCAGCGTGTCGGTCGTGTACGTCGGCCCCGCCCGGTCGATGTCGATTCTGCTGACGGAGAACCGCGGATTGGAGGCGGTCGCGATGACCGTCATGAGGTAACGGTCCTCCCCCGGCGAGACCTTCACCCCGTCCTTCTGCCACGGCTGACCGGTCGGGACGAACACGACCTCGTCGAGCTCGAAGAGCCACGCGACCTCGCTCGCCGCCACCAGGTGACCGTGATGGATCGGGTCGAACGTCCCACCCATGATGCCGACACGGTTGGGCCCAGTTATCGCCGCGGTCATCGCGCGAACACCAGCGAGCACACCTCCCGCTCCGTTTCCCCGCGTCCTCGGGTCACTCCAGCCCAGGGACCGGCGCGCGGCCCTCCGTCCACGTCAGGGTACGCACTGCCTTGCCCGTTTCGGTACGTGGCACGCTGCCGGAGGGCAGCACGCGTACCTCCGCCCGTAGGCCAAGCCGCGCCGCCAAAGCCTCAGCGAGGTCCGGAGCGGGATCAGCGGTATCCCCGAGGCGCTCGCAGGCCACCACCAGTGCGGGCATCGCCGCACGCCGGTCGATGACGAGGACATAATGCGGCCCGAGCCGCCCGTCGGCAAGCAGCACCTGCTCGACCTCGCTCGGGTACACGTTGACGCCCCGAACGACCAACATGTCGTCGCGACGGCCGAGGATCTTGCTCATGCGGACGAGCGTGCGCCCGCACGCACACGTTCCGCGGCTGAGCGTGGCGATGTCGCCTGAGCGGTAACGCAACAGCGGCAGCGCCTGCTTCGTCGGCGTAGTGAAAACGAGCTCGCCGGGCGTCCCATCGGGGACGGGCTCCCCGGTGAGCGGGTCGACGGTCTCGACGATGAAGTGGTCCTCGTTCACATGCAGGCCGTCTTGTGCATCGACACACTCCGTCGCGACTCCGGGGCCGATCACCTCGGACAACCCGTAGATGTCGATCGCCTTGAGCGGAAGCAGCCGTTGGACCTGCGCGCGCATCGACTCGCTCCACGGTTCCGCGCCGAGCACGCCGGCTTCGAGCGCCAGCTCGCTCGGGTCGACGCCCTCCTCGCGGAGCGCCTCGCCCAGGCGGATCGCGTACGAAGGGGTACAGGTGAGGATGTCGGGCTTCAGGTCGACGAGGAGACGGACCTGCCGCCCGGTCTGCCCGCCGGACAGGGGGACGACGCTCGCACCGAGCGTGAGGGCGCCCTGGTGGATGCCCTGTCCGCCGGTGAACAGGCCGTATCCGTACGCGTTGTGCACGATGCTGCGGGTGGTCGCGCCCGCACAGCCGAGGGACCGCGCGCACATCTGTCCCCAGAGACCGAGGTCAGCCCGGGTGTACGGGACGAGCGTCGGGCGTCCGCCCGTGCCGCTGGACCCATGAATCTCCACGACCCGCTCCATCGGCACGGCGAGCATGCCGAAGGGATAGGCCTCCCAGAGATCCTGCTTCGTCGTCGTGGGCAGGCGTGCCAGGTCATCCAGCGAGACGTCAGCTCCGCTCGCTACCCCCGCGTCCCGAAGCCGCTGACCCTGCGTACCGTCGACCTCGAGCAGCCTTTCGACGAGAGCAAGCAGCCCCCGCTCCTGGAGCGCCGTACGCTCGTCGACGGACATCGTCTCAGCGGCCCGGTCGTACATGCCTCGCTCCCTCCATTGCCGCCCTGCCCCGCAACATAGGCCATCCTGGCCCTAGTGGCACGGCATCCGTGGTCAGGAACGGATCTGACCGTCTCCGGTGACGATGTACGTCGTCGACGTAAGCTCGGGCAGCCCCATCGGGCCGCGGGCGTGCAGCTTCTGGGTGGAGATACCGATCTCGGCGCCGAACCCGAACTCTCCGCCGTCGGTGAAACGGGTCGACGCGTTGACCATGACCGCGGCCGCGTCACATTGCGCGACGAACCGTCGGGCCGCCCCCTGGGACCCCGTCACGATCGCCTCGGTGTGGCCGCTGCCGTGTCGACGGATGTGGCGGACCGCGTCGTCCAGCGACGTCACCACTGCGGCGGCGATGTCGAGCGAGAGGTACTCGCTGTCCCAGTCCGAGTCGGCGGCCTGCGCCACGGCCTGCGGGTCATACGAGCGCACCCGCTCGTCACCGTGTACGGTCACGCCG
>JBOHCT010000051.1:0-21817 GCA_050699055.1 Streptosporangiaceae bacterium | reverse complement strand
GTCGAGGAGGGCAGCTCCCCCCAAGAAGACAGCTCCCCCCAAGAAGACAGCTCCCCCCAAGAAGACAGCTCCCCCTGTACGCGAACAGCCTCCTCGCAGGTCGGCGCCGCCCACCCGCAGTACCGCCGGGTCCACGCCGCGCGGCGGCGTCCGGCGCCCTGCCCGAATGCCGTTCGTGCTGCTCATCCTCGGTCTCTTGGGCGGGGGCCTCGTCACGCTCCTGCTGCTGAACACGGTCCTCGCGCAGGGCTCGTTCGCGTTGGACGCGATGCAGCAGCGCAACGCGGTGCTGACGCATCGGGAGCAGGCGCTCGAGCAGGACGTGGCACGGGGGGAGTCCCCAGCCGCTCTCGCGCGGCGCGCACGCGCCGTCGGGATGGTTCCTGTCGGCAGGGCAGGCTTCGTCGACACAGCGACGGGGAGGGTCTACGGTCATCCGGTCCCGGGCACCGCTCCGCGGAATCCGTCGCCGCACCCCGGCGCCGCCGCTCGGGAGCACGCGGACAGGCCAGAAGAGGGCCCGCGTCATCGCTCCGACCACCCCCGGGGCGCGCAGGAACGGCACCGCCACCCAGGCGGGACGGGTCACGGTGCCGCGGCAGAGCACGGCCACCCCGCTCACCATGACGGCGCGAGCCGAGACACGTCTCACGGAGACGGCTCTCGGCACAGCGAGGGCCATCGGTGAGTCCACCGCGCCGCGGAGGGTCGTCGCGCCCCCCACGACGTGAAGATGCGGCGAGCCGTCGGCGGCCGCACCCGACCGCCAGGACCCCGGCACCCCGGGGCCAGCGCCGTGGGCGCGTGCCGCCCCGCCGCCCACGCCCCCCGGTCCGTCGCAGGGTCATGCGACTGTCCAGCCCGATACGCAGGCTGCGCGTCGCTCTGCTGCTCTTCGGCTGCGTCCTCACGATCTTCTGCGGGCGGCTGGTGCAGTTGCAGACTGTGGACGCCGCCGCGTACGCGACCCAGGCGAAGCAGCAGCGGCTGCGCACGATCGCCCTGCCCGCGCCGCGGGGAGACGTTACGGGCGCGCATGGGCATACGCTCGCCACGACTGTCGACGCGCGCGATATCTACGCCGACCCCACACTCGTCGACGACGGGCAGGCGACGGCGGAAAAGCTCGGGCCGCTCCTGGATATCCCCGCGAAACAGATCGAAGAGCAACTGCGTACCCCGGGCCGTTACGTGGTACTCAAACGACAGGTGTCCCCGAAGCTCGCCCGCCGCGTCCTTTCGCTCGACCTGCCGGGGATCGGCGCGCAACCGGACAGCAAACGGGTGTACCCGAACGGCAAGCTCGCCGCCAACCTGCTCGGCTTCGTGGGCCGTGACGGGCACGGTCTCGCCGGCCTCGAGCACGGCCTCGACGGCGTCCTGTCGGGGCGCGACGGCAAGGAGACCGTCCAGATCGGCGCGCACGGCCAGCGCATCCCCATGAGCGAGCACGAGCTCAGGAAGCCCGAGCCCGGTCGCGACGTTCGGCTCACGATCGACCGCGACATCCAGTGGAAGGCACAGCGCGCGATCGCGCGCCAGGTCCGCGCGACCCGCGCGGAGAGTGGCACCGCCATCGTGATGGACCCGAAGACCGGCAAGGTCCTCGCCATGGCCGCGGCCCCGACGTACAACCCGAACCACCCCGAGGACTACCCGGACTCGGTCAGAGGGAACCCGCCCCTCCAGGACGTCTACGAGCCCGGCAGCACGAACAAGGTCATCACGATGGCGGCCGCCCTCGAGGACACCCGTCTCACCCCACGGAGCCCCATCACCGTGCCGCCGATCCTGTATCGCGGCGGCGAGGCGTTCCATGACGCGGAGTCACATGGGGTGTGGCACCTGACACTGGCGGGTGTGCTGGCGAAGTCCAGCAACATAGGGACGATCCTGGTGTCGGAGAAGGTAGGCGTTCATGGCCTGTACCGCTACCTGCGTTCCTTCGGATTCGGACGGGAGACTGCCATTCGTTTTCCTGGAGAGAGCGGCGGCCTGCTGCCCCCGCTCAAGGACTGGCACGCCACGCGACGCTACACGGTCCCCTTCGGCCAAGGCGTGTCCGTCACCGCGACGCAGATGGCGAGCGTCTACGCGACCATCGCCAACGACGGTGTGCGCGTCGACCCGACGCTTGTCGCGGGCACGTCCGACGAAGCGGAAGCGGGCGGCGGCGAGGACTTTGTGCCGCATCCGCCACCCGGGGACCACCGTGTGGTGAGCGCGAAGACCGCCAACCAGCTGACCGCGATGCTCGAGGAGGTGACGACGGACGAGGGTACGGCTCCGGCCGCGGAGATCCCCGGCTACCTGGTGGCCGGGAAGACCGGTACGGCCGACAGGGTGGACCCGGACTGCGGTTGCTACCGCGGTTACACCGCGTCGTTCGTCGGCTTCGCCCCCGCCAAAGACCCACGGCTTCTTGTCGAGGTTGTGCTCCAAGATCCCATCCGGGGTCACTATGGTGGCCAGGTGGCGGCGCCCGTCTTCCAGGACGTGATGTCCTTCGCCCTGCAAAGTCTCGGCGTTCCACCCACAGGCGGCAAGCCCCCAAAGCTCCCGCTGTTCGCCAAGTAAGCCGATCCCTACCGGTACGCTCTCGCCGTGTCTCCCGTGATACGCCCCCGCGCGGCCGTCCCCCGGCCTCTGTCCGGCCTGGCGGCTCTACTCGGCGTTGCCCACGCGGTCGACCCGGCCGGGTGGGCCCACGGCACCGTGACAGGCATGACCCACGACTCCCGGGCGGTGAGCAAGGGTGACCTGTACGCCGCGCTGCCGGGGAACCGCGTCCATGGTGCGGACTTCGCCGCCGAGGCGGTCGACGCAGGCGCGGTCGCGGTGCTGACGGACCCCGCGGGCCGCGGCCGCATGGGCCAGGTCGCCGTCCCCGTCTTCGTCGTCGACGACCCGAGAGGAAGGCTCGGCGAGGCGGCAGCGTGGGTCTACGGCCAGCCGACCCGCGACATGCTGGTCATCGGGGTCACCGGGACGAGCGGCAAGACCACGACCGCGCATCTCGTGGACAGCGGTCTGCGTGCGGCCGGCCACCGGACGGGCCTGCTCGGCACGGTGGAGATAAAGATCGGTGACGACGTCCTGCCGAGCGGGCTGACCACGCCCGAGGCGACGGACCTGCAGGGTGTCCTCGCCGTGATGCGCGACGAAGGCGTGACGGCGGTCGCCATGGAGGTGTCCAGCCACGCGCTCGCGCTCCACCGTGTGCGCGGGACCGCCTACGACGTCGCCGTCTTCACGAACCTGTCCCAGGACCATCTCGACTTCCACGCGGACCTCGATGACTACTTCGCCGCGAAGGCGCGGCTGTTCACTCCCGCTTACGCCCAGGTGGCCGTCGTCAACGTGGACAACGGCTACGGACGGATCCTCGCTGAGCGCCGACAGGTCCCGACGACGACGTACTCGGCGGCGGGACGTGACGGGGCCGACTGGCGCGCCCTGGATGTGCGGCTGGGGGTCGACGGGAGTGCGTTCCGGCTCGTCGGGCCCGGAGGGGTCGAGGCCGACGCCTCGGTTCAGGTGCCCGGCCGGTTCAACGTCGACAACGCCCTCGCGGCCGTCGTGGCGCTCGTGGAGGGCGGAGTCTCCCTGCCGGCCGCGGTCCTCGGTGTGGGCGCGCTGCCCGGGGTGCCCGGCAGGATGGAGCGGGTCGAGGCCGGCCAGGACTTCGCCGCCCTCGTGGACTACTCTCACAAGCCCGCGGCCGTGGAGGCTGTGCTGCGCTCCCTGCGTCCGCTCGTCGAGGGGCGTCTGATCGTCGTCCTTGGCTGCGGCGGCGACCGCGACCGCGGCAAACGTCCGATGATGGGCGCGGCGGCCGCCCGGCTCGCGGACACCGCGGTGTTCACCACCGATAACCCACGGTCCGAGGATCCCATGGCGATCCTTTCCGCGATGTACGCCGGGGCCGCCGACGTGCCGTCCGAGCGGCGGGGGCATGTCGTCGTCGAGCCTGACCGCGCGGCCGCGATCGCGCTCGCCGTGTCCAGGGCGAGCCGAGGTGACCTGGTCGTGGTCGCGGGCAAGGGGCACGAACGCGGTCAAGAGATCCGGGGTGTGGTGTATCCGTTTGACGATCGCATGATGCTGCGCGAGGCCGTGCGTGCTGCTTGTGTGGGGGGATCGACGTGATCTCGCTTCCCCTTTCTGAGGTCGCGGAGCTCGCTGGCGGACGGCTCGCGGACGTCTCCGACCCGAGCGTCCGGGTTTTCGGCCCCGTGGTCACCGACTCGCGGCGGGTCGGGCCAGGCGGGCTCTTCGTCGCGCTGCCCGGCGAGCGGGCCGACGGCCACGACTACGCCCGGGGCGCGGTCGACGCCGGTGCCGTCGCGGTGCTCGCGGCGCGTCCCGTCGGCGTCCCCGCGGTCGTCATGGGGGAGGGGCGCGACGTCCTCGACGGACTCGCTGGGCTGGCTCGGGGTGTCGTCGACCGCCTGCCGCGGACGGTCGTGACGGCCGTCACCGGATCGAGTGGCAAGACGACGACGAAGGACCTCCTCGCGCAGGTGCTCGGCCGCGGTGGCCCCACGATCGCCCCCGAGGGGTCGTACAACAACGAGATCGGGCACCCCCTCACCGTTCTCCGAGCGGACGCGACCACCCGTCACCTGGTACTCGAGGTGAGCGCCAGAGGCGTCGGCCACATCGCCCACCTGTGCCGCATCGCCCCGCCGACCCTCGGAATCGTCCTCAACGTCGGCACGGCCCACATGGGGGAGTTCGGCAGCCGCGCGATGATCGCCAAGGCGAAGGGGGAGCTCGTCGAGGCGCTCCCGCCCGACGGGGTGGCGATCCTCAACGCCGACGACCCGTTCGTCCGCGAGATGGCCGTCCGCACCGCTGCCCGTACATCTACCTATGGCCTGGCTGGGGAGGCCGCGGGCGAGGTAGACGTACGCGCGACCGACGTCGAGCTTGACGCGATGACGCGGCCCCGCTTCACGCTCGTGACGCCGGAGGGGGCCCGTCCGGTCCGACTGGGCCTGCACGGGCGGCATAACGTCGCCAACGCGCTGGCGGCCGCCGCCGCCGCCCGCGCTCTCGGCATGACGGTCGGCGAGGTGGCCGACGCCCTGAACGACGCCGTCGCGCGGAGCCCCTGGCGCATGGAGGTCCGCGGATCTCCCGCCGGCATCACGGTGGTCAACGACGCCTACAACGCCAACCCGGACTCGGTCCGTGCCGCGCTCGACGCGCTCGTGTCGATGGCCCGCGACGGCCGGACGTGGGCGGTGCTCGGTGAGATGGCGGAGCTCGGCGACGAGGCTGCCGCCGAGCACGCCGCGGTCGGTCGCGAGGCGGTACGACGCGGGGTCTCGCGGCTCGTCGTGGTCGGCGAGGAGGCGGCCGCGATCGCCGAGGGGGCGCGGGAGGCGGGGGCCGGCCCCGAGCGAGTAGCCCGCGTGCCTGACGCCGAGGCCGCGACGGCGATGGTATGCGCGCAGGTGCGGGCGGGCGACATCGTTCTCGTGAAGGGGTCGCGCGTGGTGGGGCTCGAGCTGGTGGCGGCGGGGCTCCTCGGCGGGGCGGTGCACGCGTGAGAGGCACCCTCCTGGCCTCGGCCGTGGCGCTGATCCTCACGCTTCTCGGCACACCGATGGCGATCCGCCTCTTCGCCCGCCACGGATACGGTCAGCTCATCAGGGAGGACGGCCCGCAGACCCATCAGACCAAGCGGGGTACCCCGACGATGGGCGGCGCTGTGATCATCCTGGCGTCCCTGATCGGATACGCGGTCGCGCACGCCGCGACCCTCACGCCCCCCACAGCGTCCGGCCTGCTGGTGCTGTTCCTGATGACCGGGCTCGGCTTCGTGGGGTTCGTCGACGACTTCATCAAGATCTACAAGCAGCGCAGCCTCGGCCTGCGCAGCGGTGCCAAGCTGCTCGGGCAGGCGGCGATCGCCGTCATCTTCGGCTACCTCGCCCTCCAGTTCCCCAACACCCAGGGCATCACGCCGGCGTCCACGAACGTGTCCTTCCTCAGGGACACCGCGATCCAGCTCGGGCCGTGGCTGTTCGTCATCTGGGCGTACATCATGGTCTCCGGCACGTCCAACGGCGTGAACCTCACCGACGGCCTCGACGGGTTGGCGACGGGCTCGGCCACCATGGTCCTCGCCGCCTACGTCATCATCGGCAACTGGCAGCTGCGCAACAGCTGCGCGCTGCGCTTCCTCGCTCCCCATTGCTACAACGTCCGCGACCCGCTGGACCTGGCCGTCGTCGCCGCGGCCGTCATGGGTGCCTGCTTCGGCTTCCTGTGGTGGAACGCGCCGCCCGCCAGGATCTTCATGGGCGACACCGGTTCGCTCGCGCTGGGCGGAGCGCTCGCCGGGCTCGCGATCACAACCCGCACGGAGCTGCTGTTGCTGCTGCTCGGCGGGCTCTTCGTCGTCATCGCCCTCTCGGTGGTCATGCAGGTGGGCTACTTTCGTATGACCGGAAGGCGGGTGTTCAAGATGGCCCCGCTGCAGCATCACTTCGAGCTGTCCGGATGGAACGAGATCACCATCGTGATCCGGTTCTGGATCATCTGCGGTCTGTCTGTCGCCTTCGGGCTCGGCGTCTTCTACGCCCAGTGGGTGGCGGCGTGACCCCGGCGACCGGGAGGACGGACGCATGGGCCGGGCGGCGGGTGTGCGTCGCGGGTATCGGCGTCTCCGGGGCGGCGGCCGCACGCGCACTCCTGCGCCTCGGGGCCAAGGTGACGGTTGTCGACGCCCGCGACCGCCACGAGGAGCGCGCCGCCGCCGCCCCGCTGCGGGACCTCGGGGCGGTGGTACGGCTCGGCGACGGCGACAGCCTTCCAGACGGTGCGGACAGCGTCGTGACCTCACCGGGGTGGCGCCCGACCGCCCCGCTGCTGTCCGCGGCGGTGACCGCGGGGCTGCCGGTGATCGGGGAGGTGGAGCTGGCGTGGCGGCTCCGGGGCACGGATGCCGCCCCGTGGCTTGCGGTGACGGGAACGAACGGCAAGACGACCACAGTGGAGATGCTGGCGTCGATCCTCCGGGCCGCGGGGCATCACACGGTCGCGGCAGGCAACGTCGGCGCCCCCGTCGTCGACGCCGTCCTCGCCGAGGCGGCGTACGACGTGCTGGCCGTCGAGCTGTCGAGCTTCCAGCTGCACTGGTCCCCGTCGGTACGCCCGCTGGCCGGTGTCGTTCTCAACGTCGCGCCGGACCACCTCGACTGGCACGGCTCGATGGAGGCCTACGCCGCCGACAAGGCGCGGATCTACCACGCGGACGCCACGAACGTCTACAACGCCGATGACCCCTGGTCGGTCCGGCTCGCCACGAGCTTCCCCGAGGTGGTCGGGTTCACCCTCGGCGGGCCGGAGGTGGGTTGCCTCGGTGTCGAGGACGGCGCTCTCGTCGATCGCGCCTTCGCGGCATCGACGGGTAAGAGCCGGGTGGACGATCGGGTGCGGTTGGCCGGGGTCCGCGACGTACGGCCGCGGGGCCCGCACAACATCGCCGACGCCCTCGCCGCCGCCGCGCTGGCCAGGGCCTACGGTGTCGCGGCGGGGGCGGTGCGCGACGGGCTCCAGGCCTTCGAGCCGGGCGCCCATCGCATCGCGGAGGTCTCGACGGCGGCCGGCGTCCGCTATGTCGACGACTCCAAGGCCACCAACCCGCACGCGGCCGCGGCGTCGCTGGCCGCCTACCCGTCGGTGGTGTGGATCGCTGGCGGCCAGCTCAAGGGCGCCGACATCGACGGCCTCGTCCGCGACGTGGCGCCGAGGCTGCGGGCCGCGGTGCTCCTCGGGGTCGACAGGGAACAGATCAGGAAGGCGCTCGCGCGACACGCCTCAAATGTCCCCGTGGTCGAGGTGTCCGCCACCGACACTGGTGCCATGGCCTGTGTCGTACGCGAGGCGGCCCGGCTCGCTCGCCCGGGCGACACCGTCCTGCTCGCCCCCTCGGGCGCGTCGTTCGACATGTTCGCGAGCTACGCCGCGCGGGGTGATGCCTTCGCCGCGGCCGTCCGGGGGCTCACGGAGGCGGAGCGGTGACGACGGGGCCCACCCCCGCGCCCTCCCCTTCACCCCGGTCGACGTCCCAGGCGTCCTGGCTCTCGTCCCGGCTCTCCGCCGCGAAGGAGCATGTCGAGGGGACTGTGGGGCTGCTCGACCGCCCCTTGACCTCCTACTACCTGCTGGTGGGCACGACCGCGCTGTTGACCGGCCTCGGCCTGCTCATGGTGCTGTCCGCGTCGAGCGTGACCTCGTACGCGTCGACGGGATCGTCCTTCACCCTGTTCGAGAAACAGGCGATGTGGGTAGGTGCCGGGATTCCGCTCATGTGGTTGGCCGCACGGCTTCCCGCCCGGATCTACCGCGTGTGCGCCTACCCCCTGCTGCTGCTGGCGATCGGCGGACTCGCTCTCGTGCTCGTCCCTGGCGTCGGCGAGACCGTCAACGGCGCTACCCGCTGGGTCGACGTGGGGCCGTTCCAGATACAGCCGTCGGAGCCGGCCAAACTCGGGCTCATCCTCTGGGGGGCCGACCTGCTCGCACGCAAACAACGGCTCGGTCTGCTCAGGGAGTGGCGCCATCTGCTCGTTCCGCTGATGCCGGGGACGGGCTTCGTCGTCCTGCTCGTCATGATGGGAGACGACCTCGGCACGACCCTGATCCTGCTCACGGTGTTTCTCGCCCTGCTGTGGGTGGTGGGCGCTCCCGCCCGCCTGTTCACCGGCATGTTCGGGTTCGTCGTCCTCGTCGTGTGCATCCTCGTCGTCGTCGAGCCGTACCGCCTGAAACGCCTCACGACCTTTCTGGACCCGTTCGCCCACCTCTACGGCTCCGGGTGGCAGAGCGTCCAGGGCATCTACGCGCTCGCGTCTGGCGGCTTCTGGGGTGTCGGGCTCGGCGCGAGCCGGGAGAAATGGGACTACCTGCCGCACGCACAGACGGACTTCATCTTCGCGATCATCGGCGAGGAGCTCGGACTCATGGGTACGCTCGTCGTGCTGGCTCTGTTCGGCCTGCTCGGGTACGCCGGCATCCGGGTGGCCCGGCGCAACAAGGATCCCTTCATACGGCTCGCGGCGACGGGCGCAACCGCGTGGCTCGTCGTGCAGGCGCTGGTCAACATAGGAGCGGTCATCGGCGTGCTACCCATCACCGGCATCCCGCTGCCGTTGGTGTCCTACGGTGGCTCCGCCCTGCTGCCCACGTTGATCGCGATCGGCATGCTGCTGTCGTTCGCCAAGCGTGAGCCCGGTGCCGGGCGTGCTCTTGCCGCGCGGGGGCCCGGAGCGGCCGTACGGGCGATGGGCTGGCTGGGCTTTCGGTCGAGAGGACGGTGAGCACGACTGAGCACGCCTGATGCCGTCCGAGGCCCGAGTGTCGTCCTCGCCGGCGGCGGCACCGCCGGCCACATCGAGCCGGCCCTCGCGCTCGCCGACGCGCTCACCCGCGTGGCGCGGGAGGTGGGCGTCACCTGCCTCGGCACCGAGAACGGCTTGGAGACGAGGCTGGTACCAGCCCGGGGGTACGATCTCGCGCACATTCCCGCGGTCCCCCTTCCGCGCACCATGTCGCCGAAGCTGGCGACGGTTCCCTCTCGGCTCGCCGGGGCGGTGGGCGACACGGCGGGCATCCTTGACCGCGTCCGTGCCGATATCGTCGTCGGCTTCGGGGGCTATGTCGCCACACCCGCCTACCTCGCCGCCCGCCGGCGTGGCCTGCCGATCGTCGTGCATGAGGCCAACCCACGTCCCGGCCTGGCCAACCGCATCGGGGCACGGCTGACCACCCATGTCGTGGTCTCCCACCCCGAGACCCCGCTGCCGCACGCACGTTTCATCGGTATCCCGCTGCGCCGTTCGATCACGAGCCTTGACCGCCTCGCGTTCGGGGACAAGGCACGAGCGCATTTCGGCCTGCGTGTCGATATCCCCACGCTGTTGGTCTTCGGCGGGTCGCAGGGCGCGCGGTCCGTCAACGACGCCGCGGCCGCCGCCGCCCGCGACATCACCGCGGCAGGGGTCCAGGTCCTCCACGTGACAGGTCCCGCCAACACCGTCGCGCTCGATCTCCCCGACGGGCGCCCGCCATACGTCACAGTCCCCTACATCGAGCACATGGAGTTCGCCTACGCGGCCGCGGATTTCGCGCTGTGCCGGGCCGGGGCCATGACGTGTGCCGAGCTGACCGCCGTCGGCCTGCCCGCGGCGTACGTGCCGCTGCCGGTGGGCAACGGAGAGCAGCGGCTCAACGCCGGCCCGATCGTGGAGGCGGGGGGCGGGCTGCTCGTCGAGGACGACGCCGTCGGCCCCGAGTGGATCCGCGACACCATGCTGCCGGTGCTCGGCGACCTCGATCGGCTCGCTGACATGTCCGAGGCCGCGGCGTCGCTGGGTCGGCGTGACGCCGACCTCGAGCTTGCCCGTCTCGTCCTCGAGGTCGCTGAGGGCGGCGGAGAGGGTAGCGCATGACGCTGGTCGACGACGTCCCGCTGGTGCCCGCGGACCGGCTCGGCCGCGTGCACCTCGTCGGTGTGGGCGGCGCGGGCATGTCGGGGATCGCGCGGGTTCTGGCGGCCCGCCGTATCACCGTGTCCGGGTGCGACGCCGCGGACTCCGAGGCGCTGGAGGAACTGCGTGCCCTCGGTGCGACGGTGACGGTCGGTCACGATCCCGCGCACGTCGACGGCTGCGACACCGTCGTGGTGTCCAGCGCGGTCCGCGGGACTAACCCTGAGGTCGCCGAGGCCCGCGGTCGGGGCCGCTTGGTGCTCCCGCGCGGCGCGGCGCTCGCATCGCTGATGGCCGGCCGACGCGGGATCGCGGTCGCGGGAACCCACGGCAAGACCACGACGACCTCGCTGCTCACCCTCGGCCTGCGGAACGCCGGCGCGGACCCGTCGTACGTCATCGGCGGCGCGCTCGGCGCGGCCGGCCCCGGCGCGGGTCACGGGCGGGGAGAGGTCTTCGTGGCGGAGGCCGATGAGAGCGACGGGTCGTTTCTGCTGCTGCGCCCGCATATCGCGGTCATCACCAATGTCGAGGCCGACCACCTCGACAACTACGGCACCGTCGAGGCCGTCCACCAGGCCTTCGAGCGCTTCGTCGAGCGCGTCGACCCCGTCGGCTGTCTCGTCGTCTGCGCCGACGATCCCGGTGCGAGGGCACTGGCCGACACCGCTCGCGCGAGCGGACGCGACGTCCGCACCTACGGCATCTCCGCGGACGCCGACGTGCGCGCCGACGGGATCGAGCTCCGCGAGCTCGGCTCCGCGTTCGACCTTGTCCGCCGCGGGCGCACAGAAGGACGGGTGCGGCTCGCCCTGCCGGGCCGGCACAACATCGTGAACGCCGCCGGCGCCATGGCTGTGGGTCTCGGACTCGGGTTCGGCTTCGACGTCCTGCGCGACGGCGTGGCTGATTTCACCGGCGCGCGGCGACGTTTCGAGCTCAAGGGCGAGGGCGGTGGTGTGCGTGTCTTCGACAGCTACGCCCACCACCCGACCGAGGTCGCGGCCGACCTCGAGGTCGCTCGCCGGGCCGCGGGCAAGGGGCGCGTGGTCGCCTGTTTCCAGCCGCACCTCTACAGCCGCACCCGCTTCTTCGCCAGGGACTTCGGGCGGGTGCTCGCGCTGGCCGACGACGTCGTCGTGATGGACGTCTATCCCGCCCGGGAGGACCCAGAGCCGGGGGTGAGCGGAGCGCTGGTCGCCGAGGCACTGCAACTGGCCGCCGAGCACGTGTCGTACGAGCCCGCCTGGCCTGCTGTGGCAAAGGCGGTGGCCGACCGTGCCCGGCGCGGCGATCTCGTCGTCACGATAGGCGCGGGCGACGTCACGCGGATCGGTCCGCAGGTGCTCGCCCTGCTGCGCGGGGAGGAGGGCACGGTTCCGGCGTGACACGGTCGATGGCCGTACGGGAGCGGTGAGCCGAACAGCGAGCCCAGACAGGAGCGCAGTGGCCGGTGGGTAGAGCGAACCGTCACCCGAGAGGGCGCGTCGGCGAGCGCGGCCAGCGGGCATGGCGCGGCCGCCCCGGGTGGAGGCTCTGGGGTCCGCTGGCGGGTGGCGTCGCCGTGCTGGCCGTCTTGTGCTGGGTCGTCTTCTTCTCCAGGATCCTCGCGGTGAGCGAGGTCCAGGTGGTGGGGGATTCCCGCGTACCGCGGTCGGCCGTGGTCAAGGCCGCCGACATCCGCCTCGGCGCGCCTCTCGCCCGTGTCGACCTCGCCGCGGTCGCGGACCGGGTGGCTGGCCTCCGGCGGGTCGCTGAGGTCGACGTCCACCGCCGGTGGCCAGGTACCGTGCGCATCGGGGTGACCGAACGGGAGCCGGTCGCCGCCGCTCGCGTCGGGTCAGGATACGTCCTTTACGACCGTGACGGCGTCTCGCTCGACACCGTCAGAAAACGGCCACGCCATATGCCGGTCCTGCGCGTTGGCGACCCTTCCGCGTCAGATCCCACCACCCGTGCCGCGCTCGCGGTCGTGTCGGCGCTCCCCGACAGGCTGGCGGCCAAGGTGCGGACAGTGTCGGCCGACGGCTCCGACGAGGTGCGTCTCCGCCTGCGCGGCGGGGCCAAGGTCGAGTGGGGCAGCCCCCGGCGCTCCGAGGAGAAGGCGCGCGCCCTCTCCGCCCTGCTGAAGAAGCACGCGGACCTCTACAACGTCAGCTCGCCGGACGTCGTCACGACCCGGTGACCCAGCCGAGCCTCCGCACCCGCGCGCGCCCAGATCTCGGTTTGTGGTCGGCAGGCGGAGGGCACTGGCCCTCCCTGGCCGGAAATCGAGATCTCGAGCGGGGCACTGGCGGGACTCAGCTGTCGAGGTCGGCGATACGGGCGCGGGACGGCTCGCGCGCGACCTGGAGCCGTCGCGCCACGTCCTCGGCCTCGCGCAGGGCGCGGAGCACGTTCCCGCCCGCGATCTTCGCCAGGTCGTCGTCGTCGTACCCGCGGCCGGCGAGCTCGGCGAGGAGCGCGGGGTAGCGGGAGACGTCCTGGAGACCCTCGGGCTGGACGTCGACGCCGTCGTAGTCGCCGCCGATCCCGATGTGGTCCACGCCTGCGAGGTCACGCACATGGTCCACGTGGTCGGCGACCTGCGCGATCGTCACCTTGGGCCGCGGGTGGTCCCGGGCCCAGTCGTCGCGTACCTCGCGCCAGGTAGCCCGATCGTGCGGGTCGAGCCCGCGGCGCCGGACCTCCCCGTCGATGTCGTTCTTCCAGTCCGCGCACTCCTGGGACACGAACTCCGGTACGAACGTCACCATGGCGACGCCGCCGTTCGCCGGGAGCCGCCGGAGGATCTCGTCGGGGATGTCGCGCGGGTGGTCGCTCAGCGCGCGGCACGACGAGTGCGAGAAGATGACGGGCGCCTCGCTCACCCGCAGGGCGTCGGCCATCGTGGCGGGAGCGACGTGGCTGCAGTCGGCCAACATCCCGAGGCGGTTCATCTCCCGTACGATCTCCTCGCCGAACGACGTGAGCCCGTCGTGCTTCGCCTCGTCCGTGGCGGAGTCGGCCCACGGCACGTTGTCATTGTGCGTCAGCGTCATGTACCGGGCCCCGAGCGTGTACATCATCCGCAGCGTGCCCATGGAGCAGGCGACGGAGTGGCCGCCCTCCATGCCGATCAGCGAGGCGATCCTGCCGGAACCGAAGGCGCGCTCGACGTCGTCGGCGGAGGTGGCGAGCTCCAGGTCCTCGGGATAGCGGCGGACCATCGCGTGGACCGCGTCGATCTGCTCCAGCGTCGCGGCGACGGCGGCGTCCCCCTGCAGGGTCGAGGGCACGAAGACCGACCAGAACTGGCCGCCCACGCGGCCCGCGCGGAGCCTCGGGATGTCTGTCATCAGGTCCGGCTGCGGGTGGGCGATGTCACACGAGCCGAAGTCGTAGAAGTTTCGCTTGCGTATCGCACCGGGCAGGTCGTTGTGCCCGTCGATGAGCGGGACGCGGCGGAGGAGGGCGCGTACGCGTTCGCTGTGGCCCGAGGTGCGGCCTGAGGTGTGATCTGTCATGAGCACATCCTCGCCTCTCGCTCGCGTCCGTGGTCGGACGGACCAAGGGCCGACCCGGCGCGACCCGGGGACGAGGGGCACGAGGTGCGGGCGCCGGTATCCGCAGGTGGACGACCTCTCGAGGGCTCGGAAACGCCGCGACGACACGCCGACGGATGTGACCGGCCCCGGCCCGCCCCCTGAGGTAGCGTCCGTATCGACTTGCAGGTTGACATAACTCTAAACCTCGAGTTGAGGATGAGGGTTCGGGCCTGTGCAGAGGGTCTGACCCTGGGGGAGGGGAGCGGCTACGGTGTGGCGGTCGACCGGCTGACACACCGAAGACCGGCCCGGCAGTCGATCGGAAAGGGCCCTCGTCGTGGCAGCACCGCAGAACTACCTCGCGGTCATCAAGGTCGTCGGCATCGGCGGCGGTGGGGTCAACGCCGTCAACCGGATGATCGAGGTCGGCCTCAAGGGCGTCGAGTTCATCGCGATCAACACCGACGCCCAGGCGCTGCTCATGAGCGACGCCGACGTCAAGCTCGACGTCGGTCGCGAGCTCACGCGCGGGCTTGGCGCTGGCGCCAATCCCGAGGTCGGTCGCAAGGCGGCCGAGGAGCACAGGGAGGAGATCGAGGAGGTTCTGAAGGGCGCCGATATGGTGTTCGTCACCGCCGGGGAGGGCGGTGGCACGGGTACCGGCGGGGCACCGGTGGTCGCCAACGTCGCGCGCTCGCTGGGCGCGCTCACCATCGGCGTCGTCACCCGGCCCTTCAGCTTCGAGGGAAAGCGGAGGGCCACGCAGGCCGAGCAGGGCATCGACGAGCTCCGCAACGAGGTCGACACCCTCATCGTGATCCCGAACGACCGGCTGCTCTCGATATCCGACCGCCAGGTGAGCATCCTGGACGCCTTCAAGCAGGCCGACCAGGTTCTGCTCTCCGGTGTCCAGGGCATCACCGACCTCATCACCACGCCCGGGCTCATCAACCTCGACTTCGCCGACGTGAAGTCCGTCATGCAAGGCGCGGGGTCCGCGCTCATGGGCATCGGGTCCGCCCGCGGTGACGACCGCGCCGCCGCCGCGGCACAGATGGCGATCTCGAGCCCGCTGCTCGAGGCGAGCATCGACGGCGCGCACGGCGTGCTCCTGTCGATCTCGGGTGGGTCTGACCTCGGACTCTTCGAGATCAACGAGGCGGCTCAGCTCGTATCCGACGCGGCCTTCACGGACGCCAACATCATCTTCGGCGCTGTCATCGACGATGCCCTCGGCGACGAGGTCCGCGTCACGGTGATCGCCGCAGGTTTCGACGGCGGAGCCCCGAGAGGCAAGGATCGCCTGGGGGAGCGTTCGGGGCTCGGGTCGGGCGCACACTCCGGGCGCACGGCCGCACCGGCGGGCATGGCGCGGGGCACGACGCCGAGCCTGGCTCCGTCGTCGACAGCCTCGTCCGCGGGGTCCCCTCCGCCGTCCTCGCCGCCCGCGCCGGCCGGGCCTTCGGCTCCGCCCGACCGGCAGCCCACCGCCCCGACTCCCGACGAGACGGCCCCGCACGTCGAGTCGTCCTCCGCGGTAGAAGACGACATGGAGACGGGACCCCCGGCTTCCCCCTCGCCAATGCGTTCCACACCCCGGCCTGATCCCTATCGCGCCCGGCGTCCCGTTGTTTTCGACGACGAGGACGACGACCTCGACGTCCCCGACTTCTTGAAGCGGGAAGGGTGAGTACGCGTCTCGAGATGGGTGACGGCGTGTGCGCCGCGTTCACCGACCGGTACGGCGGCGTCAGCGCCCCTCCTTACGACGAGCTGAACCTCGGGGCGGGGACCGGCGACGATCCCGCCGCTGTGGCGGAGAACAGGCGTCGGGCCGCCCGGGCCCTCGACCTCGACCCCGCGAAGGTCGTATGGATGCGGCAGGTCCACAGTGCACGTGTCGCGGTGGTCGACGCCCCTTTCGATGACACCCCGCCAGCACTTGACGCGGTCGTGACGACGGTTCCCCGGCTCGCCCTCGCGGTCCTCGTCGCCGACTGCGCGCCGGTCCTCTGCGCCGATCCGGTCGCACGGGTGGTGGGCGTCGCCCACGCGGGGTGCGAAGGGTTGGCGGCGGGGGTGGTCTCGGCTCTGGTTGAGCGGATGCGCGATCTAGGCGCTCGGCCCGGGCGCATTATCGCGGCGGTCGGTCCCGCGGTCTGCGGCGGGTGCTACGAGGTCCCGCGGGACATGCAGGAGGACGTCGCGAGGACGGTGCCGTCGGCCCGCTGCACGACCGCGAGGGGCGGTCCCGGACTCGACATCCGCGGCGGCATCCGGGCGCAGCTCCGAGAAGGGGGAGTCGAACGGGTGCACAGGGACGCCCGATGCACCATGGAATCGTCGGAGGTCTACTCTCACCGGCGCGATGGTCCCCGCACGGGACGGATCGCAGGATACGCATGGCTCCGGGGATAGGCGTGGACACACAGGCGAGCAGGCGCGATCAGATCGTGGCGAACATCTCATCGGTGCGCCGTCGCGTTGCGAGAGCGTGCGCGGAGTCCGGCCGCGACCTCTCGGAGATCACGCTGGTCGCCGTCACGAAGTCCCGGCCGGCGTCCGACGTACGGCTCCTCGCCTCCCTCGGGCTGACCGACGTCGGGGAGAACCGCGACCAAGAGGCGGCGCCCAAGGCTCACGCCTGCGCCGACCTTGATCTCACCTGGCATTTTGTCGGGCAGCTCCAGACCAACAAGTGTCGTTCCGTGGTGTCGTACGCGGACGTCGTCCACTCGGTGGATCGCCCCCGGCTGGTGGACGTGCTCGGCAGGGAGGCGCGGCGAGCCGGCCGGCGTGTCGTCTGCTTCGTCCAGGTCCGGCTCGACAGTGCCGGGGACCACGGGGGGGTGCGGTCCGACGACGTCCGACCGCTCGCTGACGCCGTCGCCGCGACGGACGGTCTCGCCTTGGCCGGCGTGATGGCGATGGCGCCCCAAGACGCCGACCCCGACGAGGCGTTCTCCCGCCTGGCCGAGGTGGCGACGAAGGTACGTGCAGACCACCGGGAGGCGACGATGGTATCAGCGGGGATGAGCGCGGATATGGAACAAGCGATCGCGCATGGTGCGACACACCTGCGGATCGGTACGGCGTTGCTCGGCGCTCGTGCGGCGGGCGTCCGGTATGGTCCCACCAGCGGACCTGCTGTTCCGTGACAGACAGTCTACTTGTGACGGTTCCCTGACAGACGGAGAGTCGACCGAGCGGTGCGGAGGTCACGAGCATGGCCGGTGCGATGCGCAAGATGGCGGTGTACCTCGGGCTCGTGGAGGACGACCGCCCTGACGAGTACGACGAGTACACGGACTACGACGACCAGCCGATGGACAATCGGCCTGGCGGGCCCGACCGCGATGAGCGAGATGGCTCGCCGCGTCGCGCGGCCGGACGCGGACAGGTGGCGACGGTGTCAGAGCGACCAGGCGGACCGGAGGTACCGCTGACGGCCGACCTGGCCCGCATCACGACGCTGTGCCCGCGTACCTACAATGAGGCTCGCACGATCGGCGAGCACTTCCGCGGCGGCACTCCCGTGATCATGAATCTCACGGAGATGCTCGACAGCGACGCCAAACGTCTGGTCGACTTCGCGGCGGGGCTCGTGTTCGGGCTCCATGGCAGCATTGAACGTGTGACGAACAAGGTGTTCCTCCTGTCGCCCACCAACGTGGAGGTGACGGCGGAGGACAAGGCCCGCATCGCAGAGGGCGGGTTCTTCAACCAGAGCTGACCGGAGAGATGTCCAGACACCGAGACGAGGCGCGACCGTGAGCATCGTCGGCGCCGTGCTCAGCTACATTTTGTATTTCTTCCTGCTACTGCTCGTGGCCAGGCTAGTGTTTGAGTACGTCCAGATGTTCGCTCGGTCGTGGCGACCAAGGGGGGTCATACTCGTGCTGGCCGAGGCCACTTACACGATCACCGACCCGCCACTCAAGCTGCTCCGCCGCTTCATCCCCCCGCTCAGGCTGGGCAGCGTCGCCATCGACCTCAGTTTCATCGTGCTCTTCATCGTGGTCTGGATTTTGATCCAGGTCGTAGGATCCGTGTTCTGATCGGGTACTGTCCGATCGGACAGAGTTCCGAGCGCGCCGAGGAGACCAACATGCCGCTAACCCCCGCGGACGTGCGGAACAAGCAGTTCAGTACGACCCGCCTGCGGCCGGGTTACGACGAGGAGGAGGTCGATGCCTTCCTCGACGAGGTCGAGGCAGAGCTCGATCGCCTCATCCAGGAGAACGAGGAGCTGCGTGCCAAGCTGGCCGAGTGCATGCGCGGCAAGACGTCCGCGAGTGCCCCGCAGGGCAGCATGTCGTCCAGCGCGCCGGCGCCCACCGTGGCGTCTGCCGCTCCCGCTCCGGAGCCGCCGAAACCCGAACCGCAACCCGAGCCGCCGAAACCCGAGCCGAAGCCGGAGCCCGCGCCCGCCGCTGTCGCCGCGGTCGCGGGAACGGCGGGAGCACAGTCGGGGGCACAGTCGGGTGAGGAGAACATGGACACCGCTGCCCGCGTTCTCGCTCTCGCCCAGCAGACCGCCGACCAGGCGATCGCCGATGCCCGGCGGGAGGCCGACGACACGCTCGGCCGTGCCCGCCACGAGGCCGAGGAGACCTTGGGCAAGGCTCGCCGGCAGGCCGATCAGATCGTCGGCGAGGCCAGGTCCCGTGCCGAGGCCCTCGAGCGCGACGCCCAGGAGCGTCATCGCCAAGCCATGGGCACGCTCGTGCAGCAGCGCGAGGAGCTCGAGCGAAAGGTCGACGACCTGCGGGCTTTCGAGCGTGAGTACCGCAGCCGCCTGAAGGCCTACCTCGAGGGCCAGCTCCGTGAGCTCGAGGCGGGCGCCACCGAGGGCGGCTCGTTGCAAGGCTCCAGCGGTACCCCGGCCGGCGCGGCCGCGCTGTCCTCACGGGAGCCGAGAAACGGCCAGCCGTCTGCGACGGCGCCGTTCTCGGCCGAGGCTCAGCACACGGGGAGCTTCCCGCACGGCCCCGACCGGCCGCCTGAGCGTCGCTGACCTGCCCCCGCAGGGAGGCAAGGAGAACAGTCCGTGATCGTCATAAGCGGTGCACTCGTCATCATCGTGATCGCCCTGCTGATCGCGGGCATCGTGACGGCGACGCTGATGCTCATCTACGCGTCGATCGGGGTGAGCATCGTGTCCCTGCTGTGCCTGGGCATCGGTGTCTTCCTGCTACGCGCCGAGCTCTTCGCCAGGGACTCGCCCGTGGACGACGTCACGGAGCCGCGACCCGAGGCTGGGCGAACGTCCGAGCCGGAACCGGCCGTTGTGGGGGCGCCCGCCTCCACGGGCGCTTCTGAGGGGGCTCCTGAAGGGACCGCGACGGGGATATCGGCAGGAAGGCCGCAGACGAAGCCCCGCCCGTCCGTCACGCCGACCACGACGAAGCACCCCCCTCCTTCCTCGGCGCCCGCCGCGACAGTGCCCGGCGACACGAGGGTCTTCGTCGTCCAGGGGCGCCGGCGGTACCACCTCGCGTCGTGCCGTCAGCTCGCCGGCCGGTCCCCGGATGAGCTGCCTTACTCCGACGCCCGCGAGCGCGGCTACACCGCTTGTACCGCCTGTATGCCCGACACTGCGCTCGCCGCGCGTACCCGGCCGGTCAAGGACGAGGCACCGAAGGACGAGGCGCTCCACACGTCCGACGAGGCCCCCCAGGACGAGGATGCGCCGCTCGACGAGGGCGACGTCTCGGACGACTCGACGACCGGCGGCGCGCCGCCGGGGCACGACAGGAACGTACGTGTGGTGGCCGGGCGTAAGAGGTTCCACCGCGACGACTGCGCGGTGGTCAAGGATGCCGAGGAGGAGGGCGCTGAAGTCGAGACGACGGAGCGCGCCGCGGCTGAACGCGACGGCTGCACGCCCTGTACCATCTGCCGGCCCTGACCCGGCCGCGTCTCCGTCGGCCGCGGGCAGGTCCGTCAGGGCGGTCCTCTCCCGGGCACGTGCGCACGTTAGCGGCCGTTGTCGAATCTTGACAGACTGGTGGCCCCCGGACCGGGTCAGGTCCTGGCAAAATGTTGCGTCACCACCGCGTGCTCACGCCGGTCCGGTCATGCTCAGGAGGACACCGTGCGGCTCATTTCCTCGCCGCGGCGGGCGCTTGGCCTCGTCGCGGCCGCGACATCCGCGGCCTTGCTGTTGGCGGGCTGCGGCGGCAGCGGCGCCTCGGGGACATCAGGAGGCGGCGGCCAGCGCGCCGCTGGGGGATCCACCCAGGCCGCCAGCACGATCAAGAAGGACCCGAAGCTCGCGGCGATGGTGCCGAAGAGCGTCAAGGCAGATGGCAAGGTCGTCGTCGCCACGGACCCGACCTACGCGCCGATGGAGTTCGTCGCCAAGGACAACAAGACGATCATCGGCGTCGATCCGGACCTCGGCCAGGCGCTCGGCAAGGTCCTCGGCGTGAAGTTCCAGTTTCAGAAGGCGACGTTCGACGCGATCATTCCCGGCCTCGACTCGGGCAAGTACGAGCTGGGCATGTCGGCGTTCACCGACACCAAGAAACGGGAGCAGATCGTCGACTTCGTCACGTACTTCAAGGCCGGCACCTCGCTGATGGTTCCCGCCGGCAACCCCAAGAAGCTCTCCCCCGAGGGTATGTCGCTGTGCGGCATGCGGGTGGCCGCGGAGAAGGGCACCATCCAGTCCGACGACGACATCCCGTCGCGCAGCAAGAAGTGCAAGGCCGAGGGCAAGAAGCCGCTGGAGCCGCAGATCTACCCCGACCAGAACGGCGTCAACCTCGCGCTGTCGACCGGACGCACCGACGCCGCCCTGGCCGACTCCGGCGTGGCGGCGTACATGGCCAAGAAGTCGGGTGACCAGTTCGAGGTGACCGGCCAGCCGTACGCGACCGCGCCGTACGGCGTCGCGGTACCCAAGGGCTCGGGAGACTTCACGAAGGTCCTGCGGGGCGCCATCGAGAAGCTCATGGACGGCGGCGCCTACCAGAAGATCCTCGCGAAGTGGGGCGAGCAGGACAACGCCATTCAAGGCTCGCAAATCAATGTCGCCAAGAGCTAGATCGTCGTGACGACCGCCAGAGAGCTCGAGAGCAGGGGGGCGGGCGAGGCGGCGGAGATCAAGGCCGTCCCCGTCCGCCACCCCGGCCGTTGGGTGGCCACCGGGGTCGTCCTCGTGCTCCTCGCGATGCTGATCCACTCCCTGGTGACCAACCCCCGCTTTCATTGGGACGTCGTCGGCCAGTACTTCACCGCTCCCAGCATCATGATCGGCGCCGGCCGGACCGTCGAGCTCACTGTCATCTGCATGGCGATCGGCATCGTCGGAGGCATCATCCTCGCGGTGATGCGACTGTCGCCGAACCCTGTCCTTTCCGGGATCAGCTGGATCTACATCTGGTTCTTCCGCGGTACGCCGCTGCTGGTACAGATCCTGTTCTGGGGGTTCATCGCCGCGCTGTACCCACGGCTGTCGATCGGGATCCCGTTCGGCCCCGAGTTCTACGCCTTCGACGCGACCTCGCTCATCACGCCGTTCATCGCGGCGATCCTCGGCTTGGCGCTGAACGAAGCGGCGTACATGGCGGAGATCGCGCGGGCCGGGATCCTTTCGATCGACGAGGGGCAGACCCAGGCGGCCCAGTCGCTGGGGATGTCGCGCTCGCTCACGATGCGGCGGATCATCCTGCCGCAGGCGATGAAGGTGATCATCCCGCCGACCGGCAACGAGACGATCTCGATGCTGAAGAACACCGCGCTCGTGTCGGTCGTCGCCTACGCGGAGCTGCTCTACAC
>JBOHCT010000050.1:0-21885 GCA_050699055.1 Streptosporangiaceae bacterium | reverse complement strand
TGGACGCCGAGTGGTTTCGCCTCGAGCTGCCGCCCGAGCTGGGCGGGGCGGGTGCCCCCCGCAGCCTGCGATGGGCCGTCGCCGAGCTGCTGCTGGGGGCCAACCCCGCGCTGTTCATGTACGCCAGCGGGGCGAGCTTCGCCTACGTGCTGTGGCGCCTCGGCGACAGCGACCAGCGGCAGCTCGCACAGACCATGATCGACAAACGCTGGGCCGCCACCATGGTGCTGACCGAGCCCGACGCCGGCTCGGACGTCGGCGCGGGACGCACGAAGGCGGTCCGGCAGCCGGACGGTACCTGGCACATCGAGGGGGTCAAGCGCTTCATCACCGGCGGCGAGCACGATCTCGCCGACAACATCGTCCATCTGGTCCTCGCCCGCCCCGAGGGCCATGGACCAGGCACGAAAGGGCTCTCACTGTTCGCGGTCCCGAAGTACCTCTGCGACTGGGAGACCGGCGACCTGCGCGACCGCAACGGGGTCCACGCCGCGAACGTCGAGCACAAGATGGGCCTCAAGGCCTCGGTGACCTGCGAGCTGCGCTTCGGCGAACGGCGTCCAGCGGTCGGCTATCTCGTGGGCGACGTCCACGACGGTATCCGTCAGATGTTCACGGTCATCGAGTACGCGCGGATGATGGTCGGCACCAAGGCCATCGCCACCCTGTCCACCGGCTACCTGAACGCGCTCGCGTACGCCAAGCAACGTGTCCAGGGCGCCGACCTCACCGAGGCGGCCGACAAGTCCGCGCGACGCGTGCCGATCACGCGTCACCCGGACGTACGCCGCATGCTCATGCTGCAGAAGGCGTACGCGGAAGGAATGCGCGCCCTCGTCCTCTACACCGCCTCCGTCCAGGACCGTCTCGAGCTCGCCACGCACGCGGGCGTGCCCGACGACGCGGCACGCGCACTGAACGACCTGTTGCTCCCCGTCGTCAAGGGTGTCGGCTCCGAGCGATCGTACGAGCTGCTCACGCTCTCGCTGCAGACGCTCGGCGGTTCCGGCTACCTGCAGGACTACCCGCTGGAGCAGTACATCCGAGACGCCAAGATCGACAGCCTGTACGAGGGCACGACCGCGATCCAGGCGATCGACCTGTTCTTCCGCAAGATCGTGAAGGACCAAAGCCAGGCGCTCGCGGCGCTGGGCGGCGAGGTCCGCGAGACGGCCGAGAGCGAGACCGGCAACGGACGGCTGAAGGAGGAGCGGGCCGTGCTCGGCCAGGCGCTCGAGGACGTCCAGGGCATCGCGGGCGCGATGGTCGAGGTGCTCGGCTCCGCGGGCGGGCACAAGGAAGAGTTGTACAAGATCGGGCTCAATACGAACCGACTCCTCATGGCGATCGGTGACCTGCTGATCGGCTGGCTCCTCCTGCGCCAGGCCGAGATCGCGCAGGCGGCGCTCGACCGAGGGACGCGTGGCGGCGACAAGGCCTTCTACCAGGGCAAGATCGCGGCAGCGAGCTTCTTCGCCAAGGCCGTGCTACCCCGCCTGAGCACGGAACGTACGCTCGCCGAGCGGACCTCCCTGGGGCTCATGGAGCTTCCGGAAGAGGCGTTCTGAGCGACGTCCCGGCGAGTGCGCGGCACGGCACGCGAGGAGGCCGGCGCGAAGCCGTTCGAACGGGCGACACACTGCGCGGTCGGCCGGTTACCGAGAAAGATAGCAGAAACACGGTCCGTCACCGGCCAATGCCGGTCACGGCCCACTTACTTCCGCCATCATGGCCATCCGTGTACCCGCCAGTAAGCGACCCGGGTGTGAGGTGACGGCGATGGAGCCATCCGAGCGATACCGATACCTCGCCGCCCTCGGGTCCGAGCTCGAAGCCTGGCGCCTTGCATGGAGGCTCGTCGGAGAGGGCCAGGGGGTAGTGCTCCGCGTGCTCCTGCCCACCAGTGGGCGGAGGCTTGACGTCGCCTGCGTCGACACGGCCGCGGGCCGGCAGTGCATGTGGGCGGGGGGCGGGCAACACTCTGCCGACGACCCCGCGGGGGCGGCCGAGAAGATCGTCCGCAACCTTTCGTTAAGGAGAACGGCTCCTCTACAAGCACGCGAACGGGGCGTGGGCCAACTTCCGCCCGGGCAGCCTGTCTGCGGTGATGCGCCGCTGCGGCAAGCCCACCTGCGCCTGCGCAAGCCCGGGTCGTCCCGGTCACGGCCCGCAGCACGTGCTGACCCGCAAGGTCGGCGGCAAGACCGTCACGGTGCACCTGCGGCCCGGTCCCGAGTTGGAGAAGGCTCGTGTCGAGGTGGGCAACTACAAGCGGTTCCGGCAGTTGGTGGACGAGCTGATCGAGGTGAACGAGGCGATCTGTGCGGCCAGGCCGGTCTCGCCGCTGGCCCAGCCTGGGCAGGGTGTTCCGGCCGGCGCCACCGGCCAAAAAGGGGGTTCCTAACCCGGCTCCAGGCGCAGTTCGCGGCCGAGATCACGCGGCTGGGCGAACTGGCCGCCCGCGCCCTGCACCCGGACCGGTGTGCCGGCCCGGACCGGGGTCCAGGCGCCGGGCGGCAGCAGGGGCTGGCCGCGGTGGAGACCGCGATCCGCGGCGCGATGACTAGCCTCGGCGCCGGACCACATCCGCCAACTCGTGGTACTCGGCGACGGCGCCCGCTGGATCTGGAACCTCGCCGACAACGCCCACCGCATGCACTACGCCCACTACCGCAAGCTCGGCATGTTCGCCGGCTCCGGCGTCGTCGAGGCCGGCTACAAGGCCGTCATCGGCCAGCGGCTCAAATTCTCCGGCACGCGCTGGACCACCCGCGGCGCCACCGGCATCACCACCCTGCGCTGCCACCACGCCAGCGGCACCAGCGCGGCCACCGGCGCCGCCTGACAGATGATCACCGTCCGAACTGCCACCTGCAAACCTGTCGCACACCCGCGAACGGGGCCGAGTATCGACAATGTCGTTCGACGGCGAGACCATCAGAGAAGACATTCCTGTCGATTCGCGCCGGACTCGGCGAATGCCGCGAAAGGGGGCCCTCGGAAGTAGCTCGGGCCGTGCGGCCACGCGTCCCTATCCGTCGGCCGTCGATGCGATAGTGTGCATCCTCGTCAGGGGACGCGTCGGCGTCGGTCGTGCCGTCTGGAGGTCAAGGCATGGGTATCGGCGTCAGCCTGTTTCTCATTACGATCGGCGCGATTCTGAAGTTCGCCGTCGATGTGAACGTCAAGGGCGTCGACATCGAGACGATCGGGCTGATCCTCATGATCGTCGGCGGCGGGTCTTTCGTGCTGTCGATGATGATGATGCGTCGGCAGACTCGACGGGAACGGTCGGAGGATCGAGCGTACGACGAAGGTCCGCCCCAGATCTGAGCGCACTCCGACGCTGATGACCGCGAGGACGGCGGCCCCCGACGTGAATGTCAGGGCGTCAGCGCGAGCGTGGCCGACGTATCGTCCTCGAGCCGGTACGGCCCAGGTGTTCCCGCGAAACGCGCCAGCTCCCCGCGTACCCGCCGCCTTCGTCCCTCGCGGTCGACGAGGAACGCTCCGTCCGCCCCAACCACGACCAGTTCACCCTCGCAGCGCAGCAGCACCGGCCCCTCGTAGTCGGCGGAAAGCGCGACCCGTCCCGCGCGCAGGCCAGCCAAGACGTCGCCGTCCCCGCACTCCACCCACGTCGTCGGCTGACCAAGAAACGTGTGTGAGGCCGGGCCGTGCCAGTCACTGCCCCCGACGGGAACGACTGTGTCGTCCCATGCGTACCACCAGGCCAACGGCCCGGACCAGCGACGGTCGAGCCAAGAGGCGTGCCACACCTCGGCGAGGGGCGGGCGTCTGGGCATGGGGTGGAGCCACGAGCAGTCCGCGCAGATCGGGTGGTTGACCGAGAGGAGGCCGCCGCGCTTCTCGGTCTCCGCGAACCAGGTCTCCGCGGGTTCGCGGAAGTCGATCCATCCCACGTCGCCGAACGCGTTCGCGTGTCCGCGCTCGGTCGTCATCTCCTGCCCGGGGAGCAGGAGCACGCCCGCATGCGCCCCCGCCTTCGCCAGATCCGCGTGGTGGCTCACCGTGTTGTGGTCGGTCACGGCGAGGAAGTCGAGGCCTTGCCCACGGGCAATGCCGGCGAGCTCAGCCGGCGTCGCCGCCCCGTCCGAGTGGACCGTATGCGCGTGCAGGTCACCCGCGAGCCAGCGCTGCCCAGGGGAAGCGGGCAGCTCACGGCGGGGCGGACGCTCGGACGGCGGGACGACGGGGAGGGTCGGGGCCTCGGGACCCTTACCGTCGGTCTCGGCCACGACCTCGTACGACACGCCCTCGGGCGGGACCCGGTGCAGGCCCAGCAGCACGTGCCAGGTGCCTGCCTCGAGCGCGCCGGGAAGATAGCCGGGTGTGGCGTGCGCGCGCCCGATGACGTAGCCGCGCCGAGCGCTGCCCGACCAGCCGCGAAACCCGCCCGGCCCGACGCATCCGAGGTCGAGGACGCCCGCGGCGCTGTCGTAGGAGAGACGGACCGAGAACGACTCGGCGCCGGCCGGGACGTCGACAGGCAGGTAGTGGTACGACCCGTCGGCCTTGTCCTCCGGTGTCCACCGACCCCT
The DNA here is from genome assembly GCA_050699055.1 of Streptosporangiaceae bacterium. Classification (GTDB taxonomy): domain Bacteria; phylum Actinomycetota; class Actinomycetes; order Streptosporangiales; family JBOHCT01; genus JBOHCT01. The sequence goes on along the minus strand of JBOHCT010000050.1, from coordinate 17,323 downwards.
GTGCGTCGTGCTCGTCACTCCCTCACCTCCGTACGCGTCGACCTCCATCGTCGCGCGTTTCCGTCGGTGGGCTCCGCTACGGTTGGCGCCCGGGTAGGCGATGACCGACAAGGATGAGCCATGGTCGAGCACACGGTGGTGGCGCTGCCGGGCACCGTCACTGCTCTGCTCATCGTCATCGTCGCCGTGCTGCCCGGGTCGGTCTACACCTGGGCCTACGAGCGCCAGACCAGCCCGTACGGCGTGACGTTCGCTGACCGCACGCTTCGCTTCATCGCGGTCTCGCTGATCTTCCATCTCGTTCTCGCGTGGCCGGAGTACGCCGTCTACCGTGGGGCCATCGCCGGCCGCGGGTCCCTCGGGCTCGTGCAGTTCGTCGTGCTGTGGCTCGGGCTGCTGGTCTTGGTGGCCGTCCCCGCGAGTGTCGGCACGATCCTCGGCGGGCTCTACGCCACCCGCTCCACCCGCGAGGGCCTGGGCTGGCTGCGGCGCCGCCTTTCCGCCGAGACAGAGCGCCGCCTGCTGCGGGTCGCCCTCGGCCGCACCCCCGCCCCGCGAGCCTGGGACGATCTGTTCTCCGAGCACCCGAGCGCCTACATCCGCGTGCGTACGCCAGACGGGGTGTGGATCGCCGGCCGTTTCGCCAAGGACTCCTACGCCGCCGGGTTCCCCAACAGCACCGACCTGCTGCTCGAGGAGGCATGGGAGGTCGAGCAGAGCTCGGGGGTGCTCGGCGACGCGGGTTTCGGTTACCCTGTGTATGTACCGGCGGAACGGATCGCCTGGATGGAGATCCTTCCCGAGGAGGGGTCAGATGGCTGACGGCAGGTTCGAGCGTCCCGACTCCGAGAAGCGCGGCGGGTACTCCGGCAGCAAGCCCGGCACCGAGATGCGGCCGCCGGTGAAAACGCCTTCGGGCTTCGGTGACTCCTCGAACTCCGACGACGAATGACATACTGAGGCCGAGCGCTGACACGCGGGTCCGCCGCCCGCGCTTTGCCAAGATCTCCACGTGTGGTCAGGAAACGTAGAATCCTCCGTCCACGGACCGCACGGACGGATCTGGGCCGGGAGCGCTCGCCGGGTCCTCGGCCGCCTGTCAGCTCCAAGCGATCATGCGGGTGGGGTCCTCCAGCATCGCGCCGATATCCGCGAGAGCCTTCGAGCCCAGCTCACCGTCAACGAGTCGGTGATCGAAGGAGAGGCTGAGCGTCGCGACCTTGCGCGGCTTGACCTCTCCCTCGTGGACCCACGGCATGTCGCGGATCGCTCCGATCGACAGGATCGCGGCCTCTCCGGGGTTGATGATCGGCGTACCGGTGTCGACCCCGAAGATCCCGACGTTCGTGATCGAGATCGTGCCGCCCTGCATGTCCGCCGGCGGCGTCTTGCCTGCCCTCGCGGTCTCGGCCAGGTTCTGCAACGCTCCGGCCAGCTCGGGCAGGGTCATGGACCCGGCGCCCTTGACGTTCGGCACGATGAGGCCGCGCTGCGTGGCGACCGCGATCCCGAGGTTCACGTACCCCTTGACGACGATCTCCTGAGCCCCCTCGTCCCAGGTCGCGTTGACGAGGGGATTGCGCCTGATCGCGAGCAGGAGGGCCTTGGCCAGGAGCAGCAGCGGGCTCACCCGCGTCTCCGCGAACTCCGGCATCGCCTTGATGCGCCCCACGGCCTCGACGGTCGGTGTCGCATCCACGGCGAGAAACTCCGTGACGTGGGGGGCCGTGAAGGCGCTGCGCACCATCGCGGCCGCCATGTGCTTGGTCACGCCCCGGATCGGGACGCGTCGCTCGCGCGCGGCGTCGAACGAGGGCGCGACACTCTCCGCCGCGGGTGCCTGGACGCCCGGCGAGGCGGCCTCCACGTCGGCGCGGGTGATCACCCCGCCCTGGCCGCTGCCTCGCACTGCCCGCAGGTCGACCCCGAGGTCCTTGGCCAGCTTGCGCACAGGTGGCTTGGCGAGGACAGTGACTCGCGGCCGGCCCTCCGGCTCAGCCGGCGCGGGGACGGGCGCGGGCTCCGGACGCTGGACATGCTGCGCAGGCGAGGGCCGGTGCGGAGCGGGTCCCGGGGACGGCGACGGCGTGGGACCCGGCGCACCAGAAGGCCCAGCGGGAGGCCCAGCGGGAGGCCCAGCGGGAGGCCCAGCGGGAGGCCCAGCGGGAGCTGTACCCGCCGGTCCGCCCGGCGACGTCGCGGCCCCACCGGGGCGCTGCTTACGCCGCCTTCTGCGGGTCGGACCGGTGCGCGGCCCATATCCCACGAGCACAGCCTGTCGCTCCTCGGACTCGCCCTCCGCGCCCTCGCCTGTGCCCGGGCCGGCCGCCGCCCGCTCCTCGCCCCCGACCACGTCGAACGCGATGATCGGCGTGCCCACCTCTACGGTCTGGCCCTCTTCCACCAGCACCTCGGCCACGGTGCCGTCGTAAGGGCAGGGCAGCTCAACCGCGGCCTTCGCGGTCTCGATCTCCACGATCGTCTGGCTCGCGCTGACCTCGTCGCCGGACTTCACATGCCAGCGCAGGATCTCGGCCTCGGTCAGACCCTCGCCGGTGTCGGGAAGCTTGAACTCCTTGCGGGTCACGGATCACCCCTAGAAGGCGAGCGAGCGGTCGACGGCGTCCAGGACACGGTCGAGGTCGGGCAGATAGTCGTCCTCGAACCGCGACGGAGGGTACGGCGTGTGGAAGCCGCCGACCCGGATCACCGGCGCCTCCAGGTGATAGAAACAGCGTTCGCCCACACGGGCAGCGACCTCGGCCCCGAAGCCGGCGAAGGTCGCGGCCTCGTGCACCACGATCAGCCGGCCCGTCTTGCGTACCGACTCGGAGACAGCGTCGACATCGAAGGGAGACAGCGACCGCAGGTCGATGACCTCGAGGTCGCGGTCCTCCTCCTCAGCCGCCGTCGCCGCCTCGAGGACGGTCTTGACCATTGGTCCGTACGCCACGACTGTCACGTCTGCCCCGGGACGTGCGATCCGCGCCTTGTCGAGCGGGGCGGCGTCGTCGAGATCCAGCGCGATGTCGACCTCGGCCTTCTCCCAGTACCTGCGCTTGGGCTCGAAGAAGATCACGGGGTCGTCGGAGACGACGGACTGCTGGACCATCGTGTACGCGTCGAGAGCATTCGAGCAGCTCACCACCTTGAGTCCGGCGGTATGGCAGAAGAACACCTCCGGCGACTCGCTGTGGTGCTCGACCGCGCCGATGCCGCCCCCGAACGGGATACGTACGACTATCGGCAGCGCGAGCTTGCCGAGCGAGCGGTAGCGCATCTTCGCGAGCTGGCTCACGATCTGGTCGAATCCGGGGTAAGTGAACCCGTCGAACTGGATCTCGCACACCGGACGGTAGCCGCGTAGCGCGAGCCCAATGGCCGTACCGATGATCCCGGACTCCGCGAGCGGGGTGTCGACGACACGATCCTCGCCGAAGTCCTTCTGCAGGCCGTCCGTCACGCGGAAGACACCGCCGAGCTTGCCGACATCCTCGCCCATGATGAGGACCTTCGGGTCGCGCTCCAGGGCCTTGCGCAAGCCTTCGTTCAGAGCCTTGGCGATCGTCAGCCTCGTCGCGGTCATCGTCCACCTCCCGCCGGCTCGTCGGCGAAGGACTCAAGGTAGGCGGCGAACTGCGCGCGCTCCTCTTCGACGAGCGGGTTCGCGTCCGCGTACACGTTGTCGAACATGGCCGTCGGATCGGGGTCGGCCATCTCGGCACAGGCCTGGCGCAGCCGCTTGCCGAGCTGCTCGGCCTCCGCGTCGACGCCCTCGAAGAACGCGGAGTCGGCGAGCCGCTGCTTGACGAGATAAGCCTTGACCCGCTCAACAGGATCCTTCAGCCGCCAGGTCTCGAGCTCGCCGTCGAGGCGGTACCGCCTGGCGTCGTCGGTGGTGGTGTGGTCGCCCATGCGGTAGGTGAGCGCCTCGACGAGGGTCGGGCCCTGACCCTCGCGAGCCGCCTCCAGAGCCTTCTTCGTGACGGCGTACACGGCGAAGACATCGTTGCCGTCGACCTGGAGACCGGGGAAGCCGAAGCCCGCGGCGCGGCGGTAGAGCGGCGCCCGCGTCTGCCGCTCCAGGGGCACGGAGATCGCCCACTGGTTGTTCTGGCAGAAGAACACGACGGGGGCGTTGAAGACGGATGCGATGTTGAACGCCTCGCTGACGTCACCCTGGCTCGTCGCGCCATCTCCGAAGTAGACGATGGTGGCCGACTCGGCACCCTCGCGCTGCATGCCCATGGCATACCCGGTGGCGTGCAGCGTCTGGGCACCGATCACGATCGTGTACAGGTGGCAGCCCGCGGCCTTCGGGTCCCAGCCGCCGTGGGTCCCCCCCCGGTACATCCGCAGGATCGCCTCTGGGTCGATGCCGCGGCACCATGCGACACCGTGCTCACGGTAGGTGGGAAACGCCATGTCGTCGGGCGCGAGGGCGTGGGCGGATCCGACCTGAGCGGCCTCCTGGCCGAGCAGGGACGCCCAGATGCCCAGCTCACCAAGGCGCTGGAGGGTGAGCCCCTCCTTGTCGACCCGCCGAACGAGGACGAGATCGCGGTACATTCCGCGAATCTCCTCGGGGCTCAGGTCGATGGCGTAGTCGGGATGCTCGACACGCTCGCCCTCGGGGGTCAGGAGCCGGACGAGCGTCGGTCCGCGAGAGCTGGCCGCCCCCACGTCAAGGGAATCGCGCGAATCACGCGAACCAAGGGAGTTGTCAGCGGTCACTGCTGCTCCTCCTCGTCTCGTCGCCGTTGCGCGGGATCGCCGCGCCGGGCCTCCCCCGGGGTCGCCCGCCTCGTGAGCGGCGACCCACAGGGGTATGTCGCCATCGTGGCAGAACTCACGCGCGACCGCGAACCCACCTGCCGCCGCCGGGAGACGCCGCCGGCCGGTCAGCCGCCACGTACGGCGATGTCGCGACACTCCGGGGTAGGTGTCGTGTGTCCGCAGGGGATGACGCACTATAGAAAGGCGGTCGAGGGGACCCCAAGGAGTGCGTAACCGGCTCCGGACACGGTGTGCCGGTGAAATACTGGGGGCCGTTGAAAGCAACTTAGCGTGATGATGGGTAACGCTGAGTATCCGACATAACAGTTCAGACTATGACATTTCTGACGTGAAGGAGTCTAGTGAGCATGGGCCAGGAGGTGCGTTACCGCGTCCGTGGAGGTCGCCCGCTACGCGGCACAGTCTTCGTCCAAGGCGCGAAAAACGCCGTCCTGCCGATGATCGCCGCTTCCCTCCTCGCCGCGAAAGGCCGCACTGTCCTGCGCAACGTGCCGCTGATCGAAGACGTTCGGCGCGCCGTCGAGTTGGCCCAGGCCGTCGGTGCGAGCGTCGAGTTCCACGAGCCCGAGCGCACACTCGTCATCGACGCGTCGCGGCTCTCGAGCCCCGTCCTCCCCGCGCAGCTCGCCCGGCGCTTCCGCGGGTCGGTGCTGTTCGTACCGGCGCTGCTGCACCGGCTCGGCGAGGCGGTCGTCGAAGGCGTGGGGGGCTGCAACCTCGGCAGCCGTAACCTCGACTTCCACTACCGCGGCTTCGCGCGCCTCGGCGCCAGCATCGAGGAGTCGGAGGAGCGCATCCACGTGAAGTGCGGGCCGCTGCAAGGCGCCCATCTCTACCTCGACACGCCATCCCACACCGGCACAGAGAACCTCATCATGGCGGCCTCGCTCGCCCAAGGCAGGACCGTCATCGACAACACCGCCCTCGAACCCGAGGTCCTCGACCTCATCTCCTTCCTCAGCCGCATGGGGGCCCGGGTCACCGGGGGAGGCACCGGCTTCGTCGCGGTCGACGGCGTCGACGCCCTGACCGCCGTCGAGCACACCGTCATGCCCGATCGTCTCGACTCCGGTGTCTTCGCGATGGCCTCGGCCATCACCGGGGGCGAGGTGAGCCTCGTCGGAGCCAGCCTCAACCACTTCGGGGTCGCCCGCTGGAAGCTGGAGCAGATGGGCGTCGAGTTCACCAGCCACGGCGCGATCCTTCAAGTGCGCAGGGAGCGGCCGCTGCGCCCGATCAACGTGATCACCAGTCCGTACCCCGGGTTCGCCACCGACCTGCAGTCGCCGCTCATGTCCGTCGCCGCTCTCGCCGACGGCACGAGCTACATCCACGAGAGCATCTACGACGGCCGGTTCGCGCTCGGCGGAGAGCTGAACAAGCTGGGTGCCCAGGTCGAGACCAGCGGCAGCCGCGCCACCGTGCACGGCCCCACCGACCTGCACGGCACCGAGGTCGTCGCGCACGACCTTCGTACCGGCAGCGCCCTCGTCCTCGCGGGCCTCGCCGCGGACGGGGAGACGATCGTCGCCCCCGCCTACCCGGTCGAGCGTGGACATGGCCAGATCGTGCAGCGCCTCCAGGCTCTGGGTGCCGACGTCGAGCGCGAGGTCGCCTGAAATCAGGCCAAGGTTCTCCGGATCGGAAACTCGTCAGGGGCCGAAACGAGCCGCGACGGCGAGGAACGCGTCGTCCGCCTCGCGATCGGCGACCGTGACTCGCGCGCCCTCGCCGGCGAACGGCCGGACGCTCACGCCCTCCCGCACGCAGGCGTCGGCGAGGTCGAGCGTGCGTTCACCGAGCGGCAGCCATACGAAGTTGGCCTCTGTCGGAAGGACGGCGTATCCGAGCTCAAGCAGCGCGACACGCACCCGTTCCCGCTCCTTCACGACCGACTCGACCCGCTCCATGAGCTCGCCCTCCGCGGCGAGCGAGGCCACGGCGCCCGCCTGCGCGACGCGGCTCACCGTGAACGGAAGCTGGGTCTTGCGCACAGCCTCGGCCACGGGCTCGTGCCCGACAATGAAGCCGACGCGCAGGCCGGCGAGCCCGTAGGCCTTGGAGAACGTGCGGAGGACGGCGACGTTCGGGCGGTCGCGGTACAGGTCGAGCCCATCGGGCACACCCGCGTCGCGGACATACTCGTGGTACGCCTCATCGAGCACGACCAGGCAGTCGGGCGGCACACGATCGAGGAACGCTTCCAGCTCGGCCCGCCGGACAGCCGTACCGGTGGGGTTGTTGGGGTTGCACACGAGCACGAGGCGGGTGCGCCCGCTGATCCGCTCGGCCATCGCCGTCAGATCGTGGACCTCGTCGCGCAGCGGTACCCGGACGCTGGCCGCTCCACAAAGCAGAGCGAGGATCGGATACGCCTCGAACGACCGCCAGGCGTACAGCACCTCGACGCCCGGCTCGGCCACGGCCTGGAGCAGCTGCTGCGTCACCCCGACCGAGCCACACCCGACCGCCACGTGGTCGGCAGGCACGTGGAACCGCTCGGCGATCGCCGACACAAGCTCCGACGCGGCATTGTCGGGGTAGCGGTTCACCTCGATGGCGGCCGCCTCGATGGCGTCGAGCACCGAGGGCAGCGGGCCGTACGGCGTCTCGTTCGAGGACAGCTTGTACGCCCGGCCGCCCGGGCCCGCGGCTGGCTTGCCCGGCCGGTACGCCGGTATGTCGTCGAGCGTGGTACGCAAACGCGGACCTTTGGACACCGTCGTCCTCCCCTGGAGGCTGCACCGCCCTCACCCTACGGCCGAACGCCGTGTGAGCTATGTAACGCCAGGCAGGGAAGGCGGTCGGGGTTTGCCCGCGTTGGACGCGGATAGGCTCTTTGCCTCTGCCCAAAGGGACGCGACGACGCGCCCGGGTTCTCCTACCGACACAACGCCTGTCTCTTGCCGGTCCCCTTATGCCTCACCTCACCCTGGAGCCGCACGCCGCCGCGATCCTGTGGGTCGAACTGGCGGCACTGCTCGTCGCCGCACGCGGGCTCGGCGCCCTCGCCAGGCGGCTCGGTTGTCATGCTCCGGCACGGCTCATCGGCAGGCGAGGAGATCGAGTCCGCCGTCCACGACACCGGCGCGGACCTGGTCGTGCTCGGCGCGAAGGTACGACGCGTGGCCGGTCGGCCCTTCTTGGGGCACACGGTGGAGCACCTCCTGGAGCACGCCACCGAGCCGACCGTCGTTGTTGTGGTGGTACCCGAGGCCGTCGCGAGTACCGCGACCGCCAACGACCCGCACGCGGACCGTTCAGCTCACTGAGCTTTCTGTGGACCCTCGACGGGCGGTCGCCGCGAGCTTCGCCGCGGGCGCGCATCTCATCGCCGCCCCTGCGGTCTAGCTCCAGCCGCCCCGAGTGAGGGTCAGATCTGGCTGGCGCTGCGCGCCTTGAGGCCGAAGCGGTCCGCCACGTCGTTCCATCGGGCCACGAAGCTCTTCTTCGCCCGGGAAGCGTCGGCGGAGGAGCGGACCCCTTCCCTGAAGGCCGCCGCCTTCTTCGGATGACCGCCGGGACAACCGGCCCGGGCCACCTGATCGCCCCAGCGGGCGAACGCGCGATCGGCGTCGGCGGAGCTCTGCCAGGCCTCGTGGAGGGTGCCCTTGAGCCGTGCCCCACCCGAGATCTTCGACACCCCCAGCCTGCCGAGCTTCGCGACGAGAGTCTCTCTGCTCGACGCGGCGCGCCGCAGGGCGGTCCGTGAGGCTCCCAGGTCCCGACAGTGCTCGAGCGACACGACGGCTCTGACAACAGCTCGCCGGTCGTCGCGGCTGCCGGAGAGAAGCTGATCCAGCGCGACGGCCTGCTGCCGCGGCGAAGCCGCCTCCTGAGCGGCTACCGTGTCGGCGTCGCCGCCGCGGCTGAGCACGCCCAGCAGGATCCCGAAGAGTCCGGCCAGGACGACGAAGCCGACGGCGCCCGCGACCAGCCAGCGCCGACCGACCCTTCTGGGGCGCTCCTCCAGCACCCGGCCCGGTACCGCGACCTCTGCGGGGCCGCCCCGGAAGGTGCGTGGCGCTGGCGATTCTCCGATGACATCGGCGGCGGGTAGCGGCGCCGTCTGGGAAACCGCCGGAGGGTCATCGCGGAACCAACGTCCTTCCGGCATCGTCGGCGGTTGTGCCGCGGAGCCGTCGATCGATCGAGTCGCCTCGTCATGGTCGGAGGATGGAGGCCGGGGCGGCTCGGGTGGCCGACGTCGCTGCCCTACGGTGGCGTCGGAGTCATCAGGGTCGTCGTCCGGCCACTCCGACCACCCGCGCACATACTTCTGCGGTTCGTCAGTCAAGCACTGCTCCCACGTCGTCACGCAACGAGACGGCGCACGCTGGCGCTGTCAGGCCGGGCCTGCGGTCCGTCAGCGTAACTGGTCTGTCTGATTGGCATGACCGATACGGTTCGCCTGGCCGGTACCGGCGAGAGGACATCAGAGGACGCTGCCCTCCAGCACGTCGACCTCCGGGTGCCGAGGTCCACCCGTCCCTGCTTCCCGTCCCTAAAATGACCTTCGTGGATACCCGCCTCGGTGAGGTGCTGGCAGAGGTCGAGGAGTACGGCCGCCGCAACGACCCGGACCAGCCCGAACACGACAGGAGGATGCTCAACCTCCAGCCCGACACCGCCCGATTGGTCGCCATCCTCGTCCGACTGGGCGCACGGACCCGCATCCTCGAGATCGGGACCTCCAACGGCTACAGCACCATCTGGCTGGCGTCCGCCGCGCGTACCACCGGAGGCCGCGTGACCAGCCTTGATCGCCAGGCATGGAAGCAGGAGCTGGCCGACGCCAACCTGCGCCGCGCCGGCATCCGTGACCTCGTCGAGCTGCGCCATGGCGACGCGAGCGAGGTCGTGCGCGAGCTTTCCGGGCCGTTCGATCTCGTCCTGTTCGATGCCGACCGACCAGTGCCTCGTGCCAGCTCGAGACCCTGCTGCCGAAGCTGGCCGACGACGTGCTGCTGCTGGCCGACAACGCCCTGTCCCACCCCGACGAGATCGCCGGCTACCTCGAGACCGTCGGACGCCTATCGGGCTTCGAGCACGTGATCGTGCCTGTCGGCAAGGGGCTCAGCCTCGCTCACCGCGGACTTGCCGCTACCTGAGCCACCCAGGGGCGTCGCGGAGCGTCCGCTCGGCAGCGGCAGCCATGCGGCTCACCAGTTCCGCCGCGGGTTCCAGGCTGTCGATCAGATCGACGCCTTCGCCCGCCCAGACCATCGCCGTCTCGGTATCGCCGTCCCTGACGGCGCCCCGAAACTCCTCCCGCGCCGCGTTGTTCGTCCGGAGCTCGGCCTCCCGTCCTTCCCAGCGACCGGCGAACACGTTACGCAGCGCGCGACCCGTGTAGAAGGCGGGCCACTCGAGTCCCCTCGCCGCGTCGAACACCCGCGTCCTGTACGTTTGCCCACCGCTGCCCGAGACCAGCGCCGCCTTGACCCGGTCATGGCCGAGCGCCTCGGGCGTGGCGTAGAAGCGGGTACCTATGACGACGCCCTGGGCCCCGAGCATCAGCGCCGCCGCGAGGCTCTGCCCGTCGACGATCCCGCCCGCGGCCAGCACGGGGGTCGGCGCGACGGCCTCCACTGTGGCCCGTACGAGCGGGAGGGTCGAGCGGGTCGCCCCGTGCCCGCCGGCCTCCGTGCCCTGCGCGACGATCACATCGGCACCGGCGGCGACCGCGTCGCGGGCCTCCTGAACGTCGTGTACCTGGCAGATGAGGTGCGCGCCGGCCCGTTTGATCGCCGGCACATGAGGGCCAGGGTCTCCAAACGACAGCATCACCGCCGCCGGCCGGTAATCGAGCGCCCGCGCCAAGACGTCGGTGCTGAGCTTCCAGGTGATGAACCCCACACCCCAAGGCTCGCCCGTCTCTCGGGTGACGAGCGTGAGCTCCCGCCGCAGCCATTCAGGGTCGCCGTAGCCACCCCCAACCAGGCCGAGCCCACCGGCATGCGACACGGCGGCCGCCAGGCGGCCGCCGGAAACGGCGGCCATCGGCGCGAGGACCACGGGACGTCGGATTCCGAAATCGGCCGTAAAGGAAGTATGAATGCTCACGCGCACCTTCGTAGCACGCTGACCGCGCGAGCAGTGGACATCACCGGAGCTGGAGGCTAGGCAGTGGCTCGTACCCCGTCGCACGACTGCTCAAGGCCCCGGTCGTCTTGTATGACCTGGGATTCGGCCCGGTGTTCGGGTACCGGTTCCTGCTGCTCACACACAGGGGCCGACGGACCGGGCTGGTCCACCGCACCATGCTCGAGGTCCTGCGGTGGGATCCGCGTACACACGAGGCGGTCGCGATCGCGGGGTTCGGGCCAGGCTCGGACTGGTTCCGGAACGTGACCGAGGGGCACGCCCTCGAGGTCCAGGTAGGCAGGGAGCGTTTCGTCCCGACCCACCGTGTCCTCGACACGGCCGAGGCCAGCGATGTCTTCCTCGACTACGAGCATCGCAACCGCATGGCTACCACCGTGCTGCGGAGGGTGGTGTCCGGCTCGCGGGCTTCCCGTACGACGGATCCGCTGACTCTCGACGACGGGTCGTCGAGGCGCTGCCGCTCGTCGCGTTCCGACCGGACGGTCGCGATGACGGTTAGGTGGCCGCGCGGTCACGGGTAGAGTCCACCGTCATGGACAGTCACGATCCCGGCTTGGTGAACCCTGCCTGGGAGGAGCAGGCGCGCAACTGGATCGCCTGGGCCCGCGAGCCCGGCCAGGACGCGTACTGGCGCTACAGCCCCGACTTCTTCGAGCTGGTACCGCCTCCGGGTGCGGGCACGCTCGACCTCGGTTGTGGCGAAGGGCGGGTGGCCCGCGACCTCGCCGCCCGTGGTCATCGAGTGACGGGTGTCGACGCCGCGCCGACCTTGTTGGCTGCCGCCCGCGAGGCCGACCCCGGCGGCACATACCTCCTGGCCGACGCCGCCGACCTGCCGTTCGGCGACGGGAGCTTCGATCTGGTCGTGGCCTACAACAGCCTCATGGACATCTCCGACATGCCCGGCGCGGTGAAGGAGTCGGCTCGCGTCCTGAGGCCGGGCGGTCGGCTGTGCCTGTCGGTCACGCATCCCGTAACGACGCAGGTGCATTCCACGGCGAGGACGACGACGCGCCGTTCGTGATCCACGGCTCGTATCTGGGCAGACGCCGTTTCGAAGGGACCTTCACCAGGAACGGCCTGACGATGACGTTCCGCGGCTGGGCCTACGCCCTCGAGGAGTACGCCCGAGCGCTCGAGCGGGCGGGTCTCCTCATCGAAGCGGCGCGCGAACCCGCCCCGGATGCTGCCTCCACGAGTAAGCCGGCGCGGCGGGCGCGCGTTCCGATGTTCCTCTGGGCCCGCGCGCTTCGCCCAGTGTAGAAAGCACATCGCGGCCAACCGGAACGCGCGCCTCGCGGCAGCGAAAATACGTTGTCCCGTCGCTACCGCTGGGAGACCGTCGGCATGCAGTACTGATGTCGCGACGGGAGGTCTGATCATGGCTGTCATGGTCCTCAACACCACCACGCGCGCTTCGACGCGGGAGCCTGTCGCGGCCTGACTCGGGCCTTCCTGCCCGACCGCTCCGGCGAGCCAAAGCGCTCGGCGGAAGTGTGCTCCTCGCGCTGAAGCGGTCTTTTCCCGGCCGTGGACTTTCTCCACGGTTCTCGATGGTGACGCCTTGGCCTGGAGGCGTCCCGCTTTCCAACACGAGGAGCAGCAATGTCATCGCAATCTTCCTTCGAGCCCCTGCCCGGGGCCGAAGGCGGGCCCAGCACGGCCATCCGCTACGGCGACACGGTCCGGCGACCCGCCGGGCCGTGGACCCCGACCGTCCACGCTCTGCTGCGGCACCTGGAGCACGTCGGGTTCCAGGGTTGCCCCCGCGTCGTCGGGGACGGGTACGACGACCAGGGGCGCGAGGTCCTGACGTACGTCGACGGCGAGATCCGGCACCCGCACGCCTGGAACGACGAAGGGGCCTGGCAGGTCGGTCGCATGCTGCGGGCGCCGCACGGCGCCACGGCGAGCTTCCGCACGGCGCCACGGCGAGCTTCCGCCCGCCGCCCGACGCGGTCTGGCACCCGTGGCCGTTTCGCAGCGCCACCGCTGACGCGATCATCAGCCACTGCGACGCCGGACCGTGGCACACAGTGACGCGCGACGGACTGCCGGTCGCGTTCATCGACTGGACGGTGGCCGGGCCAACCGATCGCCTCGACGAGGTGGCCTGCGTCGCCTGGTGGCATTGCCAGCTACACGACGACGACGTCGCCGAGCTGTGCAGGCTGCCCGTCGCCTCCGCGCGCACCGCTCAGCTGCGGTACTTCCTCGACGGGTACGAGCTCCCCGCGGCCGGGCGAGGCGGCTTCGTGACCCGGATGATCGAGTACGCCATCCGCGACTGCGCGAACGTGGCCGTTCAGGCGCGGGTCACACCTCAGTCCACAGATCCGGCCCCGCTGTGGGGCCTGGCGTAGCAAGCCAGGGCCGCGGCGTGGATGCTGCGCCACCGACAGATGCTCGAGCGTGCTATCCAGGCGTGATCGCGGCCTTACCGGATACGACCGGTCACGGCGAGGGCCAGCCGCCCCGCGGGTCGGCGGCCCCCGCCCCCGCCCCCCTCTGGGCGCGGCGATCTTGGCTGCGCTCCGTTTCGTGGTGGATACTCGGCGGGACGCGGGCGTCGTCTCCTGCCGATGGCAGCCGCCCTCGGCAGGGGCCGCGTCCGTCGCTATCCGCACCGCTGACACAGGAGGCGACACGACCGGGTCGTCGGGAGGGAGATAACCGATGGACGAGCAGCGAACGAGCAGCACCCCAGGAACGCGGGTCGCGGCACGAGTAGCGGCACGCGCGGGGGAGCGCCCGCCCGACAGGACCGACCGGCAGGGCAACATCGTTGAGCGGGTCGCGCAGGTGTACCTCGATCACGCCGATCCGCTGGAGGAGACGCTGGTGGTCACGTGGACGTCCTTCGGCGCCACATTCGGCGGGGTCCGGCTCGTCACGCACAGCATCAGAAACCGGTGGCTGCCGTTCCTACACAACGTTTCGGCCGGCGGGAAGCATCTGCACCACTACAACTTCGGGATCGCCGCTCTCACGGCCGTCGGCATGGTCGCCGTACGAGGGACGGAGACCGCGGTCCGGCATCCCGTTGTGGGGATCGCTTACGGAGCCGGCGCTGCCCTCATCGCGGACGAAGCCGCGCTGTTGCTCAACCTGGAGGACGTCTACTGGGCGAAAGAGGGCCGCACCAGCGTCGATGTAGCGGTCGGCATCCTCGCCGCGCTGGGGCTCTACGCTGTCGCCGCGCCTTTCTGGCAGGAGGCCGCCCGGGAAGCCCGCCGTGGCCTTCGACGGCTGTAGCGACCCTCCGGAAACGGGCAGGGACGTTCGTCGCGACCCTGTCGACGGACGACCGCCTCGGTCCAGCCATAGTCCCCACACGGATCGGGCGTGGGGCCTTCCGTCCGGTCGGGTGGTCGAGATCCAGTAAGTACCCGCCTCCGCGAGTCGGTCGGCCGCCCAGGACCATGGCAACAGCGTTGGGTGAAGATGCCATCGGCCAAACATTCATCGGCCGGTCGGAGCGCGGATCATTCACCTGCGATCCTCCTCGGTCTGACCGTCTGCGTAGGTTCGTATCCGTGCGCCGCGAGCGAACGGCGAGCCAGCTCGGGCGAGCGTAACCTAACAACCGTGGATACCAAGCGGTTCGCGATTCGCTACGACGGAACCGCATGGGTGCCGACCGTTCTCGGCGTTGGGCCGCGCGTGTCCGGCGTGGAGGTGGATACCCAGGAGGTTCGGGTTTGGATGGGCGGGAGCTTCAAGGCCCGCATTCCGCGGAGTTCCCTCGTTTCTGTCAGGCAGGACACCGCACGGGTCAGTTCTCGCGGCGTTCATGGCGGTGCCGGGAAATGGCTGGTGAACGGCTCATCTGACGGCCTTGTGCGGCTCACGATCCACCCGGCCTGTCGTGCGCGCCTTCTGGTTCGTGCGCGTGCGCATGCATACCCTCCTGCTGAGTCTGATCGACCCCGAAGGCTTCATCGATACCGTGAAGACCGCCGTCAAGTAGATGGGGGTCCTTCACGGAGACCACCGATGAGTCCTGACGCACCGCGGGTCTTACCCGCTCTCCGCGCCCCGTCCGCGTCGGCCAGCAGGACTCGGAGCCTGAGAAGAGGTGGATCAGGATGGCCGACCGATTCACGGTACGCAAGCGCCGCTGCACCGCGGACCAGGCGGCACGCACCATGGTGGACATGGCATTGACCAGCCAGGACGGGCCGACGGGCCAGTTCGTCGATCAGAAGGGAACCGTGCCATGGTGAGCAGGTAGCACAGGACGCGCCCGGTAACCGACCGAGCTCGCTCGGGGGACCGGTCGTTGGCGCGGGGCCAGGTTCATCGGTCGGCGCGGACCCGTGCGCTGGATGGGCGCGGGACGGGCACGACTACCGTAGAGGCGAGCAGTGCTGACCGGGAGCGCCGCGGGGAGGCGAGCGTGACCAGCAAGCATGACTTGGCATCAAGTGCGAAGGAGCGGCCATGGCCCGGATTCCCAGCCCGGTCCTCACCTCGACGGGACTGATCGGCGGGTACGCCGTCGCGCGGGCGACGAAGAAACGGCCGCTCGGTGGGGTGGTCTTCGCGGCGATCGGGGCCGCCGCGTTCGAGGCCTGGCGTCGCAGGGCCGGGGTCGGCGCCGCCGCGACCCTCAGCGGCGTCTATGTTGCCGCGCTCGGCGCCTCCCATCTGCTTGCCCGTAAGCTCGGGGCCTGGCCTTCGGTCCTGACCGTGACCGCTGCGACCGGCGCGGCCGCCTACCTGCTCGGCGACCGCAGCGCATCTGGGGGGACGGTGGCCGCCCTCCCTTCCGACGTCCGCGCCGCGGGGATCGCACCGAGGTGCCCGCAGGTGGGCAGGTCGCACCCACGCGCGAGCCCGTAGAGGAAGCCGGCCGCGTAGGCGTCGCCGGCGCCCGTGGCGTCCACGACCTCTTCCACCGGCTCCGCCGTAACCTCGTGCAGTTCATCGCGGCACGCGGCCATGCCCGCGAGCGCTAGCTCAAGTCAATTCGGTGCTGCTCGATCAGGTATCCGGCCTTCGCGAATGCTGCGACCATCGGCGTATTGGTCAGATCGGTACCACCCACGATCCGGTCGACACCTTCGACGACCAGCAGGCGGGTGGCCTCGGCGAGCAAGGCACACCCGTGGCCCCGGTACTCGGGAACAACGCCGATGTAGCCGATGATCGGATCTCCGTAGTTGCGGCTCGGGATACTGAGACCCACGAGTTCACCACCAGGTGTGTACGCCAGACGCCACCAGCCGCGGGGGCCAGACTGGAGACCCCTTCCGTTACGAGAGCGCTGTTGAACGCCGCCACGTCTCGCCTCGATGGAAGTCGTGCAGCGCCGAGTACAGCTCAACGGCATCGAGTGATCTTATCCAACGCGATGGACTACGCCGTAGAACTAAAGCTCCTGGAACAGAACCCCATCAGGGCTCTGAAGTGGAAGCCGACGAAAGCCTCGTTCCAGGTGGATCGACGCTGCGTCGTCAACCCCAGCCAGGGGCGCGCCCTGCTGTCCGCCGTACGAGCCCAGGAGCCAAGCGGGCCCCGACTTGTCGCGTTCTTCGCTGTGATCTACTTCGCCGGCCTCAGACCCGAGGAAGCCGTCAACCTCCGACGCCGGGACCTCGCCTTGCCCGACGAGCCCGGTGCGTGGGGTGAGCTGTACCTCACCCGGGCCACACCAGACGTGGGCAAGGAGTGGACCGACTCAGGCGAGCAACGCGACGAGCGGGGGCTCAAGCACCGCCCGGACGGCGATAGCCGGACGGTCCCTTGCGCACCTGAACTCGTGGGCTTGTTGCGCCGCCACGTCGACGAGTTCGGCACGGGCCCCGACGGTCGGGTCTTCCACGGCATACATGGAAGCGTCCTGGCGACGAGCACCATCCAACGGGTCTGGGACAAGGCCAGGAGAGCCGCGCTCAGCCCAGAGGAATACGCATCACCGTTGGCCAAACGCGTCTACGACCTCCGACACGCCTGCCTCTCTACCTGGCTCAACGCCGGGGTGCCCGCGAAACAGGTGGCAGATTGGGCTGGCAACAGCGTCGAGGTCTTGCTGCGCACCTACGCCAGATGCCTGGTCGGTCAGGACGAGATTTCCATGCGCCGAATCAGCGAAGCCCTCAGCTTCGAATCATCCGCACGAATTGACCGCAGGAGGAAGGCCTTCCCCTCCGACACAGCTGGACGACAGAAATGACGCGTTGTCTTGTCTCGCCGTCATCGGCCCAGGACAGCAACCCAAGTCGTAGCTTCCTGCCAGAGCAGACGGTCGAACCGAGTCATCTGGTCACTACTGACCGGTCTCATGGAGGCTCTCCCCGGCGTTCAGGAGTCGGTCGTTGTTCGTCAGTAGGGAGAATCGGGGCATAGGCCGCCGTGGACGAAGTCGGCCATGGCGATGAGCGCGGCCGCGCTGCGGAAGCCCCGGGCTCTGGTG
>JBOHCT010000049.1:0-21903 GCA_050699055.1 Streptosporangiaceae bacterium | reverse complement strand
GCCGGCGGTCGCCTACGTCTTTCTCGTCGGCCTCGGCGCCGCGCTGCTCTCGTTCGCTGCCCTGCGCACCCGGGATCCGGCCGCAAAGCTAGCGGTCGCGGCCGCCGAGCCGCCCCCGGAGACGGAGCGCAGGAGCCGCGCCCACCGCGCGGGGATGCCCGTGGAGAGTCCCGAGCCGGCCGCTCCGCCGGAACCGCCGCCGCAGAGGTATGGCCAGATCGTCATCGTGACGCTGCGCGAGGGCATGGGCGGAATGTTCGATCGCCTTGCCGAGGAGACCGTGCGGCAGATCGAGGCGAACGAGCCCGAGACCCTCGTCTACACCTGCCATACGGTCGCGGGCGTGCCCCAGCAGCGGATCTTCTACGAGCTGTACCACGACCGCGTCGCCTTTTCCCGCCACGAGAGCCAGCCGTATGTCCAGCGCTTCTACCTTGAACGGGAGCGGTACGTGCTGGCCACCAACGTGGTGCGGCTGGACCTCAACGCAGCCAAGGGCATCACGAGCGCGTCGAACGCCGCGCGCCAGAGCGGCCGGTCCGCCGCGGCGACCCAAGCCGATCCCGCGGCGGCTCACGCGGCTCGCCCCTCGGACGACGCCCGCGGGGTGGACAACGACAACGGCACGACCACCCGTACCGATCGGCCCCGGGTCGACGACGTGACCGCACAGGGGGATAACGGAGCGCTCACGCAGGCCGACGACGAATGGGACTTTCTCTACCGCCGCTGAGAGGTCGCGGGCAGCGGGGGTCCGGTGCACCGACCGTTAGGCCTGCGCGCCGAGTGCGGCGCGCAGGCGGCGTTCGGAGACCCGCCAGAAGTCATGCTCGGCCCCGTCGACGAGCGTGACGGGGATCTTGTCCCAGTAGCGACGCATGTCGTCCTCGGAGCGGGTGATGTCGCGCTCCTCCCATGGGACCCCGAGTTCCTCCGCGACCCGCGCGATCACGGTTCGCGCCTCGTCGCACAGATGGCAGTCCGGTTTGCCGAGCAAGGTGATTCGGTGCGTCACGATGTCAGCGTAGATGCGGGCCACGGCGTCGCCTCAGGCGCCCAGCGGCTGACAGTCGCTGATCGCGCGCAGTGCCTGACGACCGACTTTGTGCGTACGTTCACAAAGGCGTAGCCTGCGGACAGTCCGCGTGTCTTGCGAGGAGCTCTACCCGCTGTGAACCCTGCTCGTCCTTCGCCTCGAGCCATCGCCCGCGACCGCGGCATACCGGAGGCGACCGTGGCGAGGCTCCCGGTCTACCTTCGCGTGCTGCACGCGCTCGCGGAGCGAGGGGTGGCGACCGTCTCATCGGAAGGTCTCGCGGACGCCGCCGGCGTTGGTTCCGCGAAGCTGCGTAAGGACCTTTCTCACCTTGGGTCCTACGGCACCCGCGGTGTCGGGTACGACGTGGACTACCTCGTCTACCAGATCTCGCGGGAACTCGGTTTGACCCAGGACTGGCTGGTCTGCATCGTCGGAATCGGCAACCTCGGTCGCGCCCTCGCGAACTATGGAGGTTTCGCGACCAGGGGCTTCCGCGTCGCCGCGCTGTTCGACGCCGACCCGTCACGGGTGGGGGAACGCATCGCGGGGAGTCAGGTTGAGCACGTCGATGACCTCGAGCGGGTCGTGAAGGAGCGTGACGTGGCGATCGCCGTCATCGCGACGCCGGCCAGCGCCGCGCAGGGCGTCTGCGACCGGCTCGTCCGAGCCGGGGTGACGAGCATTCTGAACTTCGCGCCCATCGTGCTGTCCGTACCCGCGGGAGTCGACGTCCGCAGGGTCGACCTGTCGATCGAGCTGCAGATCCTGGCGTTTCATGAGCAGCGCAAGTCTGCCGCGGTCGTGGTCGGTTCGCTCGAGAGCACGTTCGCGGAGGCGATCGAACGGTGAGCGGCACCGAGGCGGACACCGGCCCTGGGACCGGAGCTGGAGCGGGACGGGTGAGCGACATGGAGGCGGAGCTGGAGCTAACGAGATGAGCCTTCTCGTTGTCGGGTTGAGCCACCGCAGCGCCCCCGTCCCGCTGCTCGAACGAGCGGCGGTCAGCGGCGACGCGCTGGTGAAGCTGTTGCACGACGTCCGCGACGCCGAGCACGTGGCGGAGGCGATGGTCGTCTCGACGTGCAACCGCGTCGAGATCTACGCGGAGGTCGGCAAGTTCCACGGAGGGCTCGCGGACGTCTCCGAGCTGCTCGCCCGCCACTCGGGGGTCGCGTTCGACGTCCTCGTCCGTCACCTCTACGTGCACTACGAGGACCGCGCCGTCCAGCACCTTTTCACCGTGGCCCCCGGTCTCGACTCCATGGTCGTCGGGGAGAGCCACATCCTCGGCCAGGTACGCGGTGCACTGCGCCTCGCCCAACGCGAGGGCACGGTCGGTGGGATGCTCGACGGGCTCATCCAGCACGCCCTACGGGTCGGCAAGCGGGTGCACGCGGAAACAGGCATCGACCGCGCCGGCCCGACCCTGGTGAGCGTGGGCCTCGGGCGGGCGGAACGGGAGCTGGGCTCCCTCGACGGCAGGATCGCTGTGATCGTCGGGGCGGGTTCGATGAGTGCGCTTGTGGCGGCCGCCCTGCGGCGGTCCGGCGCCGACGTCGTGGTAGCCAACCGGACCTACGACCGTGCGCGACGGCTCGCCGCCAGGACCGACGCGCGTGCCGTGCCGCTGTCCACCCTTGAATCGGTCATGGCGGACGCCGCCCTCGTGGTGTCGAGCACCGGCGCGCAGGGTGTCGTGATCTCCAAGCCGCTGGTCGCGCGCGTCCTCCCGGCGCGCGAGGGCCGGCCCCTGTACCTCCTCGACCTCGCCCTTCCCCGCGACGTCCAACCGGCTGTCGGTCAGCTGGACGGCGTAACCCTCGTCGACCTGGAGGGCCTGCGCGCCCGCGGGGCCGAGGCCGCCTCCGCGGAGGACGTTGAGGCCGCACGCCGCATCGTCGCCGAGGAGGTCGCGGCGTTCGAGGGCCAGCAGCGGGCGGCGAGCGTGTCTCCTACCGTCGTCGCCCTGCGCAGCAGGGCCGCGAAGCTCGTGGATGCCGAGCTCGTCCGGCTCTCCGGACGGCTGCCAGAGATGGACGACGGCGCGCGTGAAGAGGTGGCGCGGACGGTTCGTCGCGTCGTGGACAAGCTCCTCCACGCTCCGACCGTACGGGTGAAGGAGCTCGCCAGCTCGCCAGGCGGCGACGGCTACGCGGAGGCGCTCCGCGAGCTGTTCGGCCTCGATCCGACCACGCCCGAGGCGGTGGCCCGCCCCGACGTCTCGACGGACGTGTCCGCGGAGGGGGAGAGGCAGTGACCACGTACCCCTGCGGCCTCATCCGCTCCGCTGCCGCACCCCGCAATGCCGCGATGGTCACTTTGGAGGCCGCCTCGTGACCAATCTACGGATCGGCACCCGCCGTAGCGCGCTCGCGATGGCGCAGGCGCGCTCGGTCGGTGATGGGCTCGCGCGGGCCGGCCGGCACGCCGAGATCGTCGGCGTCACGACCCAGGGCGACCGCACCTCCGCATCCCTGGCACAAATCGGCGGTACCGGTGTGTTCGTCAGCGTCCTCCGCGACCGGCTGCTCGCTGGCGACATCGACGTGGCGGTCCATTCGCTCAAGGACCTTCCCACCGAGCTCGCTCCCGGTCTGCGCGTCGCCGCCGTCCCGCCCCGCGAGGATCCCCGCGACGTACTCGCCGCGCGCGATGGCAAGGCTGGCAGAGCCTTCCGCGAGCTCCCCGAGGGGTCCCGCGTCGGTACGGGGTCGCCGCGCCGGACGGCGCAGCTTCGCCTCGCCCGGCCCGATCTCAAGATCGAGGATCTTCGCGGCAACGTCGACACCCGGCTTGCCAAGGTGGCCGCAGGCGAGCTCGATGCGGTGGTCCTCGCGCGGGCCGGGCTGGCCCGGCTGGGCCGCCTCGACGAGGCGACCGAGGCACTCGACCCCGACCTCATGGTTCCCGCCCCCGGCCAGGGGGCGCTGGCCGTGGAGTGCCGTGGCGACGACCACGGCACCGCCCGACTGCTCGGTGTTCTCGACGACTCTCCGACACGGGCCGCCGTTACCGCCGAGCGCGCTGTACTCGCCGCGCTCGAAGCCGGCTGTTCGGCCCCGGTCGGCGCGTACGCCGAGGCCGCCGAGCACGGCACGAGGCTGCACCTGCGCGCCGCTGTCATCTCGGTTGACGGCGCCGCGAGCGTCCGGCTATCCACCACCGGTCCCCTCGACGCGGCCGGGGACCTCGGTCGCGGGCTCGCGACCGACCTGCTGGCCGAGGGGGCCGCCGCACTGATGGGGGAGCGCGTACGTTGAGCTCCACACATGACACCCACGACCAGCCCGCAGGCAGCGTGACCTTCGTCGGGGCGGGCCCTGGTGACGAAGACCTGCTGACCCTGCGGGGCGCGAAGGTTCTCGCGGAGGCCGACGCGGCCGTCTGCGATCGGCTCGCCGGCGGGCAGTTCCTCACCCACTGCGGGCCCGGCGTCGAGGTCCACGACGCCGCCGACCTCGACCATGCCGCCCGCCAGCGGCTCGTCATCGACCTCGCGAGTGCGGGTAAGCGCGTTGTCCGGCTGCTGAACGGCGACCCCGCGCTCTTCGGCGGTGTGGCCGAGGACGCCGAGGCCTGCGCCCGCGCCGGCATCTCGTTCGAGATCGTGCCGGGCGTGTCGTCAGCGGTCGCCGTCCCGACGTACGCCGGCATCCCGCTGACTTCCCGCAAGGCCGGTGAGGTCCGCGTCGTCGACGCCCACGAAGGCGCCGTCGACTGGGAGTCGGTCGGCGCGGGGCGGGCGACGCTCGTCATCCTGTCGGCCGTCGGTTCGATGGGTGAGGTCGCCAAGGCGCTGGTCGAGGCCGGTCGCCCCGGCGAGACGCCCGTCGCGATGACACGCGACGGCACGACTACGGCACAGACGACCGTGGTCTCCACGCTCGCCGAGGTCGCCGCCGGCGCCAAGGCCGCCCACATGGAGCCCCCCGCCGTCGCGGTTGTCGGCGACGTCGTGCGGCTGCGCGAGACGCTGTCCTGGTTCGAGACCAAGCCGCTGTTCGGCTGGCGGGTGCTCGTCCCGCGCACCAAGGAGCAGGCGGGGCCGGTGTGCGACCGACTGCGTGGGTACGGGGCGCTGCCCGACGAGGTGCCGACGATCTCGGTGGAGCCGCCGCGTACCCCGCAGCAGCTCGAGCGGGCGATCAAGGGCCTGGTCACGGGCCGCTACCAGTGGGTGGCGTTCACCTCGGCCAACGCCGTCCGGGCCGTGCGGGAGCGGCTCGAGGAGTACGGTCTCGATGCCCGTGCCTTCGCCGGGGTCAAGGTCGCGGCGGTCGGGGAACAAACCGCCGCTGCGGTGCTCGCCTTCGGGGTCAAACCCGACCTGATGCCAGCGGGCCAGCATTCCAGCGAAGGTCTCCTCGAGGTCTGGCCGCCGCACGACAAGCTCCTCGACCCGATCGACAGGGTGTTCCTGCCGCGGGCCGACATCGCGACGGAGACGCTCGTGGCGGGGCTGCACGACCTCGGCTGGGAGGTCGACGACATCACGGCGTACCGCACTGTACGCGCGGCGCCCCCGCCGGCCCAGGTCCGGGAGGCGATCAAGGGCGGGTCGTTCGACGCGGTCCTGTTCACGTCGTCCTCCACCGTGCGCAACCTCGTCGGCATCGCGGGCAAGCCGCACGCCACCACGGTCGTAGCGGCCATCGGCCCCAAGACCGCCAAGACGGCGGAGGAGTTCGGGCTGCGTGTCGACGTCGTCGCCCCGAAGGCGTCGGCCTTCGCCCTCGCCGCCGCGCTGGCGGAGTACGGTGCGGAGAGAAGGCTCACCTCCGTGGAGGCGGGCCAGCCGGTTCGCCGGCCCAGCCAGATGCGTCGTGGCTCGCGAAAGAAGGCCAAGTGACCCAGCCGACCTTCCCTGCCGCCAGGCCGCGGCGCCTGCGGCGTACCCCGGCACTGCGGCGACTCACGGCCGAGACCAAGCTTGCCGCCGCCGACCTTGTGTTGCCGATGTTCGTGAAGGAGGGCATCGGGGAGCCGCAACCGGTGTCTTCGATGCCGGGTGTGGTGCAACACACGCGTGAGTCGCTGCGCAAGGCCGCGCGTGAGGCTGTCGAGGCCGGCGTCGGCGGGATCGTGCTGTTCGGGGTGCCGGCGGTGAAGGACGCCCGCGGCTCCGCGGCCGACGACCCCCAAGGGATCGTGCAGCTCGCCCTCCGCGATCTGCGCGCCGAGCTGGGCGACGCGACGGTCCTGATGGCGGACCTGTGCCTCGACGAGTACACCGACCACGGGCACTGCGGGCGGCTCACGGAGACCGGCGATGTCGACAACGACGCGACGCTGGAGCGGTACGCCTCGATCGCCGTGGCGCAGGCCTCGGCCGGGGCCCAGGTCGTCGCGCCGAGCGGGATGATGGACGGCCAGGTCGGCGCGATCCGCTCGGCGCTCGACGGCGCGGGGTTCCCCGCGGTGGCCATCCTGGCGTACTCCGCGAAGTACGCGTCGGCTTTCTACGGGCCGTTCCGCGACGCCGCCGAGTGCGCTCCCCGGTTCGGCGACAGATCCGCGTACCAGCAGGACCCGCCGAACGCCGACGAGGCACTCCGTGAGGTGGCGTTGGACGTCGCGGAGGGCGCGGACGCGGTCATGGTGAAGCCGGCGCTGCCGTACCTCGACGTCGTGCGCCGTGTCGCCGACGCGGTCGACGTGCCGGTGGCCGCCTACCAGGTGAGCGGCGAGTACGCGATGGTCGAGACCGCGGCCGCGCGAGGCTGGCTCGACCGTGACCGGGTGGTACTCGAGACCCTGACCTCGATCCGCCGGGCCGGCGCCGACATCGTGCTGACGTACTGGGCCGCCGAGGTCGCCCGCCGTCTCCGCTGACCGGCACGCCGACCCGCCTGCTTCTTCCTTGATCCGTTCGGACTGCGGCCAAACTGCCGTTTACGGTCGTTCCGTGGTACAGAAAACGGATCATGGTCCGTAGGCGCGGAACGGTCGGACGAGGAAGGAGTCTATGCACCGCGTCACACTGACGCGGTGCGTACGACCACGCTGCCCTTGTAGGCGAGTCCTGCCACGCTTAGCAGGGGAGCGTCGGTCGGTGCTTCCTCCCCCTCGCTCTCGACCGACCCTCCGGTGAGCCCGAAGCCGGCCGTCTTCACGCGTATGCGCGGGGGTACGAGGATCTCCACCGTGCCTTTGTAGGCGCAGACCTCAATCTTGGCGCCCTCTCCCAGCTCGGCGGCGAGCAGGTCCAGCTGGCAGGTGCCCTTGTACGCCACCGCCCAGCTGCGTTCGGGCACCTGCCACCGTCCACGCCTTCGCGTCGAGGTCTTGATCGCGGTCGTGAGCCGATGCGTCGGGGCGGTGGAAACGGGTGGACGGGCGGAGGCCGTGGCCGGCAGGTCGGCGAGTAGGCGGTCGAGCTCGGCGGTGGTACGCGCGCCGAGGGCGGCCTGCACGCGGTCCTCGAACTCCTCGCCGTCCAGCCGTTCTTCGGCGAACGCCGCCTGTAGCCGTCGTACCGCGGTGTCGCGGTCCTGCCTGGACGCCCGCTCGGCATCCGTGTGTCCTTGCGGCCGGCGCTCCGGCCTCTGGGATGGTTGCATCCCGGCCCTCCTGATGTGTCCGTGTGGGTGGGTCACCCTGCCGCTCTTATACTCCCAGACCCGTGCCGTGCGGCGGAGCGGCCGCGATGATCACAGCCTGCGGTCCGAGAGGGGGGAGTGGTCCGGTTTCGGACCGCTCGCGCGGATCTTGCATGGCTACGGGGCGGGACGGTCCGGTTTCTGACCACTCGCGCGGATCTTGGGCGCTCCGATCGCGGCCCGACGGCGGGCCCCAAGCCCTTGGCTGGTGGCCGTCCAGCCACGAAACGGTAACGGGTCTTCACGTAGCGGAAGCCGCCTCCTAACATCAGCATCAGCGCACTCCGTAGGGCGCTCCTCATCGAAGGGAGCCGAGCCGTGGCGGACGACAATCACGCATCACAGGTACCCCGCAGGCGCTTCATCGAGATGGCCGGCGTGGGTGGTTTGGGCCTTCTCGCTGCCGCGTGTGGAGGTGGCGGCGGCGGAGGTGGTGGTGGCGGCAAGCCCCCGGCGCATAAGGCCGGGGCCGGTCCGCAGCCGACGTTCATGGAGCCGAGCCAGCAGCTGTCGGGCGACCTGAAGATCCTGCAATGGCACCACTTCGTCCCCAACTACGACGAGTGGTTCGACCCGTATGCGAAGAAGTGGGGCAAGCACGTCGGCGTCAACGTCAGCGTCGACCACATCGACTCTCAAGATGTTGTGCCCCGGGCGGCGTCGGAGATATCCGCGGGCTCGGGTCACGACCTGATCATGTTCAACTTCCCTCCCTCCGCTTTCGAGCCGTCGCTGCACGACCTCTCCGACGTCAACGAGGAGATCCGGAAGAAGTACGGCGACCAGCACCCCTACTGCAAGCTGTCGAGCTACAACCCCACGACGGACAAGTACTACGGCTTCTGCCACAGCTGGACACCCGACCCCGGTGACTACATCAAGAGCCTGTGGAAGCAGGCCGGCATGCCCGACGGGCCCAAGACCTGGGATGACCTGCTGAAGATCGGCCCGAAGATCAAGAAGAACCAGCACATCCCGGTTGGCATCGGCCTGTCCAACGAGACCGACTCCAACATGGCCGCCCGCGCCCTGATGTGGTCGTTCGGCGCGTCCATCCAGGACAAGAACGAGAAGGTCGTCTTCAACTCCCCCGAGATGGTCGCGGCGGTGGAGTTCATGACGAAGCTGTACAAGAACGCCATGACCGACACGGTCTATGCCTGGAACCCGGCCTCGAACAACCAGGGACTGGTGGCGGGCCAGCTCTCGTACATCCTCAACTCGATCTCCGCCTACCGTACCGCGCAGCAGCAGCAGCCGCAGATCGCGAACGACATCTACTTCGCCCCCGCCCTCAAGGGACCGAACGGCCACCAGGGCTGGGCGTCCGAGCACGTCATCGACATCTATGCCATCCCGAAGTTCTCCAAGAACGTCGACGCGGCCAAGGAGTTCCTGCTCAACTACGCCCACAACATGCCGACCGTCACCTACCAGTCCGAGCTGTACAACCTGCCGGCCTTCCCGAAGGCAGTGCCGCAGGCGAACGGCTGGCTGAAGAGCGACCCGTTCGGCTCCAAGCCCAAGGACAAGCTCGCCTTTCTCGCGTCGGCGACCGAGTGGACCACCAACGTCGGCCACCCCGGGCCGGCCAACCCAGCGATCGGTGAGATCTTCACCACGTTCGTCCTGCCTAAGATGATGGCGAAGGCCGCGCGCGGCAAGCAGTCGCCGCAGGCCGCCGTGGCCGCCACGGAGAAGGACATCAAGCAGATCTTCGAGAAGTGGCGCCGCAAGGGGCTCATCGGAGGTGGTGGCTAGTGGCCGTCGTCGAGGTACGGGGGCTCACCAAGGAGTTCGACGGGAGCGTCCGGGCTGTCGACGGCATCGACATCGGCACCGAGGAGGGCGAGTTCCTCGTCCTCCTCGGTCCCTCCGGCTGCGGAAAGACCACACTGCTGCGGATGATCGCGGGGCTCGAGCGGCCGAGCTCGGGCGAGATCTACATCGAGGGGCGGCCGGTCGCCGGGCTTCCGCCCCGCGCGCGCAAGATCGCGATGGTCTTCCAGAGCTACGCGCTGTACCCGCACAAGTCGATTCGCGACAACATCGAGTTCCCGCTCAAGGCACTGAGGTTCTCGAAGGCGGAACGGGCCGACAAGGCGAGGTGGGCAGCGGAGCTGCTCGACATCGGCCGCCTGCTCGACCGCAAGCCGCGCCACCTGTCCGGTGGCGAGCAGCAGCGGGTGGCGCTCGCGCGCGCCCTCGTACGCGAGCCCAACGTGTTCCTGCTCGACGAGCCGCTGTCCAACCTCGACGCTAAGCTGCGGGCGACGGCCCGTGACGACCTGAAGGACTTCCAGCAGCGGGTCGGAACGACCACGATCTACGTGACCCACGACCAGGTCGAGGCCATGAGCATGGGCGACCGCATCGCGGTGCTGTCGGCGGGGCGGTTGCGCCAGCTCGGGAAACCGCATGAGATCTACCACGACCCGGCCGACATCTTCGTCGCGACGTTCGTTGGCTCTCCGCCGATGAACGTCGTGCCGATGAGCGACTTCCAGCTCGGGTTCCGTCCGGAGACCCTGCAGCCGAAGGCGGTCTCCGAGCCGGGCGGTGACGACCTCTCGATCAGCTTCGACGTCCAGCGTGTCGAGTACCTCGGCTCGGAGCGGCACCTCGTCGGCACGATCGACCGGTTCGGCCCTGATGTGCGCGTACGCAGCGTCCTGCCGGCGAACGTCACAGTTCCGCTGGAGTCGGGCGAGAGCTACCCCTTCCTCGTGCACGGCCGTGACCTGAGGTTCTTCGACGCCGAGAGCGGCGAGCGTATCCCCCCACGGCGGGTTTAGCGGTGGACACGCCGGATCGGCACGAGTCGGTGGCGGCCCCCGAGTTCGCGGCGGCGCCCACGGAGGGTGCTCCTCGCCGTCGGCCGGTAGGGCCGCGGCGTCCGCGGCGGTACCTGCTCGACCGCGAGGGCCCGCTGGCCTCGCTCATGCTGCTGCCCTCGATCGTCTACATCATCGGCCTCGTCGCCGTACCCTTCGTCCTCGCCATCGCCTACAGCCTGAGTACGGCCACCGTCGGTAGCCCGGCGATCCACTGGGCTGGGCTGGAGAACTTCAAGCGGGTCGTCCAAGACAGCACGTTTCAGCGGTCGCTGCTGAACAGCGTGCTCATGACCGTCATCGCGCTCGCGATCATCGTCGTGCTGTCGACGATCCTGGCGATGGTGCTGGTGAAGGACTTTCATGGCAAGTGGATCGTACGGTTCCTCATCCTGTTGCCGTGGACGACGCCGACGTCGCTCGCGGCGATCACCTGGCTGTGGATGTTCGACAACCTCTACAGCCCGATCGACTGGATGCTGCAGCGGGTCGGGCTGATCGAGACCAACCTGCACTGGCTCGGCAACCCGAGGCTGGCGTTCGCCGCGATCGTCATCACGCAGGTGTGGCGGATCCTGCCGCTGGCAGCGGTCATCAACATGGCCGGCATGATGGCGATCCCGAAGTCGATCGAGGAGCAGGCCGAGATCGACGGCGCGGGGTTCTGGCGGAAGATGTTCGAGATCACGCTTCCGCTCTCCATGCCGGTCATCGCGGTCGCCCTGGTTTTCGGCGCGATCCTGATCTTCAGCGACATGACCATGGTGTTCATCCTGACCCGCGGTGGGCCGATCAACGCCACACAGATCATCCCGACGTGGGCGTTCTTCAAGGGCATCCAGGGCGGTGACCTCGCGCAGGGCGCGGCGATCGCGCTGTTCCTGTTCCCGATCCTGCTCGCCTTCGTGGTGTTGATCCTGCGGGCCGTCCGCAAGCTGGAGGTGAGGTGAGATGGCCGTCGCGGAGGCCCGGGCGGACGCCGACGGGCGACCCACGTCGTCGGTCGGTCCGCGGGTCCGCTACGTGGGCGGGCGGATCTCGCTGTACGTGCTCGCCGTGCTGTTCGCGATCTTCTGCGCGCTGCCGTTCGAAGTCGCGGCGATCGGTTCGTTCAAGACCAACCAGGACATGTATCGTTATGGCAACGACCCGTTCATCCTGAACCAGGGCGGCACGCTGGACAACTGGACGCTGTTGTTCGGCCAGACGCCGTTCATCACGTTTCTGATCAACACGGCGATCGTCGGGTTCTGCGTCGTCGCGATCACGCTGGGGCTCAGCCTGCCGGCGGCCTACAGCCTGGCCCGGCTCAACCTGCGGTTCGGCACCACCCTCGGCATCGCGATCTTCCTCGTCTACCTGATCCCGCCGTCCTTGCTCTTCGTCTCCATGTCGCAGGTGGTCTCCACGCTCGGCCTGCAGGACTCCCGCTGGTCCCTGGTCGTCGTCTACCCCACGATCACGATCCCGGTGTCCGTGTGGCTGCTGATGGGCTTCTTCAAGTCGATCCCCCGCGACGTGGAGGAACAGGCGATGATCGACGGGTACAGCCGCCTCGGCGCGTTCGTGCGCGTGCTCGTCCCCCTCACCTATCCCGGCATGGTCGCGGTCATCGTCTTCGCCTTCACCCTCGCCACCGGCGAGTTCATCTACGCCCTCGCGTTCGTCTCGACGTCCGCGCAGAAGACCGTCAGCGTGGGCGTGCCCACCGAGCTGATCCGCGGCGACGTCTACTACTGGCAGTCGCTGCTCGGTGCCGCGGTTGTCGTCGCGGTCCCGATCGCCGTTGTCTTCAACCTGTTTCTCAGGAAGTTCATCGCGGGTTTCACGATGGGTGCCGTGAAGGGCTAGGACCACGGACCCCACCGTTCACCCCTCGCCGTGGACCGGAGATCATAGGCTGGGAGGGGGGTGTGCGTGGACGTTCCCGTACCACATTGGCCGCGGCGGGGCCCGCGCGGGCGACACCTGCAGGCGGCCATCGAGTTCGCCGATCTCGGCTGGCCGGTGTGTCCGGGCGCTTATCCGCTCGACGAGGGGCCTCGCGCGTGTTCGTGCGACCGTGTGGGGTGTCCCGCGCCGGGCGCTCATCCGCTCTCCCCGGCGTGGGCGGTCCAGGCCACGACCGACAAGGAGCGGCTGCGACGCTGGTGGGCGGTTGACCCGAACGCCAGCGTCGTTCTTTCGACGGGGCGCGTCGTCGACGCCCTCGACGTCCCCGCCGAGGCGGGGATCGTGGCGCTCGCGCGCGCGGACCGGTCGGAGACTCCCATCGGACCGGTCGCGGCCTACGGCGGGGACCGATACCTCTTCTTCGTGGCGATCCGTGGCGCTCCGGGGGAGGAGGAGGAGGAGTGGTGGCCGTGCCATCTCGACGTCACCGATCCGCACACCCAGCCTGAGCCCGTCACACCCGAGCTGCGCTGGCACTCCCGCGGCAGCTACGTACTCGCCCCTCCCTCCGCGCTCGTCGGCCAGCAGGTGTGCTGGGTCCGTCGTCCCCGCGACCCCGCCCTGCCCGACTCCCTACCGCTCCTCGAGGTGCTGACCGACACCGTCGAGGAGCTGGCACGCTCCCATCCCGCTCCTGACCCGCGCGGGCGGGCGATGAGACACTCGGGGATGTGACTGCGTCTGCTCGTGGGCCCGACCATGTGCCCGACCGTTCCCAGCGGCTGTTCGATCGCGCCACCGCGGTCACGCCCGGCGGGGTCAATTCCCCGGTCCGCGCCTTCGGCGCGGTGGGCGGCACGCCCAGGTTCATCGCCCGCGGGGAGGGCCCGTACCTCTTCGACGTCGACGGCCGACAATACGTCGACCTCGTCTGCTCGTGGGGTCCACTCATACTCGGGCACGCCCACCCCCCTGTCGTCGAGGCCGTGCGCGCGGCAGCGGGCCGCGGCACGTCGTATGGCGCGCCGACGGAGGGCGAGGTGGCGCTCGCCGAGGAGATCACGGCCCGGGTCGACCCCATCGAACGCGTCCGCCTGGTCAGTTCCGGCACCGAGGCCACGATGTCGGCCATCCGGGTGGCGCGGGCGTACACCGGCCGGGCGACCGTGGTGAAGTTCGTCGGCTGCTACCACGGCCACGTCGACCCGTTGCTCGTGGCCGCCGGCTCCGGGGCGGCGACATTCGCCGTGCCCGGTTCGCCGGGGGTGCCGCCCGCCGTCGCCCACGACACGATTGTGCTGCAGTACAACGACTTCGCCGCGGCCGAGGCGACCTTCGACGAGTACGGCGACGAGATCGCGTGCGTGATCGTCGAGGCCGCGGCCGCGAACATGGGTGTCGTCGCCCCGAACCCCGGCTTCAACCTCGGGCTGCAGGCGCTCTGCGAGCGCCACGGTGCGGTCTTCATTCTCGACGAGGTGCTGACGGGCTTCCGGGTCAGCCCCGCCGGGTGGTACGGCCTCGAGGGCGTCGCGCCGCATCTCGCGACGTTCGGGAAGGTGATGGGCGGCGGACTGCCGGCGGCGGCGTTCGGCGGCCGGGCCGACATCATGGACTGGCTGACCCCGTCCGGACCCGTGTACCAGGCGGGCACGCTGGCCGGGAATCCCCTGGCGACGGCGGCCGGCCTCGCGACTCTCCGCGCCTGCACCGACGATGTCTACGCCCACCTCGACCGTACGGCGGCGACGATCGGGCGGCTGGCCAGCGAGGCGCTGACCAAGGAGGGCGTGCCGCACCGCCTGTCGACCGCCGGCAGCCTTTTCTCGCTCTTCTTCGTCGGTACGGATGTCGTGAGCTTCGAGCAGGCGCGGCGTCAGGACACCCATGCCCACGCGGCGTTCTTCCACTCGCTGCTCGAGCGGGGTGTCTACACGCCGCCGTCGGCGTTCGAGGCGTGGTTCGTGAGCGCCGCCCACGACGACGCCGCCGTCGACCGGGTGGCCGACGCCCTCCCGTACGCGGCGCGGGCCGCCGCGGAGGCGCGCTCACGATGAGCGAGGCCGTCACCGTCGTCCACATGCTGCGGCACGGCGAGGTACACAATCCGCACGGGATCATCTACGGCCGGCTGCCCGGCTACGGGCTGAGCGACGACGGGGCCCTCATGGCCAAGGCCGCCGCCGACGCCCTCACCGATCGTGACGTCGTGGCGCTGTTCTCCTCGCCGCTGGAGCGCGCCGTCCAGACGGCGGCGCCGCTGGGCGAGGCGCTCGGTCTCGACGTACGCGTCGACGAGCGGCTCATCGAGCCGACGAACCACTTCGAGGGCCACACCTTCGGCGTCGGCGACGGGTCGCTGCGCCGGCCCGCTCATTGGAAGTACCTGGTCGACCCGTTCCGGCCCTCGTGGAGCGAGCCGTATGCCCACGTCGCCGCCCGCGTGCTCGCCGCCATGGCCGCCGCCCGCGTCGCCGCCCACGGGCACGAGGCCCTCTGTGTGAGCCACCAGCTCCCGATCTGGGTCGCGCGGCGCGCGGTCGAGGGACGTCCGTTGTGGCACCGCCCGGACCGCCGCCAGTGCGGGCTCGCGAGCCTCACGAGCTTCGCCTACATGGGGGACCGCGTCGCGGCGATCCGCTACGCCGAGCCGGCGGGCCCGTCCGCCCGTCGCGACGTGGTCTCCGGCGCGTAGCGGCTCCTCCCGGCCCTCGCCGATCTCGAGGGAATCGGTGGGCTACTCACGAGCGACCGCCGACAACCTCGAGACCGCCGGTTGCTGAGGGGGCGGGGCCGGATCAGACGGGGGCGGAGGACCAGGAGTGGTCGGAGGGTGGACCCCCTGCGCCGAGGTGGAGACCCCCCGGCGCACAATGGACGGTACGGACGTGGCAGCGATGAAAGGTTCCGTCCGATTCGTGTTTTCCACTCGGCTTTTCCGTACGTTCGCGCCGGTCGCCACCGGCGCGCTGCTCGTGTTGTCCCTTGCCGCGTGCGGGAGCGCGCAGAGCTCCGCCGCACCTGACCGCAGGGGCGGTGCGCAGGCCGTCGGCGCCGCCACGGGCGATCAGGTCAAGATCATTCCTGTTGACCAGCGGCAGCACGCGCCCCCGGTCAAGGGCACGACGCTGAAGGGGAAGACCCTGCGCCTGTCGGCGTACCGCGGCAAGGTCGTCGTCGTGAACTTCTGGGCGTCGTGGTGCGCGCCCTGCCGTGCGGAGGCCCCCGCTCTCGAGCACGTCTACAAGCGGACGCGGTCCGACGGCGTGCGTTTCCTCGGCGTCGACATCAAGGACGACAGGGACGCCGCCCTCGCCTTCTACCGCACCCACGACGTCGGCTACCCGAGCATCTACGACCAGCCCGGCCGGGTCGCGCTGCTGTTCCGTGACACGGTCCCGCCGTCGGCCATCCCCAGCACGATCGTCATCGACCAGCGGGGCAGGATCGCCGCCCGCGTCATCGGTCAGGCGTCGCGGTCGACGCTCGGGGACATCGTGACCCAGCTCGCCTCCGGAGGATCATGACACTCGCGTCCGCCGGCGACATCTTCGCGAGTACCGTCCTTGCTGGCCCGCTGCTGCTCGCGCTGCCCGTCGCCGCGATCGCGGGCCTCGTGTCGTTTCTCTCACCCTGCGTGCTCCCGCTCGTCCCCGGCTACGTCTCGTACGTCACCGGCCTGTCGGGGGTCGACATCGCTGAGCGCGAGCGGCCCAGAGACCGGCCCAGAGACGGACATCGCGGTCGCGTCATCGCGGGATGCCTCCTGTTCGTCCTCGGCTTCTCCGCCGTGTTCGTGAGCGCCGGCGCGCTGTTCGGCGGCGCTGGCGCGTTGCTGCAGGCGCACGCCGGGGTCATCAGCCGCGCGCTTGGGGCCGTGACGATCGTCCTCGGGCTCGCGTTCATGGGGCTCATTCCTGGCCTGCAGCGAGACATACGTATCCACCGGCTCCCCGCCGCGGGCCTCGTCGGCGCCCCCTTGCTCGGGGTGCTCTTCGGGCTCGGCTGGACGCCGTGCATCGGCCCCACGCTCGGCGCCGTCCAAACGCTCGCGTTCAGCACCGGCAGCGCGGGCCGCGGCGCGGCGCTCAGCCTCGCGTACTGCCTCGGGCTCGGGCTGCCGTTCATCGCCGCGGGGCTCGGGTTCCGTCGGGTACTCGGCGCGTTCACGACGGTTAAGCGCCATTACGCGGTCGTCGTACGCCTCGGCGGCGCCATGCTCGTGGTCCTCGGCGTGCTGCTGGTCACCGGACTCTGGCTGGAGTTCTCCATCGCCCTGCGGGGCTGGGTCTCCGGCTTCCAGACGGTGGTGTGATGAGCGTCAACACGACCCGCCGCTCCGGAGAGGGCCCAGGAGAGGATCTGTCGACCCGTCCGGCGGAGCCGCGGCCCCCGGGCTTCGGCGTCCTCGCCTGGCTGCGCTGGGGCTGGCGTCACCTCACGTCGATGCGTACGGCGCTGATCCTGCTCTTCCTGCTCGCCCTCGCCGCCGTACCCGGGTCGGTGCTGCCGCAGCGCGGGCGGGACGCGAGCGCGGTCGCGACCTTCTACCAGACCCATCCCGGGCTCGCACCGGTCCTCGACAAGCTTTCCCTGTTCGACGTCTTCTCAGCGCCGTGGTTCGGCGCGATCTACACACTGCTGTTCGTCTCGCTCGCGGGCTGCGTGATCCCGCGGTCCTGGCGCCATGCCAAGACCCTGCGGGCCAAGCCTCCCGCGGCACCCCGCAACCTGTCGCGCCTGCCGTACCACCTGTCCTTCGAGACCGACGTCGCGCCCGATGAGGCGCTCGCCGCCGCCCGACGCGTGCTGCGGGGCCGGCGGTTCCGGTTGCGTACCGGATCGGAGACCGTCGCCGCGGAGAAGGGATACCTGCGCGAGACCGGTAACCTGCTCTTCCACCTCGCGCTGCTCTCCATGCTGTTCGCGTTCGCCGCCGGTGCCCTCCTCGGCTACCAGGGCAGGGTTCTCGTCACCGAGGGCAAAGGGTTCGCCAACACGCTCGCCTCATACGACACCTTCGACCCCGGGACGGTGTTCAGCGCGGGCAGCCTGCAGCCCTTCTCGCTGCGGCTTCTCGACTTCCACGCGTCGTACGTCAGCACGGGCCAGAAGCGTGGCCAGCCGCGGACGTTCAAGGCCAAGGTGCGCTACCGCGCCACACCCGCGTCCCGGCAAGAGCCGTACACGATCAGCGTCAACCACCCGCTGAAGGTGGACGGCCTCAGAGTGTTCCTGATGGGGCACGGGTACGCGCCCACCTTCCTCGTCCGGGACGGCAAAGGACACGTCGCGTTCAAGGGTGCGGTGCCGTTCCTGGTGGAGAACCGTTCGACGTTCGAGTCGACCGGGGTCATCAAGGTCCCCGACGCCCGGCCGACACAGCTGGGCTTCGCGGCGTTCTTCCTCCCGACCGCGATGACCCCGCCCGGCGGGCAGCCGGTGTCGGTCTGGCCCGCAGCGAAGAACCCCAAGGTGACGCTGCTCGGGTACAAGGGCGATCTCGGGCTCGGCTCCGGTAAGCCGCAGTCGGTGTACGAGCTCGACACCTCGCACCTGCACAAGCTGAACGCCAAGACGCTTCGGCCAGGACAGATCATGCGGCTGCCCGGCGGTGTCGGCAGCATCACGTTCACCGGTTACAAGCAGTGGGCCGGTCTCCAGGTCACCGACAGTCCCGCCGAGGGCTGGGCACTGGTCAGTGCCGTCCTCGCCGTCCTCGGCCTCGTCCTGTCGCTCGGCGTCCGTCGTCGGCGGGTGTGGGTTCGTGCGAGGCGCGGGGAGCCTGGGCGTACGGTGGTCGACGTGGCCGGGCTGACCCGCGGTGACGCGGGCGGCTCGTTCGACGAGGAGATCGCGGCACTCACCGAACGCATGCGGTCGTCGATCCAGAGATCTCACAAGGAGTGAACGTGCCCGTCGACCCCAGCCTCGCGGTCCTGAGCAACAACCTGATGACGATCGCGATCGCCGTGTACGCGCTCGCCATGCTCGCCTACGCCGCGGAGATGGCATTCGGCCGTCCGCGGACATCCCGGCAGGCGGAAGACGTCGAGACGCGGTCGCGGCAGCGCGAGAGCGTTCTCGTCGGGGCTGATAGGGGCACGCACCCGCCCGCGGCCGGTGATACGCCCGTCGGGGGCCGGCGCACCGGGGGCGTCCGCGAGAGCGAACGTACGGATCCCACCATCCTCCCCACTATTCCTGTCGGTGTCATCGGTGGGATCGCTGTCGCGCTCACCGTGCTCGGCTGGGGCCTGCACGTCGCGGAGATCGTGACCCGTGGACTCGCCGCCGGCCGGCTGCCGTGGGGCAACATGTACGAGTTCACCTCCGTGCTCGCGTTCGCCGCGGTGACCGCCTACCTCGTGTTGCTGGCCCGCCAGCGAGTCCGCTTCCTCGGGTTGTTCGTGATGATCCCCGTGGTCCTCGGGCTCGGCCTCGACGTGACGGTGCTCTACACCAGCGCCGGTCCGCTCGGGCCCGCGCTGCAGTCGTACTGGCTCGGCATCCACGTCACGGCGGCCGTGACGGCGGCGGGGATTTTCATGGTGGCCAGCGTCGCCACCGCGCTGTATGTCGTCGTCGACCAGCATGAGCGGCGGACCGCGTCCGGGGGAACCGCCGCCCTCTCCCGGCTCGCGCGCAAGCTGCCGACAACGGACGTGCTCGACAGGGTCGCCTACCGCACAATCGCGTTCGGCTTCCCGATCTGGACGTTCGCGGTCATCGCCGGGGCGATCTGGGCCGGGTCGGCATGGGGAAAGTTTTGGGGCTGGGACCCCAAGGAGGTCTGGGCGCTGATCACCTGGCTCATCTACGCGGCGTATCTGCACGCCAGGTCGACCGCCGGGTGGAGGGGCAGGAAGGCCGCCTACATCGCACTCCTGGGCTTCGCCGCCTGGCTGTTCAACTACTTCGTGATCAACATCTTCGTCCACGGCATGCACTCGTACGCCGGGTTGGGCTGAGACCGCGTTCCCCGGACGACCATAATCCGCACGCCCGGACCAACCATCATCCGCGTGTGCGGTCCGGGTGTGCGGGGTCCTGCGTTCGCGGACCGCGGATGGGGATCTTGACGAGCTCGGAGGTTCCGCCGAGTGTTCGGGGCTCGGCTCAGGCCCCGGTGAGTCGCTCGGACAGCTCCCGCAGCCGGGCACGAGCATCGAGATCGTACGCCTGCCCGTTCGCGCGGGTCTCCCGCATGCCGTCGGAGTAGCGCCCGCTGACGTCGGCCAGCTCCGGTGAGGTGATGAGCCGCTCCGTCGCCCGCGCGCCTTCCGCGGTGCTGCTCATCGGCGCGCCGAAACCCTCGCGCACCATCCGGGTGTCCATCAGGGTCGCCGGGTGCAGGCAGTTCGCTGTCACGCCGGTGCCGGCCAGCTGTTCGGAGAGGTCGAAGGTGAACATGGCGAGAGCCAACTTGCTCTGGGCGTACGCACGCATACCGTCGTAGCGCCGTTCGGGCATGACGTCGTCGAAGTCGATCGGTGCCTGACCGACGACACGTTGACGATCCGGGCCGAGGCGCGCAGCAGTGGCAGCAGGCGGTGGGTGGGAAGGAACGCGGCGAGGTAGTTGACGGCGAAGCGCAGCTCGTGGCCGTCGTGGCTCAGCTCGCGGCGGTCCTCGCCGCGCCTGCCCCTGCCGATGCCCGCGTTGTTGACGAGGACGTCGAGTCGATCGTGATGGGCGGCGAGGTCGCTGGCGAGCCCGGCGACCTCCTCCAGCGACGCTGAAGTCCGCCCGGTGGTAGAGACCTTCTCGTTCCCTGTGACCGCTCGGATCTCCCGGGTGGCCTCCTCGCCGCGCTCAGGGACGCGACCGTGCACCAGGACTGTCGCTCCCGTCACGCGAGGTCGCGGGCTACCGCCCGGCCGTGACCGGCGGTCCCGCCCGTGATGAGAATCGTCTGATCAGCGATGAAGTCCACGCACGCTTTTCTCCCTGGCGCGGCGGCCGCGAAAACATCCGGCGTTCGAGGTATTTCGCGTGGCCGACCCGCATAGCCGAACGCGGACGGCGGTCCGGCGATTATCGGCGAAAGTCGCGTGAAACACTAGCGGCCGCCGCGGCGATTAACGATAAGGGGGTTCCTGTACCCCGGCACGTACGTGCAAGCCGTCGGCGCTTTCCCCCCGGAGCAGCGCACGTACTTCCGACTCACGGAAGCGGCGGTGCCCACCAGGCGTGCGGATGCTGCTGATGCGGCCGGCCGCCGCCCAGCGGGTCACTGTCTTGGGATCGACACGGAACAACGAGGCGACCTCTCCTGGCGTCAGTAGCCGCTCGCTTCGACTCTCCACGCTTTCTCCCACCCTTCGGCGGACAAATCGTATCCAGTGTGCACGGTCCAGGCCGGTTTCTGCCGAGGTTTCCCAATAAATGTCACGTTTAGTAGCCAGTGTCACCCCGTGTTACAAACGGTGCTTGTGTGTCAACAGGGGCGTGATGGGGCGTCCCGCGTCTTGCGAACGCCGGAGGCCTCTCAGCGTCATCCGGGTCGCGGGCGGCCGCACGGGCCGGTGGAAGGGTGCCCTACCGCACCGGGTAGCGTCACGTGTCGTGTCCGATCTGGTGAGCATCGAGAACATCCGCGCGGCGGCACGGCGAATCCAGGATGTCAGCGTACGTACGCCCCTCGTCGGTTTTCCCGGCGGCGACCGTGATCGGCCACTGCTCGTCAAGCCGGAGTCGCTGCAGCCGACCGGCGCTTTCAAGCTGCGCGGAGCGTACGCCACGCTGACCGCGCTGTCCGCCGAGGACCGGGCGAGGGGAGTAGTCGCCCACTCGAGCGGCAACCACGCCCAGGCGGTCGCGTACGCCGCGCGGGCGCTTGGGGTGCAGGCGGTGATCGTCATGCCCTCCGGTGCCCCGCCGACGAAGCTGCGCGCGACGCGGTCGCTCGGCGCGGAGGTCGTTCTCGTGGGCGACGCGAGTGATGAGCGGGCGCGGCGCGCGCGCGAACTCGTCGACAGGCACGGGTACGTGCTCGTCCCCCCGTACGACGATCCTCGCGTCATCGCGGGCCAAGGGACTGTCGGCCTGGAGATCGGGGAGGACGCGGCCGAGGTCGACACGGTGCTCGTGCCGGTCGGCGGCGGCGGGCTGATCGCGGGGGTCGCGACCGCGGTCAAGACGCTTCGCCCCGCCGTGCGGGTCGTCGGGGTCGAGCCCGCGCTCGCGGCCGACGCGCGGGAGTCGATCCGCGCGGGCGAGCGGGTGGCCTGGCCGGCCGAGCGCACGGGCCGGACCGTCGCGGACGGCCTGCGGGTGCGGCGGGTCGGTGAGCTGCCCTTCGCCCACATGCGGAGGTACGTGGACGACATCGTGGTGGTCGACGAGGACGAGATCCGGGCCGCCATGCGGTGTCTCGCGCTCGGCGCGCGTCTGGTCGCCGAGCCGAGCGGCGCGGTCACCACCGCGGCGTACCTCTTTCGCCGCGAAGAGCTGCCGGGGAGTGTCCACGTCGCGGTGCTCTCCGGAGGCAACGCCGACCCTGACCTGCTCTCTGCTGTGCTCGCCGAACCCGCAC
>JBOHCT010000048.1:0-21938 GCA_050699055.1 Streptosporangiaceae bacterium | reverse complement strand
CCCCAGAGCTCGTCACCGGCCCCCCGTACGCCTGCTCACGACGGCGTTGTCGATCATCCGGTCGACGGCGTGCCTGCGGCTGTCTCGCCCCGGCGCAGCGAGCGCAGTCCTCCAACGATGCCCTTGGCAAGGCCCACGCTGCGCACTACCAGGCCAAACGCGATGCCGAAACTCTGCTTGACCCGCATGCCGGGTAGCTGAAGCGCCGTGGTCACCGGGAAGTCGACGGTGTGGCGGTGCTGTCGCATCAGTGTGGATGTTCGCTGTAAGCGATGGGGCTGGACCTGGACGTGGCAGGCCAAGTCGGCGCGGAGGCTGCGTGCCCGACGGACGGTACCGAGTTCGTCCCCTGCGGCCGGGTCAGCGACCTGGGCAGGGTTGATATTTGTTAGGCACCTAGCTATATCTTGTAAGGTGGCTAACAAGCAAGCAGACCCCGAGCATGAACCGGCGGGCGCGTGGGCGAAGAAATACCACCTCGCCACCCGGATGGTGATGGAGTCCGTGCTCCGCCCGTTCGACCTCGGGCCGACGCAGTGGTACGTCCTTTACCAACTCGCGACCGCGGGCAGGACACCGCAACGCGAACTCGTGCGCATCTTGCAGGTGGAGCGAGCCACGCTGACCGGCGTGGTGACCGTCCTCGTACGCAAGGGCTTGGTCGAACAGCTCCCCGACGAAAAGGACCAGCGCCAGAAGGTGCTGATCCTCACAGACGCTGGCGAAGCGCTCTGGCAACGGCTTCCCGACCCCATCGCGCTCATTCTCCACACCGCGTTTGACGGCGTACCCGACGCCGACCTCGACACGACTAGGCGGGTGCTGCGCACCGCAACCGCCCGCCTCAATGACCTCCTCTCGAAAGGAACCCTTTCATGACCGTCCTCATCACCGGCGCGACCGGCCTCGTCGGCACACGCCTGCTGCCCCGCCTTGTCGATGCCGGCCTCGACTGCCGCGCCATCGTCCGTCCCGGCAAGACGATGCCCGACGGCGTTCAAGCGATCGAGGGCGATCTGCTCGACCCCGCATCGCTGCCCGCCGCCGTCCAGGGAGTCGAGGCGGTCATCCACCTCGCGGCAGTCCTGCGCACCCCGGACCCCGACGAGATCCGGCGCGTCAACGTCGAGGGAACCAAGAACCTCATCGAGGCGGTGAAAGCCCATGCCCCCGAGGCGCGGGTCATCATGGCCAGCACCAACCTCGTCTACGACGCGGACCTGTCCCACCCGGCGCGCGAGGACGACGCGACGAATCCCCGGATGCCGTATCCGGCAAGCAAGGTCATCGCCGAGCAGGCCCTGCGCGACAGCGGCCTGAACTGGAGCATCCTGCGATTCTCGTTCGTCTACGGCGATGGCGACGGCCACCTCCAGTCCGCACCCGGGCTCCTCGGCTCGTGGAACTGGCACCCAGCCGCGACGATGAGCCTGATCCATCACCGTGACATCGCCACCGCGATGCGGCTCGCGCTCGGCGGAGCCACGGACGGGCGCATCATCAACCTCACCGACGATGCACCGGCCTCCGTCTACGAGATCGCACGCGTCGTGGGCGCGGACTACGCCGAGTCCGCCCAGCCACTCCAAAACCCCTGGAACGGCCACGTCGACGGTACCTTCGCCCGCGAACTCGGGCTCACGCCAACAGTACGCAGCCTCCACCAGGCCGCTGCCGAAGGCATCCTCTGAGCACGGAGCGATATCATGCGACCGCCGCGTTTCGTTGCTCAAAGCGGCCGGTGTGCTCGACCGGCAGCCGAGAGCAGCACACGACAAGCTCAACAACCGCACCCGCAGCCGCCCCGCGCGGAGTCGTGCGCGGCCACGTCGTCGCAGCAGTCAACGTGCTGCGCACCCGACTGGCCGAGCCGTGGACTCTCGCCGCTCTGGCTAAGGAAGTTCACCTTTCGCGTTCCCAGCTCGCGCGGTCCTTCGATGCGACGGTCGGGGTGAGCCCGATGGCTTACCTGCGCCGGATGCGGGTCGAGCGGATGGCGCGGCTGCTGGTCTCCACGGACCTATCGGTCGCCGAGGCCGCCCGCTCGGTCGGCTGGAAGAACCAGTTTCACGCCAGCCAGTGCTTCCACGCCCACTACGGCGTCTCGCCGACCGAGTACCGTCGTCGGCAGGCGCCAGCGCCGCTCGGCTAGCGGCGGTACCACCACGTCAAGCCCTGACGACAGCCAGCCTGGAGTGCGGTCAGGTCGCTGCGGGGCCGGTGTGGTCGGCGGCGATGACGAGCGCGACCAGCGCGTCGTCCAGGGCCTCGTCAATGTCGGCGGCGTCCTCGGGGTCCTCGGAGAGCCGGTCGCGGGTGGCGACGACGCAGTAGCCGACCTGATGGCTGGCTACGTGGTCGAGGAGGCGGCGCAGGTCGGGGCGGTCCATGCTCATCCCCGAGTAGCCGACATCAACGAACTCGTCGGCCATCCGCAGCCCGAGACGCCGCGCGGCGAGCGCGATCTGCGCCCGTTGGCGCTGCACCTGGCGTGCCGCCTCATCGGTGGTGGTGGGGGCGACGCGGATGTAGGAGACGGCGGGCAGGTCGCTCGGTGACCAGTCTTCGGCGCTCATGATGCCTGGGCGGCCGGTAGACGGGCGTCCATGCGCCCGGCCTCGGGGTCGGTGGCGTGGGTGCGCTGCCAGTCACGCAGCAGCACCTTCTCCTGGTGGCGGACCCGCAGCAGCCGGTCCTCCGCCGCGAGCAGCGACCTTGACGTGTAGACGGTCGCGTGACGCGACCGGAACACGCTCGATCCATCCGACCGGGTAAACGCGGCGGGAGCCGCGGTCAGCTCGGGCGGGGTCAGCCGCAACGACACGGCCTCGGCGGCGTCGGTGATGAGCCCGACCACCGCCTCCCGATCACCGACCGACGTGAACAGCAGGGCCATCGTCTGCCGGGACGCCTCGGCGTGCAGGTTCCAGCGGCCCCAGGTGGAGCGCTTCTCCTGTACCTGCTCAACCACAGCCTGACCGAGCGCCACGAGCTCTTCACGGCCCACGTCCTCGGCGCGCAGGACTGGATCATTGCCGGTGGCGAGGACGTGTTGCGCCCAGCTCGCAGCATCCTGACCGAGCACGCGGTCAGCGCGGCGGCGCCATTGGTCGGTCAGCTCCGCCAGCGAGTAGTGCGTCTTGTCCGGCCGGGTCGCGAGCGTGGCCTGCTGCCGCAGCCGCAACACCGTCCGCTTGTCGGGCCGGTGGCCGTGGTCGGTGACGTAGGTGTCGATGAGCCGGTCGGTCTCCGCCTCGATCGCCGCGCTCCGAGACGAGAACTCCGCGATCAACTCGTCAGGAACCCCGATGATCTCCCATGCCGGGTTGCGATCCCGACCCCGCTCCCGCTGCTCCCAGCCGACGCCGAGCGCGCGGGTCAGGTGGTCGGCCAGTACGGCGGCGCTCACCTGGGCCAGCCTGCACCAGAACGGAAAGAAGCGTCCCACCCGAACCCTCGCCTCTCAGGACGAGGGTTCGAGTAAGACGCATCAGGTGGAGCTGGGGGGACTCGAACCCCCGGCCTACTGCTTGCAAAGCAGTCGCTCTGCCGCCTGAGCTACAGCCCCGTAAGCCGGTGTCAGACTACCGCTCACCCTGGAC
This sequence comes from Streptosporangiaceae bacterium, assembly GCA_050699055.1. Classification (GTDB taxonomy): domain Bacteria; phylum Actinomycetota; class Actinomycetes; order Streptosporangiales; family JBOHCT01; genus JBOHCT01. Next base: position 18,336 of record JBOHCT010000048.1, on the reverse strand, counting down.
GACCGTTTCGCGGGCGGATACCCGATCAGCACCGCCCAACGCCAGAGCGGGGAACTCGGCGACGCTGTCCAGGATGTGGGTGGCACCCGCCTCGACCAACCGCGTGCGGTTGTGGACCCCGCTCAGGACGCCAACCACCGCTGATGACCCCGCGCGCCGGCCGCTCCGCATGTCACCCACCGTGTCGCCCACGACCGCGACATGGCGTACGTCGTCGATGCCGAGACGCAGCACGGCAGTGAGCACGAGATCCGGCCACGGCTGGCCGCGACCGCCGTCATCGGGACAGAGGGCGAGGTCGACGCGCTCCCACCACCCGAGCGTGTCGAGGATGCGGCCCAGGGTCGTCCGGCTGAACCCCGTCGTGAGACAGACTCGGACGCCGGCGCCCACCAGCTTGTTGATCGCGCCCTCCGCGCCGGGCAGTGGCTCAAGGCCGACGCGGTCGACGGCGGAACTGTACGAGCGTTCGAACGCGAGGTTGGCCGCTTGCGCGCGGGCCTCTTCACCGGGGAAGAGGCCCCGCAGGATATCGATCTTCGGCTTGCCACGGTTGCGGTGGACCTGCACCATCGCTTTCGCGTACGCAGCCGTGCCCGGGACGATGCCCTGCGTGGCGATCGCCTCGGCGAAAGCCGTCTCGACCATCCTGTCGTCGGCGACGGTCGTGCCGGTGAGATCGAGGCAAGCCAGGGTGATCCGCATGGCAACGGTTCAGCGGTACGTCAGCCCCGGTCGGGAGCTGAGACCGCCTCGGTCCACAGGTCTTGTTCGGCCCGGTCCTGCTGGACCCACCGCCATATCGCGACGCCTCCGAGGACGACGACAACCAGGGCGACAAGCTTCTTCACGGTCGACGACCCTTCTATACGCACATGTCCGTAAGCGGCCCACCGAACGGCCCGATGACGCGCGGAAGTTTACTCGTCCGGGACGAGATCGGTCTTCCGATGCTAGACATCGCAGTTCACGCCGTCCAACCTCACGTGATCGACGGCTCACCCGGGACACGGATTCCGGAGCGGTCAGTCCGCGTCACGCCGGCCGGTTCCGCCGACCAAGCGGTCGAGCTGTCGCTGGACATCGTCCAGCCGGGCCTGCAGGAGTGCGACCTCCGCCGACAGCACCGGGACGATCTCCGCTCCGGCCAAGTCCGGGGAGGCGGAACGCCCCGGCAGGTCATGCCGCGCCTGCGGAGCGCCGAAGACCGCCAGCCCGTTTCCGGCAAGCTCGGCGAACTCGGCGAAGCGCAACACAGGGTGTCTCCCCACGCAGAGCACGCAGACGGCTTCCAGGCGGTGCCATCCGACATTCCCGTGCCCCGTGTCGGCGAACAGCTCCGCTGGGCTGCCGCAGCGACACGATCGCACCCGCACGACACGTACGCGCTGCCTGCTGTAGCGCAACCCCCGCTCGTACCGGATGTACCGCCCGAGCACATCGACGATGAGCACCACCGCCCCGCGGTACTGCGGATCACAGGCGAGCGCCTGCGCCGACTCCAGGGACCCCAGGCAGTAGAAGCCGCAGTCGCACCAACGGGAGGGGCACCGGTGCCTGGCACCCTGCACGCACGTCGCATCGGCGACCGCCTCGTACACCGTGCTCGCCCCGAGGGCGATACCGCGGAAGCCCACTCTCGAGCGGTCCGCCGACAGCATCGGGTAGGCAAGTTTGTGCCCGCGAGGCGGACGACTCGGATGTTCCCGACTCAGCCGCATCCGTGGCTGCCAGTTATCGACCAGCCGAGGACGGGACGTCCCTTCCCGCCTTCACGGACGGACGCCGCGCGGCGGCTGTGTCGTGACCGACCTGCTCCCGCTGCTCACCGGTCTCCGCCCTCGGTGTCGGCTCCTCGGCCTTCCGTTCGACACGCTCGTCCACAACACCGGTCGCCAGTGCCTTGCCCAGCCTCATGAGAGCCCTCCTCACATCGCTGACACTTCTGGTGTACCTCGCGGCGCCCGCTTTGCACACCCCGCACGACACGCCAACGAGCTGAAACGCCCCTCGGCGTGGGACACTGACCGCCGTGAAACGTGTCTGTGTGTTCAGCGGGTCGAACGTCGGCGGCCGCGCGGAGTACCAGTCCTCGGCCGTCGACCTCGGGCGGACGCTTGCGGCCAACGGAGTCGGGCTTGCGTACGGAGGCGCCAGCGTGGGGCTGATGGGGGCTGTCGCCGACGCTGTCCTGGCCGAACACGGGGAGGCCGTCGGTGTGATCCCCCAGCAGCTGGTCGACAAGGAGCTCGCGCACACCGAGCTGACCGAGCTGCGGATCGTCACGAGCATGCACGAGCGCAAGGCGCTCTTGGCTGATCTGGCCGACGGCTTCATCGCCCTGCCAGGCGGTTTCGGCACGCTGGAGGAGTTCGCGGAGATCGTCACCTGGTCGCAACTCGGCCTCCACGCCAAGCCGTGCGGACTCCTGAATGCCGAGGGCTTCTACGACACGCTCCTGCAATTCGTCGACCATGCCGTCGACGAACGGTTCATCCCCGCCAGCCACCGGGACCTGATTCTGGTGGGGGACAGCCCCGCGGAGCTGCTCGATGCCATGTGGCACTGGGAACCCCCGGCGGGGGACAAGTGGATCGACCTGCGGGCGCCAGCGCCCTAGTCTCCTCGTCCCCCGTGACCAGACGCAGGCCCACCTCGATCAGCGTCCAACCGGCCCTGCGGCGTACGCTCCCGCTGGGCCGCCGCGCCACTCTGGGGGATCGTCGCCGCGCCTGACGTACCGCCCGAGCCACTTCCTCCTGGTGGCTGCGGACGAGCTCCTCCATGATGAACGGATGTGTCACTGCCCCGCCTTGATGGTCGCCCGTCAACCACTCTGTGATACCGCGCGCCACCGACAGAAAGCATCTGATTTCTCGCGGGGCAGATTCCCTTCGCCGTAAGCTGACGGCTTCCCCCCGGTCGGGTCGTACCGGGTCGCACCCGATCCGTGTGTCCTACGTGACGACGCGATGGCCCGCATGGCGCAGACAACGGGCCGCGTGACCGACCTGCTCACCTCGTACCAGCAGAAAGTCGGTGTCGTATGTCGATACCGCGAACACACTGACCCCCGCATCGGACAGCGGGCCGATCAGTGACGCCATGACACCCGTGAGGGCGAGATCGAGAGGCCCAGCGACTTCGAGGACACGCCAGCCTGCCTCGGTCCGTGCACCCGACGGCGTCTGCTCCTCCGGGCATACAACCGAAATCTCCCGCTGCGTAAACGTCACCGACACCAGATCGGGACCAGGGGGAGGGTACGCGGGAGGGGGCCTGTTCGGATCAAGGCGGCAGATCGCGTACGTCCCAGGCAGCATGCGCAGCGTCTCCACACAGCGGACGCTAGCAGGTCGGTCGTGTCGTGAGCCGCAATCGCGAGTGAGCTTCGCTGGCCGGACGGGAGCTTCGCGCAGCACGACACCCGCATCAGACAGATCTCGGTTTCGGTAGGCGACTCATCAGGCGCAGGAGACGGCGGGTCGCGGGCTCACCGAAGCGGGCCAGCAGCGGGCCCGTGACGGCCTTGATGAGGATGTAGGCGGCGGCCAGCGGGCCGAGATTACCGCCCACGCCAGCGCTGGTCGCGAGTCCGGCGATGATGATGTTGAACTCGCCACGGGCGATGATGACGGTCCCGGCACGGATACGGCCGAAGACGGCGACTCCGGCCCGGCGAGCGGCCCACCAGCCGATACCCATCTTCGTGAGCGCGGTGACCACGGCGAGGACGGCGGCCACGCCCAGGACGGGCGGGATCGCGCCGGGGATGGTGCGCAGGCCGAAGAAGACGAAGAACATCGCCGCGAAAAGGTCACGCAGCGGGGCGAGCACGACCCGTGCCCCTTCCGCGACGCGGCCTGACAACGCGATACCGACGAGAAACGCGCCAACGGCGTCGGACACCTGGAACTGGGTCGCGATGCCGCCGACGAGCAGCGCGAGCCCGAAGACCAGGAGAAGGAGCACCTCGTCGTCCGGGCTAGCCGGCTGATCAGGTGCCCGAACCGCAGCGCTATCAGCAGCACGACGATCACCGCGGCGATGGCGACCCCGAGCGCGGTGCTAGCCGCGCGAGCCTGCCGAGCACACCAAGACCGAAAATGACGGCCCCGAGCTCGACGAGCAGGACCGTGGTGTGCATGTACCCCGTTTATCAACTAGCCAGGATGTCTGCCAGGGCCGCGATCCCCTCCGCGGTGCCGACGACGATCAGCGTGTCTCCGCCGTGCAGGCGGTAGTTCGGCTTGGGCGAGGGGACTGCACCGCGCCTCCGGAGCACCGCCACCACCGACACGCCCGTACGTGTACGCGCTTGCGTGTCTCCGAGTGTCTGGCCGTCGTAGCGGGAGCCGGAGGCGATGCGCAACTGGCTGGTCACCAGAGCTTGGACCTGCTCGTGCAGGGTGGCAAGCCGCTCGACCACACGCGGCGCGCCGAGGAAGTTCGCCAACGCGTCGGCCTCTTCTCCGTTCAGCGGGATCGACTCCCGGCAGGCCTCCGGATCAGTCTCGTCATAGACGACAAGATCACGCCGGCCGGTGCGGTGCGAGACCACGCCGACACGCCGACCGGACTGGGTCGCGAAGTCGTGCCGCAGCCCGATGCCCGGTAGCGCCGTTTCCTCTACCTGGACTGACTGTGTTTCCTCAGCCACGGTGTCCCCACGCTGACGCGCTTCACTCTGTAGGCAGTGTCCTGCCCACAAGGACGATCAACCAGCGTACCGGCGGAACTGTTCCCCTTCGGTACTCTCGCTCAATCGCCGTCCGCGCCCGGTGACCTGCGTTGCCGCTGGTACAGATCATTGTGCGGGGGCTGTAGCCGGGGAACTGGGACATACCAAGGGCACATGCCGTGCCTGCGCCTGACCAGCCCACCGACCCAGCTTGTTCCAAGGCTTCCGGCCTACGATGCCGCCATGGGGCGCGATCGTGAGAGCCACGCCGATCGCGATGTTCTCACCAGCGGGTCGGAGGGTCCGCCGCGGTGGGGCCGTCTGCCGTCCCGGTGGCGCGTCCGGGGTACGGTCGCGCTCGCGTTCTGCGTCGGTCTGGCGCTCGGCGGGTACGGCGTACACAACTGGGCGGCAAGCCAGCACGCGCCGCGCGTCCGGTTCGAGGCGGGGCTGTACATGTCCCAGGCTTCGGTCCGCGACACGGCACAGGTCGGCCTTCGCCTGCGCAACCTCAGCCGGTACCGGGTCACCGTGGACAGGGTACGGATGGACGTCCCCGGCTTCGCGGTGGAGTCTGGCGGCCTGCACGATCCGCAGACTGTCATCAAACACGGGTCCGCGGAGGTCTGGTACGTGCTTTCTCCCATCTGTAGTGGGGTACCGACGAGCATCGGCACGGTGCGGCTGCGGGTACACAGAGCGGGAGGGGACAAGCGTTGGGTCGCCACCCACGTGCTGCTCGGACCGTCGTACGCCCTGGCGAGCCTGACGAACTTCCGGGTCACGATGTGCCACCAGCACCGACACCTGCACCTCCGACTGACCACCATCCACGTCTCCCGGCGCCCCGACGGCAGCCTCACGCTCCGGCTGCGCCTTGGCGCCGCCACGCGTGCGGACGGTGAGGGTGGCAGGCCACCGTCGACGCCGCGTCTCGCGCAGGTACGAAGCCACGTCCCTGGCGCTCGTGTGTGGCTCACGCTGCCCGAGCGACAAGGGAAGCAACAGTCGGTTCCCTTGCCGGCGGTAGCCGTCCTCCACGTTCAGGCTCGCCGGTGCGGCGTGCTGCGGCAGTCGACGAGCGCACCGCTTCTACACGCTGAGCTCGAGACGTCGTCCGGCCGCACGACGGTGTACGTCACCGGCGATCTCACGTACACTGCCAGCACCCTCGAATACTTCGCCGATCGGTGCGCCCGGCGCTGACGATCGGCTACCGGCGGTGGTGGCCAGGGCGACGAGGCCCGTCTCCCCTAGGGCGCGGAGATGGTTACCCACAGCGCCTACGGGCAGGGACAGCGTGGAGGCCGATCTGGGTGGTGCTGGCGGGGTATTCCAGGGCAGCCAGGATGGTCGCTCTTCTATTGCGCTGTGCCCGTATCCGGATGTCGGCCAAGGCAGGCGGCCAGGCGGTCGGCATGATGTCCCTCCGGGGCAGTTCGACGAAACGGCTTCCTGCGCGCTCGGTGTGAACCCCCGAGCCTCAACGGTCCAGCCACTCAGAGCAAGTCGAGGCTATCGGGAGAATGGGCCTGGCAGATGGGCGGGTGACCAGCCGTACAGCGTTCTTCGGTGTTGCTCGCTCACCAGCGAGGCGCCGTGGGTGTGTCAGGGTGAGGGCGTCAAGCCGGTCGGCGAGGTCGCAGAGCTCGGGCTGGACTCTGGGTCCGGCGAGCAGGAGTCTGTGCTGGTGGGCCTGGATGGACTTGAACCATCGACCTCATCCTTATCAGGGATGCGCTCTGACCGACTGAGCTACAGGCCCTTGCGACACGTAAGCGTACCAACGAGGTGGGGTACACGGAACGCGGACCAGCGGTCGCCTGAACGGGCGGGCCACCCGGGTCACGGGCGCTCAGACACCTGGCCGCCGCTCGGCCGACGTCTGAGCGAACGCGCTTCCAGTGGCGCGGATCCTCAGACATACACCGCAGCTCGGGTCGGACGCGAGCCGCGTCACTCAGGCTCGCTGAGCGTCACCTCGACCCCACCGACGAGGTCGGTCACGATGTTGTAAATGTAGGCTCCCAGCGCCGACAGCGCGGTGAAGATGACCACGCTGAACGCCCCGATCAAAGCGGCATACCCGAGGATGCGCGAGGCCGCGAACCACGGCGCCGCATCGACCCCGCTGCTACTGCCGGCCGCCGTGAGGCTCCGAACGAGACCGGCCACGGCGTCGAAGACGCCCAGGACATCGAGGGCCAGCCACAGCACGGCCACAGCCACGAAGAACACGACGAAACACACAAGGCTCAGGACGAACGTGAACCTCGTCACCGACCACGGATCGACCTTGCTGACCCGCAGCCGCGCCTGTCGAGGCCCCCCGCCCTGCGGGGCGGTCGTGGCCCGGGTCCCCATGGCCGTCCGAGTACTTCCCTCCCCTCCGTCGGTCGGACGCTCATCGGCCCCGGCGGGGGTGCGGGGGTTCGTGGGTGAGCTGCGCTGTCGCGCGAACGACTCGGTCTGAGACGGCCCGGGGTGATGAGAGCTCACGTCTCACTCTCCTCGACGGACTCGGCGTTGCGGGCCAGCGCCACGACGGTGTGACCCTTGGCGAGGTGCATGAGGCGTACCCCCATAGTCTGCCGCCCAGACCTCTTGACCCCGCTCGCCTGCGTCCGGATTACGCCGCCGCTCGAGGTGATCGCGAAGACCTCCTCGCCCGGCCGCACCATCAAGGCTCCTACAAGGCCGCCGCGTCTCGACACGATCTTGGCGGTGAGGACACCCTTGCCCCCGCGCCCCTGGACCGGATACTGGTCGGTGGATGTCCGCTTGGCGTAGCCGCCCTCGGTGGCCACCAGCAGGTCGGCCCCGTCACGCACGACGTACAGCCCCAGCAGCTCGTCTCCGTCGGAGAACCGCATGCCGACGACGCCCGACGTTGCCCTGCCCATGGGCCGCAGCGACGCGTCATCGGCGTGGAAGCGGATCGAGAACGCGCCACGGCTGACGAGGATGAGGTCCTCGCCCGCGTCGACGAGCCGGGCACCGATGACCTCGTCCTCCCCGCGCAGGTTGATCGCGATGATGCCGCCGGAGCGCGGTGAGTCGAAGTCGGTGAGACGCGACTTCTTGACCAATCCGCCCTTCGTGGCGAGCACGAGGTACGGCGCGTCCTGGTAGTCGCGGAGGGCCATCACCTCGGCGATGTACTCGTCGGGCTGGAACGCCAGCATGTTCGCGACGTGCTGGCCGCGCGCGGACCGCGACATTTCCGGCAGCTCGTACGCCTTCGCGCGGTACACCCGGCCTTTGTTCGTGAAGAACAGGATCCAGTGGTGAGTCGTCGTCACGAAGAAGTGCTCGACGATGTCGTCCTGCTTGAGCTCGGCGCCGCGTACGCCCTTCCCCCCGCGACGCTGCGACCGGTAGGCGTCCATCTTGGTCCGCTTGGCGTACCCGCCGTGGGTGATCGTGACGACGACGTCCTCTTCGGCGATGAGGTCTTCGGCACTCACGTCGCCGTCGTAGGGGATGACGCGCGTACGCCGCTCGTCACCGTACTTGTCCACGACCTGCCGCAGCTCGCCACCGACGATCGTGCGCTGTCGCTCCGGAGAGGCCAGGATGTCGTTGTAGTCAGCGATGCGGCTCATCAGCTCGTCGTACTCGTCGACGACCTGCCGACGCTCGAGCGCCGCCAGCCTGCGCAGCTGCATGTCGAGGATCGCACGGGCCTGGATCTCGTCGATCTCCAGCATCTCCATGAGGCCCGTCTTCGCGACGTCGGCCGACTCGCTGCCGCGGATCAGGTTGATGACGTCGTCGAGCCGGTCCAGGGCCTTGAGGAGGGCCCGCAGGATGTGGGCGCGCTCCTCGGCCTTGCGCAGCAGGTGGCGCGTACGCCGGACGACGACGTCGATCTGATGATGGACGTAGTGGCGAACGATCTGGTCGAGGCGCAGCGTGCGGGGCACGTCGTCCACCAGCGCCAGCATGTTGGCCCCGAAGGTTTCCTGCAGCTGCGTGTGCTTGTACAGGTTGTTCAGGACGACCTTGGGTATGGCACCGCGCTGCAGGACGATCACCAGCCGCTGGCCGGTGCGGCCACTCGTCTCGTCCCTGACGTCGGCCACGCCCTGGATGCGGCCGTCCTTGACCAGCTCCGCGATCTTGAGGGCAAGGTTGTCCGGGTTGACCTGGTACGGCAGCTCGGTGACAACGAGGTTGGACCGTCCCTTGGTGTCTTCCTCGACGTCGACGACCGCGCGCATCGTGATCGACCCGCGGCCGGTGCGGTAGGCGTCCTCGACGCCCCTGTGGCCGACGATCAGCGCTCCCGTCGGGAAGTCCGGGCCCTTGACCCGCGCCAGCAGCGCCTCGAGCAGCTCATCGTCACCGGCGTCCGGGTACTCGAGAAGCCACTGGATGCCCGAGGCCACCTCGCGGAGGTTGTGCGGCGGGATGTTCGTAGCCATGCCGACCGCGATGCCAGCCGAGCCGTTGACCAAGAGGTTCGGGAATCTGCTCGGCAGGACGACGGGCTCCTGCGAGCGCCCGTCGTAGTTCGCCTGGAAGTCGACGGTGTCGCGCTCGATGTCGCGCAGCATCTCCATGGCGAGCGGCGTGAGGCGACACTCGGTGTACCGCATCGCAGCGGCCGGGTCATTACCGGGGGATCCGAAGTTGCCGTTGGGGTCGACGAGCGGCATCCGCATCGACCACGCCTGGGCGAGACGTACGAGCGTGTCGTAGATCGCCGAGTCGCCGTGCGGATGGTAGTTGCTCATCACATCGCCGACGACCCTCGCGCACTTGAAGTAGCCGCGGTCGGGCCGGTAGCCGCCGTCGTACATGGCGTACAGCACGCGGCGGTGGACCGGCTTCAGGCCGTCGCGGACGTCGGGCAACGCACGAGCGATGATCACCGACATCGCGTAGTTGAGATAGCTGCGCTGCATCTCGACCTGGATGTCGACGGGTTCGGTCCGGTCGTACGGCGTGTCGGGGGTGTTCACGTCAGGCACTGAGAGGAACCTGTCCTTCTCTGGGTCGTCAGATGTCGAGGAAGCGGACGTCCTTGGCATTGCGCTGGATGAACTGGCGGCGGGACTCGACGTCCTCACCCATCAGCACGCTGAACAGGTCGTCGGCCTGCGCGGCGTCGTCGAGGCTGACCTGGAGGAGGACGCGGCCCTCCGGGCTCATCGTCGTCGCCCACAGCTCCTGGGCGTTCATCTCACCGAGCCCCTTGAACCGCTGCACGCCGTCGTGCGCGTGCGGGTCCCTCTTCCCCGCGGCAATGCCGCTCTCGATGATCGCGTCGCGCTCGTGGTCGGAGAAGGCGTACTCGACGTCGTCGCCGCGGCGATCCCACTTGATCTTGTACAGCGGTGGCTGGGCGAGGAAGACGTGGCCGGCCTCGACCAGCGGCTTCATGAAGCGGAACAGCAGGGTGAGCAGCAGGGTACGGATGTGCTGGCCGTCGATGTCGGCGTCGGCCATGATCACGATCTTGTGGTACCGCAGCTTGGCGATGTCGAAGTCGTCATGGATGCCGGTGCCGAGCGCGGTGATCAGGGCCTGGACCTCGTTGTTGCGCAGGACGCGGTCGATGCGGGCCTTCTCCACGTTCAGGATCTTGCCGCGGATCGGGAGGATCGCCTGGAAACGTGGGTCCCGGCCGCCCTTCGCGGAGCCGCCGGCGGAGTTGCCCTCGACGACGTAGATCTCACACTTGCCGGGGTCTGTCCACTGGCAGTCGGAGAGCTTGCCTGGTAGCGAGGTCGTCTCCAGCAGGCTCTTGCGCCGGGTAAGGTCGCGCGCCTGGCGGGCGGCGATGCGGGCGCGAGAGGCCTGAAGCGTCTTGCTGACGATCTCCTTGGCCTCGCCGGGGTTGCGCTCGAACCAGTCGCGCAGGTGATCGTTGCAGGTTTTGAGCACGAAGGACTTGGCCTCCGTGTTACCGAGCTTTGTCTTGGTCTGCCCCTCGAACTGCGGCGAGGCCAGCTTGACCGAGATGATCGCCGTGAGCCCCTCGCGGACGTCCTCGCCGGTGAGGTTCTCGTCCTTACCCTCGCGGAGCAGCTTCTGCTCCTTGGCGTAGCGGTTGACGACCGAGGTGAGAGCGGCGCGGAACCCTTCCTCGTGGGTACCGCCCTCGACGGTGTTGATCGTGTTGGCGAAGGTGTGGACGGACTCGGCGTAGGAGTGGTTCCACTGCATCGCGACCTCGAGGGCGATGCCGTCGCTCTCCTCGGTGAACCCGATGATGCTGCTGTGGACTGGCTCCTTCGAGGTGTTCAGGTGACGGACGAAGTCTTCGATGCCGCCCTCGTAGCGGTAGGTCGTCTGGAACGGCTCGCCGTCTGTGAACTCCGGCCGCTCGTCGCGCAGGACGATCGTGAGGCCCTTGTTGAGGAAGGCCATCTCCTGCAGCCGGCGGGCGAGGGTCTCATAGCTGAAGGACGTCGTCTCGAAGATCGAGTCGTCGGGCCAGAAGGTGATGATCGTCCCGGTGCTTTCTGTAGCCGTACCCCGCGTAAGCGGCCCGTCCGGCTTGCTCTTCGAGTAGCTCTGTGTCCACGTATAGCCACCGTTGTGGATCTCGACCTCGAGACGCGCCGCGAGGGCGTTGACGACGGAGACACCGACGCCGTGCAGGCCGCCGGAGACTGCATACGACTTCCCGTCGAACTTGCCGCCGGCGTGCAGGGTAGTGAGGACGACCTCGACGGCCGGGCGCTTCTCGACCGGGTGCTCGCCGACAGGAACCCCGCGACCGTTGTCCTCGACGCGAACCCCGCCGTCCGCGCGCAGCGTGACATGAACCCTGTCGCAGAAGCCGGCGAGCGCCTCGTCGACCGAGTTGTCGACGACCTCATGTACCAGGTGGTGCAGCCCGCGTTCCCCGGTGGATCCGATGTACATGCCGGGGCGCTTGCGTACGGCTTCCAGTCCTTCGAGAACGGTTATCGAACGAGCGTCATAGGACACGGGCAATAAGTCCTCCTGCCGGGATCATGCGAACGCACCGCACCCTGATCCACGCGAGCAAAATGTCCGGGAACACTGGTCTAGTCTACCTGGTGGCGCTGCCGGAAGTTGCCTTAAGTGGCCTCTCGACGGCGCCGTGTCGGCGCGAGAGGCCCGAACTTGGACGAGCAGGAGTCCCCCCACACGTGAGGGACGTCGTCAGCTTCACACGCCGCGTGAGCGCCGATCGGCCCGCCCCCATTCTCCCGCCCGTCTTCGTGGACCGCCGGGCCCCCGGACGCGTACCCGCCGCACGGCGCCGTCGCCGAGCTCCTCGCAGAGACGACGCACAAGCGTCGGCGCGAGCAGGCGAACCTGAGTGGCCCAGGCGGGGGAGTCGGCGACGACGACCAGCTCGCCCTCGTCGTACGTCTCGGGCACAGTGTGGGCGGCAACCTCCGGGCCGACCACCTCTGACCAGCGGGAGAACACGCCGGCGACCGCCGTCGGGCCCCGCCAGCCCCGGACGTCGAGGAGCTCGTCGATCACGGCCCCGAGGGGAAGGGGGTCGTCGGTGCGGGCGCGGGCGCGTGTCCTCCTCGTCGCCGAACGATCGCCGCCGCGTCGGACCCCGCGCCGTCGGGCATCGGTCTTCGCCTCACGCAGCGCCTCTCGCGCCCGCTCCCCGGCATCCGCCGCGTCCGTGCTCTCCACACCGGCGTCGGCCGGGACGTCGCGCTCATGCGGGTCAGGCGTCGACACGGCGTACCTCGCCTTCGCCCACGTCGTAGCGGGCACCGGTCAGGATCTCCGGGACATCATCGGACACGGCAGCGGTGACGAGCACCTGTTCGCAGGGTGCGACGACGTCGGCCAGGCGGCGGCGCCTGGCCACGTCGAGCTCGGAGAACACGTCGTCGAGCAACAGGACAGGGTCGCCGCCGTCGGCGCGGAGCAGCTCATACGCCGCGAGACGAAGCGACAGCGCGTACGACCACGACTCGCCCTGGCTGGCGTACCCTCGGGCGGGCAGTTCGCCGAGCCGGAGCAGCAGCTCGTCGCGGTGCGGGCCGACCAGGCAGACCCCGCGCTCCAGCTCCGCACGCCGAGCCCTCGCCAGCGCCTCGGTGAGCGCCCCGCGAAGGTGCTCCATGTCGGGATGGAGCGGGACGTCCTCGCCCAGTGAGCTGACGTAGTCGAGCGACGTGCTCCCCCCGCCGGCGAGGGCGTCGTAGCCCTTCTGCACAAGTGGACCGAGCTCGGACACGAGGGCGAGGCGCCCGGCGAGCAGGACCGCCCCGGCCCGTGCGAGGTGTGTGTCCCATACGTCGAGCGTGCTGTCGACGTCACCCCTTCTGCCGGCGGCGGGCGCGGACTTGAGGAGGGTGCTGCGCTGCTTGAGCACCCGCTCGTAGTCCCCACGTACGCCCGCGTAGCGGGGGGCACGGGCGACGAGAAGATCGTCGAGGTAACGCCGGCGTTCGCCCGGATCGCCCTTGACCAGCGCGATGTCATCAGGTGAGAACAATACGACCCGTAGCGTCCCGAGGACGTCCCGCGGACGTGGCACGGGCGCACGGCCGAGCCTGGCCCGGTTGGCGCGCCCGGGGTTGATCTCGATCTCGACGAGGGTCTCACGGTCGCCGTCGCGGACCCCTACGCGTAGGACAGCACGGTCGGTCCCGCGGCGGACGAGCGGCATGTCGGTGGCGACCCGGTGGCTGCCGAGCGTGGCGGCGTAGGTGACCGCCTCCAGAAGGTTGGTCTTGCCCTCTCCGTTGGCGCCGACGAAGACCGTCGCCCCCGGATCGAGCGACACCTCCGCGTGGGAGTAGGACCGGAAGTCCCGCAGCGAGACTTGGCTGACGCGCATCGCGGCCCGCCTCAGCCGCCGGCGTCGGTCGTGGTGACCGCGTGCCCGCCGAACTGCTGACGGAGGGCCGCTACGACCTTCATCGCTGGCGAGTCGTCCTGGCGGGACGCGAACCTCGCGAACAGAGCGGCGCTGATGACCGGCATGGGGACGGCGTGGTCGACCGCCGCCTGCACCGTCCAGCGCCCCTCGCCGGAGTCGGCGGCGTAGCCCCGCAAGCCGGCGAGCCGAGGGTCCTCGTCGAGTGCGCGGACGAGGAGATCCAACAGCCACGAGCGTACGACCGTGCCCTCATGCCAGCTCCTGACGACGGCGGGGATGTCCTCGACGAGCTCGCTCGCCGCCATCAGCTCGTACCCCTCGGCGTAGGCCTGCATGAGGCCATACTCGATGCCGTTGTGGACCATCTTGGTGAAGTGGCCCGCCCCCACCGTCCCGGCGTGCACGAAGCCGTCATGGCCGGGTGGCTTCAGCGCCTCGAACAGCGGTCGGAGGCGGGCGACGTGAGCCTCGTCGCCGCCGGCCATCAGCGCGTAGCCCTCCCCAAGGCCCCAGACGCCGCCGCTGACGCCCACGTCGACGAACCCGACGCGCCGAGTGCCGAGCCATCGGGCATTCTCCTGGTCGTCGACGTAGTGAGAGTTGCCGCCGTCGACGACCAGGTCGCCGCCGGCCAGCAGGTCGCCGAGCTCGTCTATGGTCTCCCGCGTCGGATCACCTGACGGCACCATCACCCACACGACCCGGGGAGTCGCCAGCGCCGCCACGAGCTCGCGAAGGCTCGCGACATCGCGCTTGTCCGGGGCGCGATCGTAGCCCACCACGGTGTGTCCGGCGCGGCGCAGGCGCTCGCTCATGTTCGCGCCCATGCGCCCGAGACCAACCATGCCGATCTGCACAGCCAACGCTCCCCTCTGTTGCTGGTGCTCCTCGGCCCTCGGACGCTCCGCTCGGGAGCACACCACCGCACCGTAATCATTGTGTGTGACGCTCGCGGGCGTCGGCCCTTCGGGCCTCCTCGCTTCGGGAGTGCGCGAATCACCGGTCACGAGGACAGTCGTACCGGCATGAGGATGTACCGGTAGTCAGGCCCGGCCGAGTCGTCCGCCGGCGTTGGAATGATCATGGCGGGCTTGGTCGGGGTGGTGAACTCGAGCCGCGCGGCGTCGGACCCAAGGACATTCAGACCGTCGAGCAGGAAGCCGGGGTTGAAGGCGATCTGGACGTCATCACCCTCGAGCGTGGCCGGGACGGCCTCGACGGCCTGGGCCTCGTCGCCGGTACCCGCCTCGAGAACGATCTCGCCCGCGGAGAACGCCAGCCTGATGGGGGTACCGCGCTCTGCCACGAGTGACACCCGCTTGACCGCTTCCACGAACGGTGCGATCTCGACGTCGACGCGGGTGGCTGTCTCGCTCGGCAGCAGCGAACGATACTTGACAAACTCTCCCTCGAGCAGACGGGTGGTCGTACGGCGGCCACCGCCCTCGAAGCCGATCATGCCCTCCCCCGCCGAGCTATCGGACAGGGCGACCTCGACCTCGGTGCCGGGGGAGAGGGCCCGCGCCGTGTCGGCGAGGGTGCGGGCAGGGACCAGAGCCTCTGTGGAGAGGTCCGGCCGCTCCGGCTTCCATGAGAGATCGCGGACAGCGAGGCGGTAGCGGTCGGTGGCCGCCATCGTGATGCCCTCGCCCTCGAGTTCGAGACGCACGCCCGTCAGGATCGGCAGGGTGTCGTCACGACCCGCCGCGACGGCGACTTGGGTCACGGCGGTCGTGAAGACGTCACCCGCGATCAGCCCGGACCGCGGGGGCATGTCGGGGAGACTCGGGTAGTCCTCTACCGGGAGGGTCAGGAGGGTGAACCGGGCGCTGCCGCAGGTGAGGACGAGCTTGGTCCCATCGGTCTCCATGTCGACGGGCTGCGAAGGAAGGTTGCGGGTGATCTCGGCGAGCAGGCGCCCCGATACGAGCAGCCTGTCCGGCTCGCCGGCGTGCACACCGATCGTGGTCTGGGTCGAGACCTCGTAGTCGAAGCTCGACAGCCGGAGATGAGCGTCGGAGCCCGCCCCCGAGACCTCGAGGAGCATGCCGGCGAGAACCGGCACGGATGGACGCGACGGCAGTGTCCGCGCGCTCCACGCCACTGCGTCCGCGAAGGCGTCGCGGTCGACACGGAGTCTCACTGGTCTTGCCCTCCTGTTCTCGGTGCGACCGGCGCCGGCGTGTGGTGGATGAGGTCATTGGCTCCGGTCCGGATCCACGGTGACGTTAGTTCTTTTCTCTTAGAGCAGTATCTCGTCGTCGTCGTAGTAGGGGGCGTGGACAGTGTGGAAGACCGTGGTCGCCGCAGGTCGGACGCGAAGTCGCGGCCACGAGCCCTGTGGAAGTCACGGGGACGGGAGATTCGCGGGTGGGGACGGGCAGGGTGTGTCCACCCCACGTCCCCACCTTTCGGTTCGTCGTCCACCGACCTTCCACGTACATGTCCACAGGGTTTTCCACAAGCTGTGCACGAGGGGTTACCGACGTGTCACGTACCCGCCGCATCGCTCAGCCCCGCCGGGCCTGTGACTTGATGCGGTTGGTGAGCTCTGTGACCTGGTTGTAGATGGACCGGCGCTCCGCCATCAGGGAACGGATCTTGCGGTCGGCGTGCATCACGGTCGTATGATCACGGCCGCCGAACTGCTGGCCGATCTTCGGGAGTGACAGGTCAGTCAGCTCGCGGCAGAGGTACATCGCGATCTGCCGGGCGGTGACAAGGACACGCGACCTGGACGCGCCGCACAGATCGTCGACGGAGAGCCCGAAGTACGCCGCCGTCTGCGCCATGATCGCGCCGGAGGTGATCGCCGGCTCGTCCTCGGAACCCGCGGGGATCAGGTCCTTGAGCACGATCTCGGCGAGAGAGAGATCGACCGACTGGCGGTTCAGGCTCGCGAACGCCGTGATCCGGATCAACGCGCCCTCGAGCTCGCGGATGTTTGTGACGATCTTGCTTGCGATGTACTCGAGAACCTCAGGAGGGGCCGTCAGACCCTCCTGTACGGCCTTCTTGCGCAGGATCGCGATGCGGGTCTCGAGCTCTGGCGGCTGGATGTCGGTCAGCAGTCCCCATTCGAAGCGGTTGCGCAGGCGATCCTCCAGCGTCATGAGTTGCTTGGGCGCTCTGTCGCTGGAGATCACGATCTGCTTGTTCGCGTTGTGCAGCGTGTTGAAGGTGTGGAAGAACTCCTCCTGGGTCTGCTCCTTGTTCTCGAGGAACTGGATGTCGTCGACCAGAAGGATGTCGACGTCGCGGTACCGACGGCGAAACCCGTCGGCCTTGCCGTCGCGGATGGAGTTGATGAAGTCGTTGGTGAACTCCTCCGAGCTGACGTAACGCACCCTGGCCGCCCGGAAGAGGCTCTGCGCGTAGTGGCCGACAGCGTGCAGGAGGTGGGTCTTGCCGAGCCCGGAGCCACCGTAGATGAACAGCGGGTTATAGGCCTTGGCGGGGGCCTCGGCCACGGCGACGGCGGCGGCGTGGGCGAAGCGGTTGCTCGACCCGATGACGAAGCTGTCGAAGGTGTACTTCGGGTTCAGGTGTGGGGGATCCACGGCGTGGCGGGGCGTGCCCGCGCCGAGGTCCGGACGGTCCAAGGGGTCGGTGGTCGCGGGAGGTCGCTCGGACGGGTCCTCCGCCCCGGCCGGCTGGTCCTCGGCCGGCTCGTCCGCGCTCGGGTCGACCACCGTCGGCTCGACGGTGACCGCCACTCGCACGTCGCGGCCGAGCTCGCGAGACAAGGCGTCCACGATGAGCGGACGCAGCTTCGCTTCGAGCACGTCCTTGGCGAACTCGTTGGGCGCCGCGAGCAGGGCGGTGTCCTCGACCAGGGCGAGCGGTCTCGTCAGGCTCAGCCACGCCCGGTGCTGAGGCGGCACGGAGCCGCCAGAAAGCCCCTCCAGCGACCGGGCCCAGATCGACGCGAGGTCAAGGGAGTCATCAGGCACCGGCAGTCCACTCTCGTCGGGCGACCCGTGTGCGCGAGGCGTCGCGGGTCGCGGGGTTGACTCGGAGGTCCTACCTCCGCTTTCAACAGCTCTGTCCACAAGGTGTGCATGCGGACAGAACGGGACAGTCCGGACAACGTGAACGACCCTCGGGCCGAGAACGAACCGCCGAGCAGACGGCTGGGGGGAAGGTCCGGTCGAGCGAAACTAACCCTCTTGACGGTGCCGCATCAAGCCGTCGTCCACAACCCCTTCTCGCTTGTTCGTGCCGGCTGTCTGGTTCGCCCGCGCCCGCGTGTGCGAGTCGCGACGCCCCCGCGTGGACGTGCTCGGTTTGGTCCGAAAGCGCCCGACCCGGTAACGTACGACGGTCGAGCATCCCGGGACCAATAGCGTGGGTCCGACGCACTCGACCGCAACGACATAACATGTCTCACCCGCCCAGGCGGGTGTACCCCTGCCGGGACCACCACCCATGGGAGTAACAGGTGAAGCGTACGTACCAGCCGAACAATCGTCGTCGCCACCGCACCCATGGCTTCCGTGCCCGTATGCGGACCCGCGCCGGCCGCGCGATCGTCCGCTCCCGGCGCGCGAAGGGCCGGGGCAGGCTGGCGGCCTGAGAGCAGCCCGCCTTGCTCCCGGCCGACTCGCGCATGCGTCGGCGCCAGGACTTCACGCGCGCGGTGCGGCGCGGGAGACGCGCGCGGCGCCCGCTGCTCGTCGTCCATGTGCAGCGCTGCGCGGAAGCCGGTGCCCCCGCGTTGGTGGGCTTCGCTGTGGGACGGGCCGTCGGCGGCGCGGTCGTACGCAACAGGGTGCGCCGACGTTTGCGGCATCTTACGCGCTGCCACCTGGGGCGG
>JBOHCT010000047.1:0-21992 GCA_050699055.1 Streptosporangiaceae bacterium | reverse complement strand
GCGCACGACGGCCGTACCGTCTTCAGCCGGGCGGGTGGCGGCACGCGCGTCGGGGAGGCGGTCGCGAACATTCCTGTCACCTTGCGCAGCGACCCCTGGGCACCGGGACTGGCCTGCGCTCCCTTCGTCGTCGCCCATGCTTCGAGCCGCGTGACCTCGGTGTTCGACAACGGGCTGCCGCTCCGACCCACCGCCTGGATCCGTGACGGCAGGCTCGCGGCGCTGCTGCAGACCCGGCACTCCGCGGAGCTCACAGAAATGGCCCCGACGCCGTACGTCGACAACCTCATCCTCGAGGGCCCCGGCCCGGACACTGACCCAGGCACTGACACTGGCTCGCTCGACGACCTCGTGCGGCGTACCGAACGTGGGTTGCTGCTCACCAGCCTGTGGTACATCCGCCCGGTCGATCCACAAACGCTGCTGCTCACCGGGCTCACCCGCGACGGCGTGTACCTCGTCGAGGGCGGCGAGATCGTCGGGGCTGTCAACAACTTCCGGTTCAACGAGAGCCCGCTCGACATGCTCGGCAGGCTGGCCGAGGTCGGCGGCGCGGAGGCCACGCTGCCGCGAGAGTGGAACGACTGGTTCACCCGGGCGGCGATGCCGCCCGTACGCGTCGAGGGCTTCAACATGAGCTCGGTGAGCCAGGCGCTCTGAGCTTGCTGGTGAACCTCGCGGGCGTCGGTCCTTCGGACCTCCTGGCTTCGGTTCACGTGCTCCCGAGACTCCGCAGTCTGTCGCCCCCATGGCTTCGCCCCGCCACCCCCGGTGGGCCTGCGGGCGGACGGCCGCCTTCGGCGGCATCGTGCTCCTCCGGCGGACACTCCGCTCGGGAGCCTGCCCCTTCCCCGAGGGGTTCCCGAACGCCGTCGAGAGGTCGCTGGGGGACGGCTTCTCGGTGTCAGGAGTAGCGTGGAAGTGTGCGGAAGGGACGAAGGGACGAGGACTCCTACACCATCACCGACGCGCGGTCGCCGCTGTCACGAGACATCGCGCATCGACAGCGTCGGTACCTCATCACGATGGGCATCCGCACTGCCGGACTCCTCGTAGCGGTCCTCGTGCCGATCCCGCTTCCCGCGAAGATCGCGGCCATGGCCGCCGCGATTGTGCTGCCCTACTTCGCGGTGGTCATCGCGAACGGCGGCCGGGAGCCGGAGCGGAAGGCCCGCTTCGGCACTCCAGACCAAGAGCGACGCGATCCGCGAGGCCTTGGCAGCGGTCATCACGAGGTAGGCAGGTAGGAAAGTCTCCGCCCGCCCAGAATTGGTGTCATGGACCGCGAGACGTGGAAACGGATGCCATCGGCCACGTTTCGGGTGACGGCCGAAGCGGTGTAGCATTGCATACGGCGCTCTGGTCCCCCGTCGGAGCGCCCGCGCCGGCGTTCCGTGCCCCCGTCGGAACGCCGCGAGTGCGACGCCGGGTGGTTCGCCCCCGTAGCCACCCGGCGTCGCTTCATCGTGAGTCTTATCCGGGGAGCAGACGGCCACGCGCCTACTCCTGCTCGCTGTTACCCCATCCGGTCGTCAGCGCGGACACGCGTGACGCGGCATCGGAGGCGGGCATCCCCTGCCCGACGGCCAGCCCCACGATGTATGCCGTCAGCGGCGCCGCCGGACGGGCGACGCCGTGGGCCACGTCGCGGGTCAGGTCAAGAACCAGGTCGCGGTCGATGGCCTCCGCGTCGAGCCCGAGCTCCACGCACACGGCCTTCGTCCACTCCTCCAGCGTGTTCACATCCACTCCCTCGCGTTCGCGATGTCCTCCATGGTGTCGCAGTCCAGCCAGGGCGGCGGTCTGCTCCGTTGTCCCGCTGCCGATACACGCGCCGGGCGCATCGGACCGAGCAGCCCACGCATCGAGGTCCCCGTATACCCCTGCAGCGCCCGCCGGAGAGAAACGGTCCGCCAGACGCCGACGAGCCACTGCTCGTCGCCCTCGCCGTCGACAAGCACGGCTCCGTCGCCTTGCCCGGCGTGTACGCGAAGCGCTCGCACGGCGTCGGCGCTCAGGAAAGGGAGGTCGGCCGCGAGCACCGCCACCCAGACTCCGGTGACGTGGGCCAGACCCGCGCCCAGGGCGGCAACGGGACCAGCTCCAGGCGGGCTCTCGCGGACGACCCGTGCCGCCGGCAGCGCCAAGCGGGGCGGCCCGACGACCACAAGGTGCTCGGCGTCGCCCACCGCCTCCGCGGTGCGTTCGAGCAGCGTACGCCCGCCGACATTCAGCAGCGGCTTGTCGACGCCGCCCATGCGCCGTGCTTGTCCGCCGGCCAGCAGGACCGCGTCGTAGGGCGGGGCGCCGCGGCGCAGCGAAGCACGCTGAAAGCTCATCCCCCGATCGCGGCCATGGGGCGCGCGGGCTGCAGGAAGCCCGGGTCGTTGATGCCGTGCCCGGCCTTCTTCGTCCACATGGCAGCCTTCCACCGCTCGGCGACGGCCTCGTCGTCCGCGCCCCCGCGCACAGCGGCCCTGAGGTCGGACTCCTCGCGCGCGAACAGGCAGTTACGGATCTGCCCGTCAGCGGTGAGCCGGACCCGGTCGCACGCGGCGCAGAATGGCCGGGTCACCGACCCGATGATACCGACCCGCGCCGGCCCCCCGTCGACGAGGAACGCCTCCGCGGGAGCGCTCCCCCGCTTTCCGGGGTCGTCGGGCGTCAGCGCGAACGCGCTCGAGAGCACGTCGAGGATCTCATCCGCGGTGATCATCGACGTCCTGCTCCAGCCGTGCTGGGCGTCGAGCGGCATCTGCTCGATGAAGCGCAGCTGGTATCCGTGGTCCACGCAGTAGCGCAGCAGCGGAACGGCCTCGTCGTCGTTGAGCCCGCGCATGAGAACAGCGTTGATCTTCACCGGCCGAAGACCCGTATCGTGAGCGGCGGCGAGACCGTCGAGAACGTCACCGAGACGGTCCCGGCGCGCCAGGCGTTTGAAGGTCTCCGGCCGCAGGGTGTCGAGCGAGACGTTGATCCGGTCGAGGCCAGCCTCGCGTAGGGCGTCGGCCTTACGGGCCAGCCCGATCGCGTTGGTCGTCAGCGAGATCTCCGGCCGTGGCCGCAGCTCCGCGGTTCCACGCACGATGTCGACGAGCCCGCGGCGCAGCAGCGGCTCGCCGCCCGTGTAACGGATCTCCTCCACGCCGAGCCGGGTAACCGCGATGCGGACGAGGTCCAGCACCTCGTCGTCGGTCAGCAGCTCGGGCTTGGGCAGCCAGTCAAGGCCCTCGGCCGGCATACAGTACGCACATCGAAGGTTGCAGCGGTCGGTCAGCGACACCCGCAGGTCGGTCGCCACACGGCCGAAGGAATCGACGAGCATGGCGCCCCTTCCGTTGAAAGGTCAACTCACCCACCAGACTACGTGTCCGTCGCAACCGAGAGCGCACGTCATCGGTCCGGCGCGCGGCCGCGGAGGGAGCGCCTGCCCGAGTCGTCGATGCGCTCGGTGACGCCGCGCGAGTCCAGGAGTTCGAGCAGGGGCACCGCCACCCGGCGCGAGGTGCCGAGAGCCGTGCGGGCCTCGCTGACGGTGAACGGTTCCGGCAGGTCGACGAGCACGGCCGTGGCCCGCTCGAGCGCGTCGGGGAGAAGGTACACACCCTGCGCGACACGAAGCAGCCTGCCCGCACGGACGGCCGCGGCGAGCAGCTTGGGCGTGAGGCCAAGGTCGGCCAGCCAGCCCGCTTCTGGGGCGGCGAAGGGCGCGTTGGCCAGGCCGCGGCGGATGGCCTCGAGGCCCGCCTCGACCTCGGGTGGGAGTGCCGGCGCCGCTTCGCCGCTCACGAGCCCGCCGTCACGTACGGACAGGTCCTGTGCCTCCACCGCCAGGACCTCGGCGAGCCGCCGGTCGGGCAGGCCGAGGGTGCGGCGCGCCGCCTCCAGCGGCAGCCGGGGATCGAGCGGATGGCTTTTCGCGTAGACGTCGACGAGGTCGCGCAGACGAGTCCGCAACGACGCCCAGAGGTCCGGATCGCACAGCCACTCGCCGGCGCCGGGCGCGTCAGGGGGCGTACAGCCCATGGCGAGCAAGTGTCGGCGGCGCACCAGGCCGCGCCTGCGCAGCTCCGCGTACCCGTCGGCGTGATCGCTCATACCCGCCAGGGTTCGCGCGCGGGCAGACGCCGCCCCGCGCCGCCCGAGATGGGGCGGGTCCACGTCGAGGACCACGACGCCGGCGGCGATCCGCCGCGCCCCAGGGTTGCGCAACAGCGCCACGTCACCCACATGCAGCGGGAGAGGGATCGCCAACTTGAGTCTTGCGGTGTCGGGGCCCAGGGAACGAACGCGGGCGAGAACCCGCGCGGCTCCCATGTGAAGGGTGAGCTCGCTCGGCAACCGGTCCGCGGGGTCGCCTCTGAGCCGCACGTCGAGGGTGTCGGTCGTGAACCACCTGTCCGGTGTGATGAGCGCCATCCCCCGACCCGCGTGCCCGCGGTCGAGTCCCCGGATGTTGACGGCCGCCCGCGCGACCGCGGAGGCCGAGTCGGCGTCACGTCCGAGCGTCTGAAGGCCCTCCACGGCGACGCGCCGGCCAGCCGGCGCGAGTACGAGCTCGTCACCGGTCCTGAGCTTGCCCGCGGGAAGGGTGCCCGTCACGACCGTGCCCGCGCCGCGGATGGTGAATGCGCGGTCGACCCACAGGCGAACGGGTCCCTCGGGGTCTGGCGCGGGGAGCTGGGCGACCAGCCGATCGAGGGCCCCGCGGAGCTCATCGACGCCCTGCCCCGTCGCGCCGCTGACCGTGACGGCCTCCACCTCCCCGAGGCTGGTGTCTTCGATCTCGCCGAGGGCGCGAGTGCGAGCTCGACGTGGGTCGGCAAGATCGCTACGGGTAACGACGAGCAGGCCATGGCGGACGCCGAGGGCATCGATGGCGGCGAGGTGCTCGGCCGACTGCGGCATCCATCCCTCGTCGGCCGCCACGACGAACATGACGGCCGGTACCGGGCCGACGCCGGCCAGCATGTTCGTGACGAAGCGTTCGTGGCCTGGAACGTCCACGAACGCGACAGTCTCCCCGGACGGCAGTGTTGTCCAGGCGAAGCCGAGGTCGATCGTGAGTCCGCGCCGGTGTTCCTCCTTCCACCGATCGGGCTCCATGTCCGTCAACGCGTGGACGAGCGTCGACTTCCCGTGGTCCACATGACCAGCGGTAGCGATGACCCTCACTGGCGGCCGCCCCCTTCGGCCCTCTTCCGTGCGGCGAGCACAGCGTCGCGCAGCGGACCGTCGCTCGACGAGGGCACCGCGCGCATGTCGAGGAGCAGCCGGCCGCTGTCGACCCTGCCGACGACGGCGGGCTCGCCGCGGCGCAAGGGCTCCGCGAACTGCGGGGGCACGCTCACCGCCGCGCTCGCCAGCGGCACACCAGGCGCACCTCCCCCGCCGACCGTCGCCTCGCTGACGACCGCCCTGGCGTCGATGCCGCCAGCGATGAGATCATCCGCCAGCTGGTCCGCACGGCGGCGAAGCTCACGTGTGTCGACGTGCAGGGCTCGTGCGGTCGGTGTGGCCGGACCACGCAGTGTCGCCTCGAGAGCGGCGATCGCGAGCTTGTCCACCCGCAGGGCCCGCGCGAGAGGATACCGCCGGAGCCGCTCGACGAGGTCGGCGCGTCCCAGCAGGAGACCCACCTGCGGCCCGCCGAGCAGCTTGTCTCCGCTCGCGGTCACCAGCGCGGCGCCGTCGCGGAGCATGCTCGTGGCGTCGGGTTCGTCGGGCAGCGTCGGGTCGGGTGCGAGCAGCCCCGAGCCGATGTCAGCCACTACGGGTACGCCGAGGCGCGAAAGCTCGCGGACGGTGGCCGACGAGGCGAAACCCTCGACGCGGAAGTTGGAGGTATGGACCTTGAGCACGAACCCGGTCTGGGGGCCGACCACGTCCCCGTAGTCGCGGAGCGTGGTGCGGTTGGTCGTCCCGACTTCCCGCAGCCGCGCGCCCGTCGACACGAGGAGGTCGGGGATGCGAAAGCCGTCGCCGATCTCGACCATCTCACCCCGGCTGATGACGATCTCGCGGTCCGCCGCCAAAGCTGTGGCGGCGAGGACGAGTCCGGCCGCGTTGTTGTTCACGACGTGTACGGCCTCGGCGGCCGGCACCGCTTCGGCGAGGGCCCGCAGCGCCCCTCGCCCACGCTTGCCGCGCCGCCCGGTCTCGGGATCGAACTCGACATCCGTGCATCCCGACGCCACGGCGAGAGCCTCGTGGGCGGCCTCCGAGAGCGGGGCGCGCCCGAGATTCGTGTGCAGCAGCACGCCTGTCGCGTTGATGACCGGCCGCAGGCCCGTCGCTCGAGGCGGGAGCGCCGCGACCGCGGCGTCGGGTACACGCTCGGGTGGGATCTCCCCGGCACGGGCGCGTCCTTGGGCTGCGGCGACGGCGTTCTTGACGAGCCCGCGGCCGAGCCGCCGCTCGGCGTCGGCAAGCCGGGGGTCGGCCAGTACGGCGTCAGTCCTGGGCACTCGACGGCGTAGGTCGTCCACCACGTGTCAAGCCTCTCACCTGTCCGTGAACCTTGCGGGCGTCGGCGGGCCTCCTGGTCGTGCCGGAGGCGCGCACAACGGCATCGAACCTAGCGATGTCGGAGGGAGCGCGACGGGCCGCCACGCCATCCCGGGTCGGCTTGCGGTGGCGCTGGCACCGCCTCGCGACGCAGGTGGGGCGCCCGGTGGGAAAGCGCCGTGATGCCCGCTGCCATCACGATCAGCGCGACGACCTCGCCGACGACAGGAACCAGGCCGGTATGGATGTTTTCGCCGAGCCACATCTGGCCGATGCCGATGCCGATCAGGGGATCGACGGTCGTGATGACGGCGAGGGCGGGGGCGGCGACGGCCTCTGCCTGGTAGGCGTTCTGGTTGAGCAGGAACCCGACGGGGCCGACGACACAGACGGCGTACAGGGTCCAGTCGACGAATGGCGCGAAGAAACCGCCGCTGTTCATCTGACCGACCACCACCTTGATGAGCCCGGCGGTGATGCCGTAAAGGACCCCCGCGGCGAGAGCGAGCGCGAGAACCCGTACCTCACCGGACTTCTTCGAGGCGACGGAGACGCAGATCGCGAGGATGGCGGCAAGGCCCGCGGCCAGCGGGAGGACCTCATCGAGCGTCAGACGACCGGAGCCACCCGACGGGCGCGCTACGGCGAGGAACGCGGTGAGGCCCGCCATGCACGCACCCGCGCCGAGGAGCATCGTACGGTCGGGACGGTGACGGGCCATGGCCGCGCCGAACAGCACGGCGAAGAGCAACCCCGTGACGAGCAGGGGCTGGATGAGGACGAGAGGCCCGTAGTCGAGGGCGACGACCTGGAGAGCGATGCCGGCGACGTTGGCGATGATGGACGCGAGCCACATGGGCTGGCGGATCAGGTCGACGATCAGGCTGGGCTGCAGCGCGCCCCTCCACGGAACGTGCCGTGTCGCGCGATGCTGGAGAACCCCGGTCAGCCCAAAGCTCGCCGCGGCGGCGAGAGCCGCTGGCACGGCGACGTAGACGTTCGCGCCTCCGGACATGCCCTCTCATTCCTGGGCCACAGCTCTGAACTCGGCGAAGGACTCCTCAACGGCCGAGACGAGGCGGCTGATATCCGGAACCAACGTCGCGTCCGCGGTAATCCCGACGCCGACCGCCTCTCCCCAGGGCATCACCCCGATCGCCAGGCCGACGCGGTCGGCGACCGGAATGACAGGGTACGCCTCGACCAGCCGGATCCCATTGAAGTACCGCGGCCGGCGCGGCCCTGGGATGACCGAGACGATCAGGTTGAAGAAGCGCGAGGAATAGATAGTGCGGGCGACCCGCGCGTGGATCGCGGCCGGAAGTGCGCCCATGATGTGCATGACGAAGCGGGCCCCCTCGGGCGCACCCCGGTCGACCTGACGGGTGACCGCGGAGCGCACCCCGGCCAACCGGACCCTTGGGTCGATGGCGCCGATGGGAACGTCGACAGACACCGCCGCCGTGTCATTTCCCGGCGACCGCCAGTTCGCGGCCGTACGCGAGGTGCGGGGCACCATGAAACGGAGCGTTCGCCCCTCGGTGTCCTCGCCGCGGTCGATGAGCAGCCGGTGCAGGGCGTCGCCGAGCACCGCGAGGACGAGGTCGCTCGTGCCCACGTCCAGGAGCCGGGCGGCCCGCCGCACCTCGGCCCCCGGCAGCCGTACCGTCGCGCACCGACGCTTGGGTCCGGACAGCTGTCCGTTGACGCTGGTCCTCGGGGCCGTGCCGTTGCTGGCGAGCTGCCACACCCCGCCCACCACCCCGGCGGCACGGCGGACACGGTCGCCCAGACCGTGGGAGCGGGCGGAACCCGAGATGCGGACCGCGGAGGAGCTCCGACGGGGCCCTCCGTTCGCGTGCGGGTTGCCGTCGAGGATCGCGCCCAACGCCTCCGGGATCGAGAAGCCGTCGCCGATGGCGTGGTGCAGCTTCATCAGCCCCGCGGACCGCCCGCCGTCGAGACCCTGCACGATGGTGATCTCCCAAGGGGCGCGGCCGAGATCGAGGGGTGTCGAGAAGAAGTCGTCGACGAGGTCCTCGAACGACTGCGGTTCTCCGTCCGTCCCGAGCACGCGTTCCGTGACGTGGCGCCGTACGTCGAGGGCGTGGTCGACGGCCCAGCGCGGCCGGCGCAGCCGGGAACGCGCGTGGACGAGACGACGCCGAAACGCCGGCATGTCCGCGAGCCCGTCGCCCACCTTCGCGATGACGTCGTCGAGGCCGATGGCCTGCTCGAAGATCGCCACCCCGCCGAGGATCTGTGACACGGCATCGGTCTCGGCGTAGAGAAAGAAGGCGTCCTCCGCGCGTACCTTCTCCCGACGCAGCGGACCGCGCCCCCGATGCGGAAGCCGCGTGAGGGCGCGGACGTCGTCGTCCCGCGTCCGTGCCCGCGCGTGGGTGAGTACCCTGCTCTCCAGCTCGGTCAGGCGCTCGGGCTGATCCAGCAGCGTGCGGACCATCCCTTCCAACTCCTCCGGCGTGCGGCAGAGCAGAGCCAGACCGGTGTCCGCCATGAGCTCGGCGTTAGCCCGACCGTGGGCGGCGATCGGCTCGAACATGACGACGGGGCGGCCGCAGGCCAACGCCTCGAGGGAGGTGGCGCCGCCCGCGTTGGTGACGATGACGTCGGCCGCGGCCATGTAGGTCGGCATGGTGTCGACCCAACCCAATGGCAGCAGACGATCGGAGCCGACCCCCCGGGCGGTCAGACGCTCGCGCAACCGATCGTTGTGCCCGCATACGGCGACGACCTGAACCCGCGGGTCGGCCGCCAGCAGCGTGTCGACGGCCTTCTCCACCGTGCCGAAGCCGAAGTAACCGCAGGACAGCAGCGCGACGAACGCGTCCATACGCAGCCCCACTGCGCCACGGGACTCGTCGCGGTCGGCGGGAACGAAGCCGTCGGCGACCGCGGGAGCGCCGACGAGGACCTCGGACCCGGGCTCGGCGGCGTGTGCCCGTGGCACGCAGACCTGATGCATCACGTAGTGCAGGTCGAGGTCGCGATAGATCCAGAACGGATGCGGAGCGAAGTCGGACACCCACGCGACCGCCGGCACGTCGAGCCCGCGGTGTCGGCGCAGCCAGGCCAGCCCGGCACTGCCGAGCGGGTACGTGGAGATGATGAGGTCGGGTCCGTAGTCGCGGACAACGCGGCGGAGGCGACGCCCGCTCCACGTCCCGACGAAACGCCTCGAGGCGTCGGCGAACCACCGGTAGCGCCAGAGCGACCGGTAGAAGAACTCGTACAGCCACGGCGTGGTCTGCACATTGGTGACGTAGAGGCGACGGAACGTCGGGCCCACCCAGAACCCCATCAGGTCGAGGGTGTCCACCCACCGGCTCTCGCACCCGGGCCACACCCGACGGGCCGTCTGCTCGACGGCCCAAGCGGTCGCGTTGTGGCCCGCCCCCATGTTGGCGGTCACGAAGAGAATACGTCGAGGAGAGGGACCTGGTGGGCTACCGTCGTCGTCGGCCGAGCTGGTCAGGTCTGGCACAGAGAGAACTCTACCCAGGCCCGGCGCGCGGATACGCGCATTCGCGAGGTCGCGTGCCCGCCGAGGATCCCCAGCGTCGCGGGGAGGCGGGCGCACCCCCAGATGAGCGACCCGCACGTTCGCGGAGGTGCATGGGAATCGAACCCACCGACGACGCTGCGCGCCGTCCACCGGCTTTGAAGGCCGGGAGGACCACCAGGCACCTTCGCACCTCCGGTGCCAGCCTAGTGTCACCGGGTGTGGTCGCCGCCAGGCGGCGCCGACGGAAGACGTCGGCAAGCTTGGCCTGCTGTTCACCGGAGTCGGTTCGATCATCGGCTCCGGATGGTTGTTCGGGTCCTTCAACGCCTCCCAACAGGCCGGCCCATCGGCCATCTTCGCCTGGATCATCGGCGGCGTGATGTTCATGATCATCGGAATCGTCTACGCGGAGCTTGGCGTGATGTTCCCCGTGGCCGGCGGGGTGGTCCGCTTCCCGCAGTACTCCCACGGGTCTTTCGCGGGGTACAGCAACGGCTGGGCATCCTGGCTCGCCGCCGCGGCGGTCACGCCTATCGAGGTGCTCGCGTCTGTCGGGTACGCGACGCCGTACCTGCCCTGGCTGATGGTGGACAAGCCGGGCGGCGCGGTACTGAGCGGCGCCGGGTTCGGCGTCTCCGTCGGCCTCATGTTGCTCTACAGCCTCATCAACGTCATGGGCGTCAAGGCGTTCGCGCGGTTCAACAACGTGCTGGTGTGGTGGAAGCTGGTCATGATCGTGCTCGTCATCGTGGTGTTCTTCGCGGTCACCTTCCACCCGGAGAACCTCACGACCTTCGGCGGCTTCGCGCCGTACGGCGAGAGCGCGTTGTTCGCCTCGCTGCCCGCCGCCGGCGTGGCCTTCGCTTACCTCGGGTTCCGGCAAGGCGTCGAGTTCGCCGGGGAGACCGATAACCCGCAGCGAAACGTCCCGTTCGCGGTCATCGGGTCGATCCTGATCACCATGGTGATCTACGTCGCGCTGCAGATCGCCTTCATCACCTCGCTCCCCGGCGGCAAGCTCCAGGGCGGCTGGGCCAACCTGGGGTACGCCAGCGACGCCGGCCCGCTCGCCGGCCTCTCGATGCTGCTCGGCGTCGCGTGGCTCGCGTACCTGCTGTACGCGGACGCCATCATCTCGCCCGCCGACACCGGACTCATCTACGCCGGCGTGACCGCGCGGCTCGGGTACGCCAACGGGCGTAACGCCAACGCCCCGCGTGGCTCACCACGCTGAACAAGCGGGGGTGCCGTGGCTCGCCGTGGCCGTCACGTTCGTGGTCGGCTGCATCTTCTTCCTGCCGTTCCCGAGCTGGAACGAGATGGTGAGCTTCGTCGTCTCCGCGACGGTGATCTCCTTCGCCTCCGGTGGCATCGCAGTCGGCGCGCTGCGCCGCCAGCTTCCCGACCAGGAGCGGCCGTTCAAGCTTCCTGGGCGCGACATTCTGCCCTTCGCGGCGTTCTTCTGCGCGAACCTCATCGTCTACTGGACGGGGTGGCTGAAGAACGAGAAGGTGTTCGCGGGTATCCTCCTCGGCTACATCATCTTCGGGATCTACCACCTCGTCGCCCGCGACAGGGTGCCGCCGGTGCGGTTCAAGAACGGCGCGTGGTTCCCGCTCTGGCTCGCCGGTTTGATCGCGATCAGCTACATGAGCATCTACGGCCACGACCCGGCGGGCTCGTGGTTCCCGGGCGGCACCGGCACGATCCCGTTCGGCTGGGGTGTCCTCGTCGTCGCCGGATGGAGTGTCATCATCTACGCGTACGCGGTATGGAGCCGTCTGTCACCCGAGGAGGCGGCGGAGAACATCCGCCGCACCCCCGACGATAGGGTGCGCGCGTCCGAGGAGGCGGCGGCCGAGGCGGGCGCGTAGCTCCGGGACCTACCCGAGCGCCATGGTCCGGCGGAGGCCCCGCTCACCGGGCGGGGCCTCCATCCGCCAGGGGTCGCGGTTCCGGTACCCGCGCGATCTCTAGGGCCTGTCTCGGCGGGTCACATCGCGCATGATCGCCGCGATGCCGGTGACAGCGCCTTTGTCGTTGCCAGCGTCGTCCTGTAGCAGCGCGACGCTGAACTGCACGAAGACCCGGTGGCCGTCGCGGTGGACCGCGGGCACGCTCAACAGCGTGTCCGCGTAGCGCGTGACGCCGGTCTCCATGACCCGCTCGTAGCCTTCCCAGTGCCGCTGTCTGTGCTTGTCCGGGATGATCAGGTCGAGGCTCTCGCCGAGCGCCTCGCCGGCCGGGTAGCCGAACATCCGCTCGGCCCCGCTGTTCCACAGCCGGACGACGCCGTCGCGATCCGCCAGGATGATGGCCTCAGCGGCCGCGTGAACGATCGCCTGGGCCAGCGCGGGCGGCACAGCGGAGTCCACTGATACGGCCTCGCTCATCGTGAGTTTGCCTCTCCTTGACGGCACGGAGCATACTGTACACAAGCCCTGTGGCCCCCGGAAGAGGGCGCATGATGGAAGAGGGCGCATGATGGGAGTACCACGGCAGCAGCGGGGGTCGTGGTCACGAACCACTCGCGAGGACGGACCGCACCGAGGAGATCGCCGAATGCCTTATACACGCCTGACCCAGCCGATGGTCCGCGAAGACGGCACGCTCCGTCCCGCGTCATGGGACGAGGCACTCGACCGCGCCGCCGAGGGATTCCGCCGTAACCTCGCCGCGCGCGGGCCCGACGCCTTCGGCGCGTTCTCCTGCTCCAAGGCCACCAACGAGATGAACTACGTCGCGCAGAAGTTCGCCCGCAGCGTGATCGGCACCAACAACATCGACTCCTGTAACCGTACTTGACACGCGCCGAGCGTCGCCGGTCTGGCGACGGTGTTCGGTGCTGGCGGTGGCACCTCCTCCTACCGCGAGGTCGAAGAGACTGACGTCATCATCCTGTGGGGGTCGAACGCACGCGAGACGCATCCGATCTTCTTCCACCGTGTGCTGAAGGCCGTCCACCGCGGCGCGAAGCTGTACGTCGTGGACCCTCGCCGTACCGGCTCGGCGCAGTGGGCCGACGCCTGGCTCGGCCTGAACGTCGGTACCGACATCCCGCTCGCCAGCGCGGTGGCGCGGGAGATCATCCACGCCGGGCTGCGGAACGACACGTTCATCGAGCGGGGCACCATCGGCTACGAGGAGTTCGCGGCGGCGGTGGAACCCTGGACGCTCGAGGCGGCCGAGCGGGAGACGGGTGTGCCGGCCGAGGTCATCCGAGAGCTGGCGCACGCTTACGCCCGCGCCGACCGCGCCCAGCTGTGTTGGACACTCGGGATCACCGAGCACCACAACGCGACAGACAACGTGCTCGCGCTGATCAACCTCGGCCTTCTCACCGGGCACGTCGGCCGCTACGGCTCCGGCCTCAACCCGCTGCGTGGGCAGAACAACGTGCAGGGCGGCGGCGACATGGGAGCCATCCCGAACAAGCTTCCAGGCTTCCAGGACCTCGGGGACGACGACGCGCGGGAGAGGTTCGAGCGCGCGTACGGGCGGTCGATCCCCCACCGGCCGGGGAAGCACGTCACCCAGATGCTGCAGGCGATGGACTCCGCTGAGCTCACCGCGCTCTACTGCATCGGGGAGAACCCCCTGCAGTCCGAGCCCGACGCCGAGCACACCCTGCGCCGCCTCCGCGGCCTCGACCACCTCGTCGTCCAGGACATCGTCCTCACCAGGACAGCGCAGCAGGCCGACGTCGTGCTGCCCTCGTCGGCGGCCTGGTGTGAGGGCGAGGGCACCGTCACCAACAGCGAGCGACGGGTCCAGCGGATCCGTAAGGCGCTCGACCCGCCGGAGGGCGCCCGCGACGACGTCGAGATCATCTGCGAGGTCGCCCGGCGCCTCGGGTACGACTGGGGCGGCCCGACCGCCGAGGAGGCGTGGGACGAGCTCCGTTCGCTGTCGCCCATGCACCGCGGCATGAGCTACCCGCGGCTCGAGGAGTTGGGCGGCATCCAGTGGCCGTGCTTCAGCGAGGACCGGCTCGAGCCGTCGTACCTGCACGGGCGGCTGTGGGCGACCGACCCGGACGAGAGGGGGCGTCCCGCGCCGTTCTCCGCGCTGGCGCACGAGCCCCCCGTGGACAAGCTCGACGGCGAGTTCTCCCTGCGACTCACGACCGGCCGCAGGCTCGACTCGTTCAACACGGGCGTCCAGTCCGGTGGCTACGCGTCGCCGATGCGCAACGGCGAGACGATCGACCTCTGCGCGGAGGACGCGGACAAGCTGGGCCTCTCCTCCGGTGAGCGGGTACGCGTCAGCTCCCGGCGCGGGTCCGTCGTCGCGCCCGTGCGCCTCGACCCGGGCCTCAGGCCGGGCCTCGCCTTCATGACGCTGCACTTCCCGGATGAGGTCGAGACCAACGCGCTCACGATCGAGGCGACGGACCCCAAGTCCGGCACGGCGGAGTACAAGGCCACCGCCATCAAGATCGAGAAGCTGGCGGGGGACGGGCGTCCTCGCGACCCGGTCGCGGCCGGATGAGCGCTGCCGAGAGCGCCGAGCCGTAGCGAAGGGAGACGAAGGGAGAAACGTGGACCTGCACCTCCTTGGAGCCGACCCGACGGCGGAGGAGCGGGCGGCCGTCGACGCGCTGCTCGGTCCGCCCGCCTCTGCCTGGGACGGCGGCGAGCGACTGAACGGCGACCGGCAGTTCTCCCGTACCGGGCACGAGGCACGCGGGCGGCGCGACCTTCTGCTTCCCACGCTGCACGCGGTGAACGACCGCGCCGGCTGGATCAGCGAGGGCGCGCTGGACTACATCTGCCGACGGCTCGATGTGCCGCCAGCCGACGCCTACGGTGTCGCGACCTTCTACGCGATGTTCTCGATGACGCGGAGACCGCCGCGCGTGGTCCACGTCTGCACCGACGTCGCGTGCAAGGCGAACGGCGCGGACACACTGTGTCAGACCCTGCAGCGGCGACTCGGTCCGGCAGGTCAGGGAGGTGACGGTGACGGCGACACCGGGGACGCCGTCTGGATGCACAGCCCCTGCCTGGGACTGTGCGAGCGCGCCCCAGCCGCGCTCGCGTTCGACGCCGGCGACCCTCCCAAGGCACGCACCGTCGGGCCGACGACCGCGGACGAGGTGGCCAGGCTCGCACGTTCGGGCTCGTCACCGGACGACACGGCGGAGCCGGCTGTTGCCGCGGCGGTCCCCCAGGCCGGCGACCCCAGCCTGGTGCTGCTGCGCCGCGTCGGAAAGGCCGACGCCCTGGACGACTACCGGGCGCGCGGTGGCTACCTCGCACTTCGCGGGGCCTTCCAGCTCGGGCCCGTCGGCGTGATCCGCGAGGTCACGGACTCGAAGATCGTTGGCCGCGGCGGCGCGGCCTTCCCCATGGGCCGCAAGTGGGACGCCGTCGCCCGCCAGCCCGACCGGCCGCACTACCTGATCTGCAACGCGGACGAGAGTGAAACCGGCACGTTCAAGGACCGGGTACTGATGGAAGGCGACCCGTTCGCGGTCGTCGAGTCCATGACGATCGCCGCCTTCGCAGCCGGGTGCGCCGAGGGATACATCTACATTCGGGGCGAGTACCCCCGCGCGAGGCACCGCCTCGAGCAGGCGATCGTCGAGTGTCGGGCACGTGGTCTGCTGGGGGACGACATTCTCGGCCAGGACTTCTCCTTCGACATCGAGGTCCGTAGGGGCGCCGGCGCCTACATCTGCGGCGAGGAGACGGCGGTCTTCAACTCGATCGAGGGCTTCCGCGGCGAGCCGCGCAACAAGCCGCCGTTCCCCGTCGAGAAGGGGCTTTTCGGCAAGCCGACGGTCGTCAACAACGTCGAGACGCTCGTCAGCGTGCTGCCCATCCTGGCGGAGGGCGGTCCCGCGTTCGCCCGGATCGGCACCGGCACCTCCACGGGTACGAAACTGTTCTGCGTGTCGGGCACGGTGCGCCGGCCCGGCCTGTACGAGGTCCCGTTCGGGACGAGCCTGCGCGAGCTGATGTCTCTCGCGGGCGGCGTGCCCGAGGACCGGTCACTGCGTGCGGTGCTCCTCGGCGGTGCCGCCGGCAGCTTCGTCGGACCCGACGAGCTGGACCTCCCGCTCACCTTCGAGGCCACCAGGGAAGCGGGCACGACTGTCGGGTCCGGCGTCGTCCTCGTCCTCGACGACACCGTTGACATGGTCGGGGTGCTGCTGCGGATCGCGGCGTTCTTCCGTGACGAGTCCTGTGGCCAGTGCGTACCGTGCCGGGTCGGCACGGTACGTCAGGAGGAGGCGCTGCACCGGCTGGCGAACGGTCGCCCGCTCGACGGGCCGGAGGCCGACGTAGCCCTGCTGCGCGAGGTAGGCCGCGCGATGCGCGACGCTTCGATCTGCGGCCTCGGCCAGACAGCCTGGAACGCCGTGGAGTCGGGCATCGACCGCCTCGGCGTCTTCACGGAGCGTGAGAAGGAAGGGACGCGGTCATGAGTGTCACACCAATAGCGCCGCCGCGTCGGCTCGTCGAGATCACGGTCGACGGCGAGGCCGTACGCGTCCCCGAGGGCTCGACGGTCCTCGACGCCTGTACGGCCGCGGGCAAGGACATTCCGACCCTCTGCTACGGCGACACGCTCACCCCCGTCAACGCCTGCCGGGTCTGCATGGTCGACGTGGAGGGCTCGCGTGTTCTCGTCCCGTCGTGCTCGCGCCGAGCGGAGCCCGACATGGTCGTGCACACGGACTCCGAGCGAGCGAGGCACAGCCGCAAGATGGTGCTGGAACTGCTGGGGTCGTCCGTCGACCTGTCCACGACGCCGCGTGCGGACGAGTGGATGGCCGACTACGGTGCCCGGCCGGCGCGCTTCGGGTCACCCGCACGTCCCGCGGCCGAAGGCGAGCGCGACACGCTGCCGACCGGCGAGCACGAGGAGCCCGACGGTGCCGTGGCCGCGACCGTCCACCAGCCGACCAAGATCGACAACGACCTGTACGTCCGCGACTACGGCAAGTGCATCCTGTGCTACAAGTGTGTGGACGCGTGCGGCGAGCAGTGGCAGAACACCTTCGCGATCGGTGTGGCGGGACGCGGCTTCGACGCCCGCATCTCCACGGAGCTCGCCGCCCCGCTCCCGGACTCCGCCTGCGTCTACTGCGGCAACTGCGTCGAGGTCTGCCCGACAGGCGCGCTGATGTTCAAGAGCGAGTACGACATGCGCGCCGAGGGAACCTGGGACGAGTCGCGCCAGACAGAGACCACCACGGTCTGCCCGTACTGTGGCGTCGGCTGCAATGTCAACCTGCACGTCCAGGACAACGAGATCGTCAAGGTGACCTCCCCGCATGACCATCCGATCACGTCGGGCAACCTGTGCATCAAGGGACGCTTCGGTTTCCAGCACGTCCAGAACCGTGCGTAGGGTGCGGGTATGGGACGCGTGACCAGCCGCCGCAGGGTCACCCGTGTTGTGGACGGAGCAGTGTCCGCGCGGCCCGACACCTTGGTCGCCGAGGAGCCGCTCGAGATCCGCCTCGGTGGTCGCCCGCTGACCGTCACGATGCGGACGCCGGGCGACGA
This sequence comes from Streptosporangiaceae bacterium, assembly GCA_050699055.1. GTDB lineage: Bacteria > Actinomycetota > Actinomycetes > Streptosporangiales > JBOHCT01 > JBOHCT01. Next base: position 4,439 of record JBOHCT010000047.1, on the reverse strand, counting down.
CTTCGACCTCGCGGCCGGTTTCCTCGCGGGCGAGGGCGTGGTGGCCGCCGCCAGGGACATCGTGACCATCCGCTACTGCGCGGGCGCGGACGACGACGGCGAGAACACCTACAACATCCTCGACGTCCAGCTCGCCGAGCACGTGCCCGTGCCCGACGTGTCCCTCGACCGCAACTTCTACACCACCTCGTCCTGCGGCCTGTGTGGCAAGGCCAGCCTGGACGCCGTCCACATGACCGCCCGCTGGGAAGTACGCGGCGACGAACTGCGGCTCGACCCCGGCGTGGTCGCGACGTTTCCTGACCGGCTGCGCGCCGCCCAGCGCGTCTTCGAACGCACCGGCGGGCTGCACGCGGCAGGGCTGTTCGACGCCGGAGGTGAGCTGCTCTGCGTACGTGAGGACGTCGGGCGCCACAACGCGGTCGACAAGCTCGTCGGCTGGGCGGTACTGCACGACCTGCTCCCTCTGCGAGGAACCGCGCTGCTCGTGTCCGGGCGCGCGTCGTTCGAGCTGGCCCAGAAGGCCGTGATGGCAGGCATCCCCGCGATGACCGCCGTGTCCGCGCCATCGTCGCTCGCGGTCGACCTGGCCGCCGAGTCGGGGCTCACGCTGATCGGGTTTCTCCGCGGCGCCTCCATGAACGTCTACGCGGGCGCGCATCGTCTGGCCCTGGAGGATCGGGTCACGACCTGACTGGCTCTGCGCGACACTGGACAGCGGTGTCAGCGTCGGTGTATACCGTATGTGCAGCGTTTGTCGACGGTATGCAAACCGACTGCCGCGGCGGTCGTTGAAAAGTCACAGGGAGCTGAGGATGACGCAAGGAGGAGTGAGGCCATCCGGAGCCCCGAACGCGGGGACGGAGCGGGGACACGACGAGATATCAGGCGGCCACCTGGTCGCGAAGGCCCTCAAGGCCGAGGGCATCGACGTGATCTTCACGCTCTGCGGCGGCCACATCATCGACATCTACGACGGTTGTGTCGACGAGGGGATCAAGGTCGTCGACGTACGACACGAGCAGGTCGCCGCGCACGCGGCCGACGGGTACGCACGGCTGTCGGGGAAGCCCGGCTGCGCGGTCGTGACCGCGGGCCCGGGCACCACGGACGCTGTCACCGGGGTCGCCAACGCCTTCCGCGCGGAAAGCCCGATGCTCCTGATCGGCGGCCAGGGCGCGCTGACCCAGCACAAGATGGGCTCGCTGCAGGACCTCCCGCACGTCGACCTGATGTCGCCGATCACCAAGTTCGCCTCCACCGTGCCGTCGACGGAGCGGGTGGCGGACATGGTGTCGATGGCCTTCCGTGAGTCTCACCACGGCGCGCCCGGGCCGTCGTACCTCGAGATCCCGCGCGACGTGCTCGACGCGAAGGTACCTGTGGAGAAGGCCCGGGTGCCGGAGCCCGGGCATTATCGGGCCTCGACACGGACGGCGGGCGACCCGGAGGCGATAGAGCAACTGGCGGATATCCTCACCCGCTCGGAGAAGCCCTGCGTCCTGCTCGGCAACCAGGTGTGGACGTGCCGCGCCGCGGACGCGGCCACCGACTTCGTACGGGCGCTGAACATCCCCGCCTACATGAACGGCGCGGGCCGCGGCACGCTGCCGCCGGGCGATCCGCACGCCTTCCAGTCCACCCGGCGGTACGCGTACAACAACGCCGACGTAATCGTCATCGTCGGAACGCCGTTCGACTTCCGTATGGGCTACGGCCGGCGGCTCCCGGAGAGCGCGACCATCGTGCAGATCGACCTCGACTACCGGACGGTCGGCAAGAACCGCGACGTCGACCTCGGCATCGTGGGCGACGCCGGACTTGTCCTCTCCGCCGTCACGCGGGCCGCCTCCGGACGGGCCGATAACGGCGCGGCCGGTCGCAAGGACTGGCTGGAGGAGCTGCGGGCGGAGGAGAAGAAGGCGTACGAGAAGCGCCTGCCGCGGCTGCGCTCCGACACCGTGCCGATCCATCCGCTGCGCCTGGTCCACGAGATCAACGAGTTCATGACCGAAAACACCATCTACATCGGCGACGGCGGCGACATCGTGACGTTCTCCGGAGGCGTCGTGCAGCCGAGGAAGCCGGGACACTGGATGGACCCGGGCCCGCTCGGCACCCTCGGCGTCGGCGTGCCGTTCGCGCTGGCCGCGAAGCTGGTGCACCCGGAGAAGGAAGTCGTGTGCCTGCTCGGCGACGGCGCCTTGAGCCTGACCGGCTGGGACTTCGAGACCATGGTGCGCTTCGACCTCCCCTTCATCGGGGTCGTCGGCAACAACTCGTCGATGAACCAGATCCGTTACGGCCAGATCCAAAAGTACGGCGCTGAGCGCGGCGAGGTAGGAAACACGCTCGGCGATGTAAAGTACGACCTCTTCGCTCAGATGCTCGGCGGCTACGGGGAGGAAGTGCGCCACCCGGACGACATAGGGCCGGCACTGCGCCGCGCCCGCGAGTCGGGTAAGCCTTCGCTCATCAACGTATGGATCGACCCAGAATCCTACGCGCCGGGAACGATGAACCAGACGATGTACAAATAATGGACAAGTGACGAGTGACCGAGGAAGTGGTCGGAGGGGATGATGGGGAAAGCACTGGAGGGCGTCCGCGTCCTCGACATGACCCACGTGCAGTCAGGACCATCCGCCACACAGATCCTGGGCTGGCTCGGGGCGGATGTGGTCAAGGTGGAGGCGCCGAGCGGCGACGTCACCCGGCGTCAACTCCGCGACGTCCCCGACGCGGACAGCCTCTACTTCACGATGCTCAACTGCAACAAGCGGAGCATCACACTGAACATGAAGAATGACCGGGGGAAGGAACTTTTCAGCGAGCTGGTCAAGAGCTCCGACGTGCTCGTGGAGAATTTCGGTCCCGGCGCGGTCGACCGGATGGGTTTCACCTGGGAACGGCTTCAGGAGATCAACCCCCGCCTGATCTACGCCTCCATCAAGGGATTCGGGCCAGGACGCTACGCCCACTTCAAGGCCTACGAGGTCGTAGCCCAGGCGATGGGCGGGTCGATGAGCACCACGGGGTTCGAGGACGGGCCGCCGACAGCGACCGGCTCGCAGGTCGGCGACTCGGGCACCGGCATCCACCTGGTGGCCGCAATCCTCGCCGCGCTCTACCAACGAGTGAGTACCGGACACGGGCAGCGTGTCGAGGTCGCCATGCAGCACTCGGTGCTGAACCTGTGCCGCGTCAAACTCCGCGATCAGCAGCGTCTCGCCCACGGCCCACTCGGCGAGTACCCCAACGAGGAGTTCGGCGACGAGGTGCCCCGCTCGGGGAACGCGTCCGGAGGTGGCCAGCCCGGCTGGGCGGTGCGCTGCGCGCCCGGAGGACAGAACGACTACGTCTATGTCATCGTCCAACCAAGGAGCTGGGAGCCCATCACCAAGCTCATCGGGCGACCCGAACTCGCCGACGACCCGGAGTGGAGCACCCCGGAGGCCAGACTGCCGAAGCTCGACAAGATGTTCCAGCTCATCGAGGAGTGGTCCATCCAGCATCCGAAATCGACGGTGATGGAGCAGCTCAACGCCTACAACATCCCGTGCGGACCGATCCTGTCCACCAGGGAGCTCATCGAGGACGAGAGCCTGGCCGACAACGAGATGATCGTGTCGGTCGAGCACCCGGCCCGGGGCGCCTTCAAGACCGTGGGCTGTCCGCTCAAGCTCTCCGACTCGCCCGTCGCCGTCAGACGGTCCCCCCTCCTCGGCGAGCACAACGCCCAGGTGCTCGGTGAGCTGGGACTCGGCGAAGCCGAGCTGGCGGATCTCAACGCACAGGGCGCGATCTGAGCGCGACCAGAAGGGACCGATCCATGACGCACGACCAACCAGCCGTACGGGCCGTCATCGACGAGGTGCGGGCGGCGGGCCGCGACGCGCTGACCGCGCCCGAGGCGAACAGGATCTGCCGCGCCTACGGCATCCCCGCCCCCCGCGAGGGCCTGGCGCGCTCGGCGGCGGAGGCCGTCGAGCTGGCCAGGGAGATCGGCTTCCCTGTGGTGCTGAAGATCGTCTCGCCGAACATCCTGCACAAGACGGATGCGGGAGGCGTTCTCGCCGGTATCGAGAACCCTGACGGCGTGGCCGACGCGTACCAGAAGATCGTGGCGGCCGCGACGGCGTACGACCCGAACGCTCTGGTCAGCGGTGTGCAGGTGCAGCAGATGGTGGCCGGCGGCCAGGAGGTCATCGTCGGCGCCACGACCGACTCGACGTTCGGCAAGGTGATCGCCCTCGGCCTCGGCGGGATCATGGTCGAGGTGCTGAAGGACGTGACGTTCCGGCTGGCACCCATCTCGGCCGACGAGGCCGCGACGATGATCGATGACCTCGCGGGCGCGGAGATCCTCCGCGGGGCCCGCGGCGCCGAGCCCGTGAGCCGCGGCGCCCTCGCCGACCTGGTCAGCCGAGTGTCGGATC
>JBOHCT010000046.1:0-22094 GCA_050699055.1 Streptosporangiaceae bacterium | reverse complement strand
GAGGCGCGAGCGCCAACCATCGGCGCGTGCGGTGCGCGACGACCGGCACGGGCAACCACCTCGAGACCAGGTGCCGCCCCGAGTAGCCGACGGTCCACACGTGTGCGGTTGCGCACCACAAGCGCCTGGGCCCCGGACAGGACCGCGAGGAGTCGTTCCCGGTCTGCCCACAGCGCGGAATCGTGGACCGCCTCGACCTCGTCGGCCATGGCCTCGAACGGCTCCCCCCACACGTCCTCGGCGACAACCACAGCTGGTTTCCCGGGGGCCATCAGGCGCTCGGGTACAGCTTGGTCAGCGTGAACTCCCGGTGCCCCAGCACCTCCGCGCAGGTCAGCCTGCCGTTCACCGTCCGGTCCACCACGTCGCCGAGCAGGTCGCCGGCTCGCGTCAGGTCGTAGTCGCGGCGCAGCAGCCCCGAACAGTCCAGGTCCATGTGCTCGGCCATCGTCTCCGCGGTCACCGGGTTGGCGGTGAGCTTCACTACCGGCTCGATCGGGTGCCCGATGATGTTGCCCTGCCCGGTCGGGAACAGGTGCACCACCGCACCGGCCGCGGCCATCAGCGTGATGCACTCGGCCGCCGCCGACGAGGTGTCCATGAAACACAGGCCCCGGCGGGTCGGCGGCTCCGCGGGCCCCAACGCCTCGACGACCGGTGCCGTGCCGGTCTTGGCGATGTTGCCCATCGCCTTCTCCTCGATCGTCGACAGCCCGCCGCGGATATTGCCCTGCGTCGGCTGCGAGCCCAGCAGGTTGGCCCCCTCGGCCTCGATCCTGTCCAGATACCTGTCATACAGGTCTTGGAACCTCTTGCGCACCTCGTCGTCCACGCAGCGCTCGGCGATCAGCTGCTCCCCGCCGGTCAGCTCGCTGGTCTCCCCGAACAACACCGTGCCGTTCGCCGCGACGTGCCTGTCCACCACCTGTGCGGTCGTCGGGCACGAGCCGAGCCCGCTCGTCGTGTCCGACTCCCCGCACTTGATGCTCATCAGCAGTTCGTCGCGATCCACCGGCTCCCGGCGGGCCTCCGAGGCGTCCTGCACGAGCCGGGCGGCCGCGCGGGCGGCCGCCTCCACGGTCCGCAGGTCGCCGTGCCGCTCCACCGAGAAACGCTCCACCGGCTTGCCGGTCGCCGCGATCCCGTCGGCGACCCGGTCGGTCCATGTCGGCTCGATGCCGATCACGATCGCCGCCGCCACGTTCGGGTTCGCGCCGGTACCGATCAACGTACGGAACGTCAGCTCGAGGTCGGCACCGAACTGCAGTCGCCGGGCATCGGTGGTCTCGGTGAGCATCCGCCGTGCCTTGGGTCTTCCTCGTTCGGCGGGGTAGATCAGGACGGTCTCGCCGATGCCGGCGAGCTGGCGTAGGAGCCCGCGGACTGACATGTGCAGCCCGGCGCGCCCGGCTTGCAGGCGGAGCAGGTGGGCGGTCTGCAGGGCGAGGACGCAGGTGAGGACGTGGACGCGGATGTTGTGCTCGGTCCAGTGGAACATCGGGGAGAACGACACTACGCGGGGGTCTTTCATCTGACGGAAGGAGAACTCGGCTTCGGACTGGGACCGGTAGCCGGCGATCACCTCGGCGGCCGGCCAGTCGTCGTGATCGGTGATCAGCACGTGTTTGCCGAAGATCTCTTCTTCCAGGGCTGCGCGGGCGGGCTGGTCGATGTCCCAGGTCAGGCGCAGGTCTGCGGGCTGCTCGCCGGCCAGCTGCCAGGTGATGACGCGCCGCACCCATGGGTCGTGCGTGATTTTCCCGATCTCGGTCTCGACCGTGGCGCGGGGCCGGCGGGTCTTGCCGCGCGCCAGGGTGGCGGCCAGCTCATCCAGCTTCCGCCCGGCTTTGGCGAGGGTGGTGCCGTCAAAGCCGCGGGCCTGGTGGGCGTGCAGTTCGGGGGAATGCGTCAAGATCACCCGACGGCGGGTGCCGTAGACGGCACGGCGGGTGTCGTAGGCGGTCAGCTGGCCGAACCGGCCCTCGTCAACGACCGAGCGGACGGCGGCGGGCAGGGCGAGCAGGTCGCGGCAGTCACTGGCCGGCACCGACCCCACGTAGTGCAGGTTCGTGCCCGCCAGCAGCGCGAAGTTGGCTTCGGAGTTCTGCCCGGCGTCAAAGACGACGGTCATCTCGGTGCCGCCCTGCCCGGCTGCGGCGGCCAGGGCGGCGTGCCGGGCGGCCAGGGTCTCGATCATCTCCGGGAACTGGGTGACGTCCGGCTTGTTGCCGGGGTAGGCGTGACTCAGCAGCGGGATCCCGCCGTCGCGGGTGACGACCAGGCCCGACCAGCCGCAGATCCGATCGCTTCTGCTTGGCCTTGCCCCGCTGCGCGATCGGCGCCTTGCCGTTGCCGGTATCGATGAAGGTCGCGAAGTTCGTCATGTCCAGGGCCACCGAGCTGGTGTCCAGCCCAAACCGGGCACACGCCGCCAGCGCCAGCTTCTCCTCGATCCGCGCGAGCGCGTCCAGCGGCACCGCGTGGAATGCATCCCAGAACCTGCGGTGATCCAACGCCGACACGCCGATCTTGGTGAACCGGTCCGCCGCCGTGGTGCGCCACCAGTCCGCGAACCCCCGCTTGGGGCAGGGATCCACGACCCGGTTCAGCACCGCCAGCGCGAGATAGGTGCCCGGCGACAGCGGCAGCCCCGGCGGCCCGGGCCCGGCCTCCTCGTCGATGACGGCGGCCACGCCGAGATCGACCAGCAGCCCCCACGCCGCGGCCACCGCCCCGAAGTCCAGGTGCCGGGTCCGCTCGGGCAGCATCCGCTCCTCGCGGGCATCCAGCAGCGCCTCCACCTCGGCCGCGGTACCCACGTACCGCTCGGAGATCATCTTCGGCCTGCCGTCCACCCAGCCCATCTCGCGCACGTACCAGTACGGCCGGCCGCTGATGATCTTCTTGTACAGGCTCGCCACAAATTTAGGTCATGGGCTAGACCAGAGACGCCGTCAAGCACCAGAACCGGTGTGTCACCAGGAAAACCGCGTCAGCTCACATCGCGGCCAGCAGCCGGAAACCCATGATCACCGGAAACTCGGGCTAGGGTCTGGTGCCGGGCAGCAGCGTGATCTCTGGATGGAGTACCCGGTCGAAGCCGACCTCGCGGCGCGGGCCGCTCAGCGTGAGCGGCAGGCACCCCCGGACGTCGGCGCTGGACGCGCCGACATACAGCTGGACGTCGCCGGGCTCGACCTGCCGCCGCCCGGCACGCCCGGTGTAGGCCGTGAGGTCGGCATGCAGGCCGATCACGACGGTGCGGGTCTCGCGAGGCGCCAACGTCACGCGCGGCGCCGCGATGAGCTGGTGCACAGGCCGGACCACCTCCGCCACCGGATCGTGCAGGTACACCTGTACGACCTCGGCGGTCGGGATGTCCGCGTCTCCCCGGAGCGTGACCGCGATCTCGCACGCGCCGTCGGTCGGCCATTCCTCCGCGGAACGCCGGGTGACGCCGAGCCACGTGGGCCGCGCGTACGACAACCCGTGGCCGAAAGAGAAGAGCGGGGTCGGGTCGACGCTGCTGACGTCGCTGCGCTGCGCCAGGCGCGGCGCCAGGTAGGTGGCCGGCTGGTTCGCGCCGGCAGCGGGAAAGCTGACCGGTAGCCGTCCGGACGGGTTGACCCGCCCGGAGACGACGTCGGCGAGCGCTACCGCCCCCTCCTCGCCGGGGAAGAAACCACATACGGCGGCGGGGATCCGGTCGATCTGCCGGGACAGTTCGCAAGGCCGTCCCACGAGCAGCACGAGGACGACCGGGGTACCGGTGGCGACCACCGCCTCGAGCAGTTCCTCCTGCCGGCCGGGCAGCCGCATATCGCTCGTATCGCATCCCTCACCGGACGTGCCCTGGCCGAAGAGGCCCGCGCGGTCGCCAAGCACGGCGACGCACACCTCCGCCTCCCCCGCCACTCGCGCCGCCTCGGCGATCCCCTCGTCGTCGCCACCCAGCACAGGGGTCCCCTGAGCGTACGACACGTCGTAGCCAGCGGGGTCGGCGCGAAGGACGTCCAGCAGCGTCGGCACGTCCACACCCATGGCGACGTCCGGGTGGCGCACCCCGACGTGCACAGGGAACGAGTAGCACCCGAGCATCGCCGCGCCATCGTGCGCCTGGGGTCCGACGACGGCGATCCGGCGGCCCGGGGCGAGCGGAAGCGCCCCCTCGTTGCGGAGCAGGACGATCGAGCGGCACGCCATGTCGCGGGCCAGCTCGCGTGACTCAGGGTCGTCCAGGTCGAACCCCTCACCGTCGGGCGAGGCGGATTCTGGTGACCAGTCGGGGTCCAGCAGGCCCAGCTCGCACTTCTGTCGCAGGACCCGCTCCACGGCGCGGTCGACCAAGGCGATGTCGACCGCGCCTGACTCGATGCCGGCGAGCAGCGGAGCGCCGTAGCAGTCGACGGTCGGCAGCTCCACGTCGATACCGGCGTTCAACGCGGCCGCGGCCGCCTCGCCCGGCGTGCCGGCGACGCCGTGCAGTCTCTGCAGGAAGGACACCGCGAAATAGTCCGCGACGACCGTGCCGGTGAAACCGTACGTGCCGCGCAGCAGGTCGGTGAGCAGCGACGAGTCAGCCGCGACCGGCACACCGTCAAGGTCGACGTAGGCGCTCATCACGGATCGGGCGCCCGCGTGCAGCGCCATCTCGAACGGCGGAAGCAGCACGTCGGCGAGCTCGCGCGAGCCGATCGAGACCGGCGCCAGGTTGCGCCCACCACGCGACGTCGAGTACCCGACGAAGTGCTTGAGTGTCGCCACCACACCAGCGGATTCGAGCCCGCGCACGTACGCCGCGCCGATCGAGCCGACCAGGTACGGGTCCTCGCCGATCGTCTCCTCGATCCTCCCCCAGCGCAGGTCGCGCGCTACGTCCAGCACCGGTGCGAGTCCTTGGTGCACGCCCAGCCGTCGCATGGTGTCCCCGATCCGGGCACCCATTCGCTCGACGAGCTCCGGGTCGAAGCTCGCCCCCCAGCACAGCGGCGATGGGTACACGGTCGCCTGCCAGGCCGCCAGGCCGGTCAGGCACTCCTCGTGCACCACTGCGGGAACCCCGAACCGGCTCGAAGCCATGACCTGCCGCTGGCTGCGTGCAACACCTCGAGAGCCGATCGCCGGGTCGACCGGCGCCGTGCCGAAGGCTCGAGTGAGCTGGCCGAGGCCGTCGCGGACCAGCTCCTCCCAGTCGGCCGGCGCCGCTGCGAAGTCATGCTGGTGCGGCGCGACGTCGCCGCCCGCCGCGTCCATGCCGACCCACACGCCGTACAGTTGGGCGACCTTCTCCCTCGTGGTCATGCGGGCGACCAGATCGGCCGCCCGCTCGGCCGGCGCCACCGCGGGATCGCGCCAGATTTCGGCCGAGGCGGTGCTCTCGAATGTCACGTGATCCGTTCCTTAGAGTGAGAGGGCCCTGTGGACTGGCGCACGACGAGTCGGGTCGCCAGGGTACTGCGGGTGGCCTCGAGGGGCTCGCCGCGGACGAGCTGGATCAACAACTCGACAGCCCGCCGGCCCATGGTGCGAATGGGCTGCTCCACCGTGGTCAGGGGCGGCGAGCACAGGGCGGACTCCGGTATGTTGTCGAAACCAACGACCGACACGCCGTCGGGTACGCCAAGACCGAGCGCGGCGGCGACCTCGATCGTCGCGATGGCCGACACATCGTTGGCCGCGAAGATGGCCGTGGGCGGGTCTGGTGACGTCAGCAGCCGGCGGGCCGAATCCGACGACCCCGCCAGCTCGTAACCGCCGACCTGGACCAAGTCCTCCTCCGCGGACAGGCCGGCCGCGGTCAGTGCCTGGCGATAGCCCCTTTCGCGTAGCTGTGCTGACTGCAGGTCCGGCCGACCGGTGATCATGGCGATCCGGCGGTGCCCGAGCCCCACCAGGTGGTCAACCGCCAGCCGAGCGCCGTGCAGGTTGTCCGAGTCCACCGTCGGCAGGTCGGACGGGCCCGTGTGCGGGTCAACAGCGACGATCGGCGCGCCATAGTTAACGTCCACGACCGTTGGGGTGACCAGCACCGCCCCGTCGACCAGCGTGCCGCTGAGCCGGGACAGGTAGCGACGTTCCCAGCCCACCTGGTCGCTCGCCCTGCCGCAGGCGGAATATACGACGAGGTCGAAGCCGCTACCGCGGGTCGCGTCGGCGGCTCCCCTGAGCAGCTCGGTACTGAACGGCTCGAGGTCCGCCACCAGGACCCCGAGCACGTTGGTGCGATGGTTGCGCAGGCTCTGTGCGACGAGGCTGGCCTCGTACCCGAGCTCCTCGATCGCCTCCTGTACTCGAGCGTAGGTATCAACCGCGACGCCATAGCGCTGGTTGATGACCTTGGAGACCGTGGCGACCGACACACCGGCCCGCGCGGCGACGTCGCGGATGGTGACGCGGGAGCTCATTCGCACCAGACGAGCTTAACTTATAAAACGTTATCGATAACGATTGACACGACGGAGTCTAGCTGGAGAAGGATCTTCTGTCTCTGGCTTTCGGAACCGGACGCCCTTTCGTCTATCGTCGGAGGTGGACAACGATGTTCGTCAAGCGAAGGAGCGTGAACCGATGTCCGGCGTACCGCCGCGCGAGGTGCACGAGCGACTCCGCCGCCACATGCTCGCCGACGGCTTCCCGCTCGTTCTCGACCTGGACAAGAGCCACGGCTCCTGGATGGTCGACGCGCGAACCGGCGAAGAGTACCTCGACCTGTACACGTTCTTCGCCTCGGCGCCGCTCGGTACCAACCCGCCGGGGGTGGTGGACGACGACGCCTTCGTACGCCTCCTGGGACAGTCGGCGTCGAACAAGCCGTCGAACTCCGACGTCTACACCACGCACTACGCGGAGTTCGTCGAGACCTTCGCCCGCGTGCTCGGCGATCCGGCGCTGCCGGACCTCTTCTTCGTCGAGGGCGGGGCGCTTGCCGTCGAGAACGCGCTGAAGTGCGCGTTCGACTGGAAGAGCCGGCACAACGAGGCCCGCGGCCGCTCCCCGGAGCTCGGTACCAAGGTGCTCCACCTCACCCGCGCCTTCCACGGCCGCTCCGGGTACACGATGTCGCTGACCAACACAGACCCGGTCAAGACCGCGCGCTACGCGCAGTTCGACTGGCCCCGCGTCGAGGTTCCCGCGATCACGTTCCCGCTCGAAGACCACCTGGACGAGGTCGAGGCGGCGGAGCGGCGGGCCCTCGCGCAGGCAGCGGCCGCCTTCCGCGAGTACCGGCACGACATCGCGTGCTTCATCGCCGAGCCGATCCAGGCCGAGGGCGGAGACAACCACATGCGTCCCGAGTTCCTTCAAGCCATGCAACGGCTGTGTCGCGAGCACGACGCCCTGTTCGTCCTCGACGAGGTGCAGACCGGCGTCGGCCTGACCGGGTCGACGTGGGCGTACCAGCAGATGGGGCTCGAGCCCGACGTCGTGGCGTTCGCGAAGAAGGTACAGGTCGGCGGCGTCATGGCGGGCCGCAGGGTCGACGAGGTACCGGACAACGTGTTCCAGGTGGGCGGCCGCGTCAACTCCACCTGGGGCGGCGGGCTCGCCGACATGGTGCGTTCCCGGCGGATCCTCGAGATCATCGAGCGCGACCGGCTGGTCCCCCGCGCTGCCCAGCTTGGCGGGTGGTTCCTGCCCCACTGGCGTGCGCTCGAGGCGCGTCATCCAGGGCTCGTGAGCAACGCGCGCGGCCGCGGCCTGATGTGCGCGTTCGACCTCCCCGACACCGCGACACGCGGCGAGCTGCTGCGTAGGCTGCGCGATGAGGAGCGCCTGCTGTGCCTGCCGTGCGGCGAGCGGTCGGTCCGCATCCGTCCCGCGCTCACTGTCACACGGGAGGAGCTGGACGGCGCAGTCGCGGCCTTCGATCGCGCACTCGCGCGTACGCGGAAGGAGACTCCATGACCCGCACGCTCGTCTCCATCGTCGGCGGCAAGCCCGTCGACGGGTCCGCGCCGACCACCTACCGCTCTGTCAACCCGAGCCGCACGAGCGAGACCGTCGCACAAGTCGCGCTCGCCTCCCCCGACACGTTCGTCAGCGCCTGCCGGGCGGCACGCGACGCGCAGCGCGAGTGGGCCGCGGTGCCCGCTCCCGCACGCGGGAGGGTGATCGCCTACATGGGCCGGCTCGTCGAGGCCAACAAGGAGGCGCTCGCGAGGATCGTGACCCACGAGATCGGCAAGCCGTACGCCGAGGCCCTCGGCGAGGTGCAGGAGATCATCGACACCTGCGACTTCTTCCTCGGCGAGGGACGCCGGCTGTACGGCCAGACCGTGCACTCCGAGATGCCTGACAAGAGCCTGTTCACCTACCGCAACCCCGTCGGTGTCGCGGCTGTGATCACAGCCGGCAACTTCCCCGTGGCGGTCCCCTCCTGGTACCTCGTGCCCGCGCTGCTGTGCGGAAACGCGGTCGTCTGGAAGCCGGCGGAGTACGCCGCCGCCTGCGGGCAGGCGATGTACGACCTGTTCAACCGGGCCGGCCTGCCGGACGGGCTGTTGAACGTCGTGCACGCCGACGGCCAGGCGACATACGCGGGCCTGGAGCAGGGCCTGGCGTCCGGCGTCATCGACAAGATCGGCTTTACGGGGTCGAGCGCCGTCGGCTCGTCGATCGGCGAGCTCGCCGGTCGACACCTCCAGGCGCCCTGCCTGGAGCTCGGCGGCAAGAACCCCATGGTCGTCATGCCCGACGCCGATCTCGACAACGCCGTTCAAGCCGCGTTGTTCGCCGGTTTCGGGACCGCCGGGCAGCGGTGCACGTCGCTCGGCAACGCGATCGTGCACGAGTCCGTTCACGACGCTTTCATGGACCGGTTCGCGTCGGCCGTGGCACGGGCGCCGATCGGCGACCCAACAGCCGACGTCGTGTACGGGCCCATGCTCGACGAGAAGTTCGCCGGGCGGTTCGAGGGGTATCTCGACTGGATCGGCCCTGGTCACCAGGTCCACGGCTCGACCTCGACCGGGAGGGTCACCCCGGGAAACCCCCGGGACGGCTTCGTCGGCGACCCGGAGGCCGGCTTGTACTACCACCCGACGATCGTCGACGGCCTCTCCCCCACCGACCGGCTGTTCACAGAGGAGACGTTCGGGCCGATCGTCGGCGTGACGAGGTTCCGTACGCTCGACGAGGCCATCCAGCTCGCCAACGCCCCCGGTTACGGGTTGTCGTCGTCGATCTACACCGGCGACCCGAAGGTCGTCTTCAGGTTCCGCCAAGGGGTGAGCGCCGGCATGCTGTCGGTCAACAACTCGACGTCGCAGGCCGAGGCGCACATGCCCTTCGGCGGCAACGGGAAGTCGGGCAACGGCGGCAGGCTGTCCGGGCAGTGGGTGCTCGACCAGTTCACCCGCTGGCAGGCGATGAACTGGGACTACTCAGGGACACTGCAGAAGGCTCAGATGGACGTCCTGGAGATCACGCCGGACATGGACTTCCGCCTCGACGCCTGAGCCCCCAAGGGGTCGTGCGAGTTGGTGCTGGAGGACCGCACCGATTCGCGCAACCCCAGTGTGGCCCGGGGGGGTGCGACGCGCGGTGCTACTCCGTGCGGACGTCGGCGACCTCGCCACCGGACAGGCGGACGAGCTCGTCCGGCGTCGTCGGGAAGACCGCGTGCGGGGTGCCCGCAGCGGCCCAGATTTCGTCGTAGCCCATGAGGTCCTGGTCGATGTACGTGCGCAGCGGGGTGGAGTGGCCGAGCGGGGGCACCCCGCCGACACTGAAACCCGTACGCTCTTTCACCGTCTTGGCATCGGAAGGACGTACGTCCGCTCCGACCTGCTTGCCGAGCTTGCCGGTGTCGACGCGGCCCGCGCCGGAGGCGATCACCAGGACCAGTTGGTCGCCGGCCAAGAAGACGAGGCTCTTGGCGATCTGGGCGACGCTCGTCCCGATGGCGGCGGCCGCCTCGGCGGAGGTGCGGGTGCTGCCGGGCAGCTCCCGCACCTGCCCGGCGGCTCCACGCCGCCGCAGCTCCTCCTGGATGCGCTCGGCCTTCGCGTGCATCAGCGTGGCCCCATCTCTCGGATGGCCCTAACGGACCGAAACGTTACCAACGGCGGCCCCGATGAGCGCCGCGAACAGGCTCGCGTCCGTGCCCGCCTCGGGATGCCACTGCACGCCGACGACGAACCCCTCACCCGGCGCCTCACCGGCCTCGACGACGCCGTCGTCCGACCACGCGGCGGCGACGAGTGGTTCGGCAAGGCGACGGACCGCCTGGTGATGATGGGAGTACACCTCGGCCGTTCCGCCTACGGCCACATGGCAGCGGCTACCCTCGGCGACGGTGACCGGGTGGCGGCCGAACCTGCCGGGTGCCGGGGCGTGGCGGACGTGGCCGACCACATCGGGCAGGTGCTGGACGAGGTCGCCGCCGAGCGCCACGTTGAGGAGCTGGAATCCTCGGCAGACGCCGAGGACCGGCACCCCCAGGCCGAGCATGGTCCGGGCGAGGCCGACTTCGGCCGCGTCGTCGGCGGCACTGCCCACGCACGTCCGCGGGTGGGGCTGTTCGCCGTAGAGCCCCGGGTCGACATCGGGACCTCCCGACAGAACCAGCCCGGCCAGGGCACCGACAAGTTCGTCGCCACCGTCGGGGTCCGCCGGGACGAGGAGCGGACGGCCGCCGGCCTGCCTGACCATCGCGACCAGGTCGTAGGACGACAGGACGGCACGCTCCTCCCAATCGCCCCTTCGGGCGAGAGCGGTGTGCGCGGTGATACCGATGAGCGGTCGCACGTGCTTCCCCCGATCCACTCGGCATCCGAGCCCGGGAAATCGCCCGGACGGGGCACGCTGCGGTGAACGTACCACGCGTGTGAGCAGGTCCGGGTCCGGAGTCGGACGAGCTAAGAGCTGACGTACGGCGATCCGGATGCTTCAATCCAGCAACATGAGTAGTAGTAGCAGCGTCTACGACGCCAAGCCATGGGTCCGGTTCTATCCCGACGGGGTGCCGACCGAGCTGGAGGTGCCGGTGATACCGCTCACCCACCTGCTGGACGACGCGGCGGCCAACTTCCCCCGGCACCGGGCCGTCGCGTTCTTCGGGCGGACGCTGACGTATCGTCAGCTCCGCCATTCGGTCGACCGCTTCGCCGTCGCCCTGCGGAGGCTCGGGGTCCGCAAGGGCGACCGGGTGGCGCTCGTCCTGCCCAACTGCCCGCAGCAGGTGATCGCCTTTTACGGCTCGCTTCGCCTCGGCGCGATCGTGGTCCAGCACAACCCCCTCTACACCGCTGCCGAGTTGCATCACCAGCTGGTCGACTCGGGCGCCAAGGTGGTGGTCGTCTTCGACAGGGTGTACGCCACGCTGGTCGAGGCCCTGCCCGGGGCCGAGATCGAACAGGTCATCGTGACGTCGCTGGTCGAGTACCTTCCCGCGGTGAAGCGCCTCGCGCTCCGGCTGCCGTTGCGGCGGGCCCAGGAGCTACGCGAGGAGCTGATCACCGAGGTCCCGGCCGACGCGGACGTTCTGTTCTTCGGGGACCTGCTGAAGCGTTCCCGAGGAACAGTCCGCCAGGCCCCTATCAGCCCGGCCCGCGATCTGGCTTTACTGCAGTACACCGGCGGCACGACGGGCAGGCCGAAGGGGGCGATGCTGACCCATCGCAACCTCGTCGCCAACGCGTACCAGACGAGCGCGTGGGATCCGGGTTCTCGCGTCGGCCACGACGTCACGCTCGCCGTGCTCCCGCTGTTCCACGCCTTCGGGCTGACGCTCTGCCTGACGACGACCGTCCTGCTCGGGGGGACGATCGTGCTGCTGCCCAAGTTCGACCTGGACATGGTGTTCGAGGCCGTGGACAAGTACAAGCCGACGATCTTCCCTGGCGTGCCACCGATCTACAGCCAGATGATCTCGTCGGGAGAGGCCGACTCCCACCGCCTCGACTCGATCCGGACGTGCGTCTCCGGCGCCACCAAGCTGCCGAGAGACATCGTCGACTCGTTCCAGAAGGCATCGGGCGGGCGGGTCGTCCAGGGGTATGGACTGACCGAGACCTCTCCCGTCGTGCTGTGCAATCCGCTCGACGGCAACGCGCGCCACGTGACGGTCGGCATCCCGGTGTCGAGCACGGAGGCCCGCGTAGTCGACGAGAACGATCCCGACCAGCTCAAGCCGGTCGGCGAGGCGGGCGAGTTGCTCGTGCGCGGGCCGCAGTCGTTCAAGGGGTACTGGAACCAGCCCGACGAGAGCGCCGATGTGCTGCGGGACGGATGGGTGCGCACGGGTGACATCGCGCTGATGAGCCCGGACGGCTACTTCACGATCATCGATCGCAAACGTGACGTGATCATGGTCAGTGGCTTCAGCGTGTTTCCTTCCGAGATCGAGGACGTCATCCGCGAGCATCCCGCGGTCGAGGACTGTGCCGTCGTCGGTGTTCCTGACGCGTACCGCGGCGAGAACGTCAAGGCGTTCGTGATACCGGCCACTGAGCGGGTGCTGTCCGCCGAGGAGCTGCGGCAGTACTGCGCGCAGCGGCTGGTCGCGTATAAGGTGCCCCGCCTGATCGAGACCCGAGAGGAGCTGCCACGGAACATGCTCGGCAAGGTGCTGCGCAGGGTTCTGCGCGAGGAGAGTGGCCCGAACCCGCTCTCCAACCTCTGACCGGCAACTGATGGCGACTGAATGGGCCGCCGTGCACGCTATGGCGACGACGGCCCATTCAGTCGGGCCGGCGGGGCGCCGGGACCGCGCCTAGCAGGTCAGGTGCTATCGGGACGTGTCGAGCCTCGCCTCGTTCGACTCCTCGGGAACGAGCACCCTGAGGGCGTTGCGAGCCACCCGGAAACTCGTGGGGGTGCGGCCGGAGACCTCGCCATCGATGTTCATCGAGAGCACGGGGTCGGTCTCCAGCTCGACGCGGGTGGTGCGAACGTGGGTCACGTTCTCCTCACGGATGAAGTCGCCGCTCTTCAGGTAACGCGCGACCCCTACGAGGTCGCGCGTGCGTCCGAGCTCGATGGCGTACACGTCGAGCGTCTTGTCATCGATGCCAGCGTCCGGGGCCACGACCATGCCGCCCCCGTAGAAGCGTCCGTTCCCAACGGCGACCTGCAGCAGGCGGTCGCGTTCCACGGGCCCGCGATCTCCGTCGGGAAAGGTGAGACGCGCGGAGTAGGGCTTGTGCCGGAGAAAAGCCCTGACCGCCGCCACCGGGTACGCGAGCGCCCCGGCGCGCTGCTTCAGCCACGGCGACAGCGCCTCGGTGACGCCGACGCTGACCCCAGCGGACGCCACGTTCACGAAGTAGTCGTCCCCGTGGTCACGTCCCGAGTCGCTGCTGGCCAGCCCCAGGTCCACGTCGACCACCGAGGTCACTGTGCCGTCGCCGCCGCCGAGGATCAGGAGGTCACAGCCCCCGTCGAGGGCCTCGCGGACGGCTCCGGGAAGCCCCCCAGGGTCGCGCAACGGGCACGTCACGTCCAACGGCACGCCGCGGTCCCGCAGCAGCTCGCTGGCCTCGGAGAAGGCCCGCTCACCCGAACGGGACCGCGTGTTGACCACGAGCGCGACCCGCTTGGGCTGGAAGGGCACGGTCTTCGGCTGCAGTGTCATCGCGATCGCTCCGCAGGCTACGGGGTGGACACTCTCGGGTCACGAGTCGGACATGACCCGTTACGACTTCTTTCCGTCCCCGCCGCGAGGACGGTACGCTCACTGGCCTCAGTCGGCGACGGATCCCCACCTTGGCATGCCGTCCGTATTACCTGGAGGAGACCATCATGGCGCACCACTCGTGGCGTCGCCCCCTGATTCTGGCAGCCGCGATCGCGATCGCTGCCGCGGGCTGCGGCGGTGCCGGCGGCGGCCAGTCGGCGGCCCAGCCGTCGGGGAGCGGCAACCAAGGGCAGGGCAAGGGCGATGGCGTGCTGAAGCTTGGGTACGTCCTTCCCGAGACCGGCGACCTCGCCTTCCTCGGACCACCGCAGATCCAGGCGACGAAGTACGCCATCGCCCAGATCAACGACGGCGGGGGTGTCCTGGGCAAGCCGATCCCCGACGTGGTCGGCGGCGACGAGGCGAACGACGCCTCTGTCGCGAACCAGTCCGCCGACCGTGTCCTGGCATCGGGGGTGGACGTCATCATCGGAGCGGCCGCCTCCGGCATGTCCCTGGCGATCATCGACAAGGTCACCGGGGCGCATGTCGTGCAGTGCTCCGGGTCGAACACCGCGCCTACGTTCACCGACTACAACGACCACGGCTACTACTTCCGTACCGCACCGAGCGACGCCCTGCAGGGTCCGGTCCTCGCGGACACCGTCATCTCCGACGGGAACAGCAAGGTCGCCGTCGTCGCCCGTGCCGACGACTATGGGCGCGGCCTCGCGGACGCGACGGCGAAGGCACTCAAGGAGGCCGGCGCCAGCGTGCCGGTCAAGGCGACGTACGACCCGAAGACCACGAACTTCGACGCACTCGTGCAGAAGGTCGCGAACGCCAAGCCGGACGCGGTCGTGATGATCACGTTCGAGGAAGGTAAGCAGATCCTCAAAGGCCTGATCGAGGCCGGCTACGGCCCCGACAAGGTCGGCGTGTACGGCGCGGACGGGCTGCGCAGCGAGCAGCTCGGCAAGCTCGTCTCCCCCGACAACCCGGGCATCATCGCCGGGATGAAGGGCACCGCGCCCGCGTCGGCGTCGAATCCGCAGTTCGTCAAGAGCCTGAAGAAGTTCGCGCCGAAGCTGAAAGAGCTGCAGTACGCGCCCCAGGTGTTCGACTGCGTCAACGTCGTCGCCCTCGCCGCCGAGCAAGCGAACACCGACGACCCGTCCGTCTTCAAGGACGAGGTGATCGCGGTCACGAAGGGCGGCGAGAAGTGCGACTCCTTCGCCGCGTGCAAGAAGCTCATCGACAAGGGCAAGGACATCGACTATCAGGGAGCGAGCGGACCGCTCGACTTCACCGACGCCGGTGAGCCAGGTCAGGCGATGATCGAGATCTATGGCTACAACAAGCAGGGCAAGCTGCACACCCTCGACACCGTGAAGAGCAAGCCGCTGTAGTCGCCAGCGTCGCGGATGGAGCGGCGGGCCCGGCCAGTGCGGTCGGGCCCGCCGTCTAATCGGGCGCGGACGAGCTTACCGGGCGCGGGCGAGTGTGCCGAGATACAGCTCGATGACCGCCCTGTCGTGCAGCAGCTCGTGCCCGGGCCCTGTATAGGCATTGCGCCCCTGGTCGAGAACGTACCCGCGGTGGCAGATCTGCAGGCATCGCCGGGCGTTCTGCTCGACCATCACGATCGAGACGCCGGCATCATTGATCTGTCGCACCCGGTCGAACACCTCGTCCTGGTTCCCGGGCGACAGGCCGGCCGACGGTTCGTCGAGAAGCAGGACGACGGGATCCATCATGAGAGCGCGCCCCATGGCGAGCATCTGTCGCTCGCCCCCGGACAGCGAGCCCGCCTTCTGCCGACGACGCTCGGCGAGCAGCGGAAAGAGGGCCGCGACAACGTCGAACCGCTCCGCGAATCGCTTCGGCCGCAGGTAGACGCCCATCTCGAGGTTCTCCCGGACGGTGAGCGACGGGAACACGTTTTGGTCCTGTGGGACGTACCCCACGCCCCGCGACACGAGCCGGTGCGCCGACAGGTTGGTGATGTCCTCGCCGCGCAGCCTGACCGAGCCCGTGCGGACCGTGAGCAGGCCGAACATCGCTTTGGCGAGGGTCGACTTGCCCGCGCCGTTCGGGCCGATGACCCCCACGATCTCTCCATCGCCCAGGACGAGGTCGCAGCCACGCACGATGTCGACCTCGGGAACGTACCCGGCCACGACCTGATCGGCGACGAGCACGGCGCCCTCACGGGTCACGCCCTCGACTTGCGTACTCATCGTGCCGGCTCCAGCTCCGCCTTCGCGTACCCGCCGCTCATGTCGTCGGCTCCGGCTCTGCCGCCGTCTCTCATCGTGCCTCCCCTCCGGCCGCGGGCTCGTGGGAGCTGCCGAGATAGGCGTCGATGACCGCGGGGTCCGCCGCGATCGCCGGAGGCGGCCCCTCGGCGATGATGCGTCCCTGCGCCATGCAGACGACCCAGTCACTGATCCCCATCACGACGTCCATGTCGTGCTCGACGAACACCACGGTCCTGCCCGCGTCGCGCATGTCGGTGACGCGGGACAGCAGGGACTCGGTCAGCGCGGGGTTCACGCCGGACATCGGCTCGTCGAGCATCACCATGGCGGGCCCGGCCATGAGGGCGCGCGCCATCTCCAGCAGCTTGCGCTGCCCGCCGGACAGCGTGCCGGCGTACTCATCGCGCATGTCGGCAAGCTGGAACCGCGTGAGCATCTCCTCGGCCCGGAACTCGATGTCAGCCTCCTGGCGACGCCATGCCGGCCGCAGGAACGCGGGCAGGAAGTGCTCGCCGCGCTGCTCGACCGCGGCGAGCTTCATGTTGTCCATGACGCTCATTCGGGTGAGCGCCTTGGTGAGCTGGAAGGTGCGTACCATCCCCCGCCGCGCCACCCGGTGAGCGGGCAGCCTGCCGACCGGGCGACCGTCGAAGGCCCATCGGCCGGCGTCGGCGCGGTCGAAGCCTGTCAGCAGGTTGAAGAGCGTCGTCTTGCCTGCGCCGTTGGGGCCGATCAGCGCGGTGATGGCGCCTCGTTGCACCTCGAGGTGCTCGACGTCGACGGCCTGCAGCCCACCGAACGTCCTGACCACCCCATCGACGACAAGGATGGGGTCGGGCTTGGGCGTGCCGGGCACCGCCACGACCCCGCTGAACCGTGACTCGGCCGGAGTCCTGTCACGGCCTACCCTCGACTCGGCGGACACGGCGTGCTCGCGGGCCGCCGTGAGTCTCGCGGGGGCGAGTCGCGGCGCCTCCGCCTTACGGCGCACGGGGGCCAGGAGCAGCTCGGCTCGACTGCCGAGGATCCCTGCGGGGCGGAAGGCCATCAGCAGCATCAGCCCGAGGCCGACGAGGGCGAAACGCACCGCTCCGACGTCCGAGGTCGACAGGACCTGGGACGGGATGAGCCCCGAGCCGACGGCGTGGCGGAAGAAGCTGTCCGCGAGCACGAGGAGGAACCAGAAGATGATGGACCCCAGAAGGGGGCCGAGGATGCTCGCCGCGCCGCCGAGGATCAGCAATGCCCACAGGTAGAAGGTCACGCGCGGCATGTAGTAGTTCGGCTGCACGGCCTGCGCGTTGATCACCAGCAGCATGCCGGCCATCGCCCCGAATACTCCACCGAGGACAAGGCTCTGCATCTTGTAGCCGAAAGCGTCTTTGCCCAGGCTCCGCGCGGCGTCCTCGTCCTCCCGGATCGAGCGCAGGACGCGCCCCCAGGGGCTTCGGGCGAGCAGATAGACAGAGAGCGTCGCCAGCGCGGCGAGGCCCCAGCCGATGGCCATCACCCACAGCCTGCGCTCGTCGAAGGCGAACCGTCCGAGGCCGTACGTCCCGGGGGGGATCGGGTTGATGACGAAGAAGTCGTCGGCGAACCGCTGCAACCCGTACACCCCGCCGGTCAGCGGCTCGGCATAGCTGGACCTGTAGATGTAGCGGAGCACCTCGCCCGCGGCGATGGTCGCGATCGCGAGGTACACGGCGCGCAGGCGGAGCGTCGGCACACCGAGGGCCACGGCGAGGAGGACACCGCAGAGGAGGCCCATCACGACGCCGAGCCACAGCGGCCCCCCGAACGTCGCGACGGTGACGGCCAGGCCGTACGCGCCGACGAGCATGAAGGCGACCTGGCCGAAGTTCAGCAGCCCGGTGTAGCCGAAGTGGATGTTGAGGCCGATGGCGGCGAGGGCGTAGATGGCCGCCTCCGGGCCGACCGCGCCGCGCGCCGCGTCCGCGAGTATGACGAGGAAGTTCACCGGTCAGCCCACCCGTTCCGCACGGCCGAGGAGACCCTGCGGGCGCACCAGCAGGACGAGGATGAGCACGCCGAGCGCCCACGCGTTCTTCAGCTCGACGGAGAAGTACAGCGTTGACAGCTGGGCCACCAGGCCCACGACGATCCCGCCGACCATCGCGCCGTACGCCGTCCCCAGCCCGCCGAGGATCACGCCGGCGAACATGAGCAGCAGCAGCTTGAACCCCATGTTCCACATGACGACCTCGGACAGGCCGAAGAAGACGCCACCCAGGGCAGCGAGCGCGCCGCCCATCATCCACACGACGAGGACGACGCGCTGGACGTCGACGCCGGAGGACTCGGCCAGGTCACGGTTGTCGGAGACCGCGCGCATGGCCTTGCCGATACGGGTCGTCTGCAGCATGAGGCCCACGCCAGCGAGCACGGCGAGGGAGACCGCGATGATGATCAGGTCGCGGGGAGTGATCGAGACGGGCCCGAGGTGGAGGGCCTCCTGGATCACGTAGTCGGCGTACGGCCGCGAGCGGGAGCCGAAGACGATCAGGATCGCGTGCCGCAGGAGCAGGGACAGCCCGATCGAGATGATGAACAGTTGGATGGTGCTCGTGCCCCGACCGCGCAAGGGTCGCCACAGCCCCCGCTCCATGGCCCATCCGATCAGCGCGCCCACCACCACCGCGATGGCCGCCGCCGGAATCAGCTGGAGACCCGGGCCGACGGCGGCGGCGTTGAACAGGAACGCCGTCATCGCACCGAGCGTCACGAGTTCCCCGTGGGCGAAGTTGATCAGCCCTGTCGTCCCGAAGATCAGGGACAGCCCGATCGACGTGATCGCGATGATGACCCCGAACTTGAGGCCCTCGAGAAGGAGCTGCGCGACCTGGCCGAGGAAACCGCCCCCGCCGCCACCCTGCTGCGGCGGAGCGGGCGGGGCGGTTGCACCGGGCGTGGCCCCAGGGCTCTCGCCGGCCTTCTCAGGCGTGGTCAGGGGGAACAGGAGCGCACGATCCTCGTCCGGGTGGACCGTCACGTCGGGCAGCGTCGCTTCGTTCCGCGGGACCATCCCCTCGGGCAGGGTGTCCGTGTCGAGCTTGACGTCGTACGAGCCCGGCTTCGGCAGCCGCACCTCCCAGGACCCGTCCTTGCCCGTCCGATCCTTACCGACCTGCTCGCCGTCGCTCGACACGGTGATCACGATTCCGGAGACCGGCTTGCCGTCGGGACCGCGGATCGTGCCGTGGAGCGTCTGCCCGCCCTCCTGGGCCAGCGCGGTCGGGGCCAGCACCAGTGCCAGAAGCAAACCCAGCGCGACCTGTACGAGACGCCTACGCACGAAGTGTCCCCCACTAGGAAGGGGCTCTTGAAGTAGCGGAAAGTGTAACCAATCAGCGCGATCTTGGGCACTCCACGCCGCCCCCGTCACTTTTCGCGTTGTCGCACGTCAGGCTAGGGTTTCGGCCCGGGCGGCCACGTCCGACGCTGACGGACGTTACCCGACCGTTGTCATCGCTTCTCACACTCCGGACCCCTCGGGTCTAAGCGGTCTGTCCTACGCACGTACTACACTTATCTCATGGGGAAGTGCGGACGACTCGACTGGCGCTATCGGGCGGACTACATCCGCCACCGGTCGCGACGTCACCCCGGCGACACCGACATCGAGCCGGAGTGGGCAGATGAGGCGTTCGCCGACCCGGCCGCGATGAACGAACATCCAGATCACGCATCGAAGTCCGGCAGAACCGACCGAGTGCTCGGCTACTCGCCGACCGTCCGAATGGTCATCGCCGTGATCTGGATGCCGGAGACCATGATCGGTGTCAACGCGTGGAAGGCCAACGACACCGAAGCCCGTCAGTACTGGGAGAGGGGGCAGCGATGAACGAGCAGGAGCTCGAACGACTCATCGACGAGGAGACCGAGGCGTCAGAGCGGACCCGTGGCGAGCCGCTGTCTGATCGTGCCAAGCGCCGGCGTCCGACCCGCACCGAGGTCTACTCGGTACGACTCACGCCTGAGGAGGTCGCGGAGATCCAGCGGATCGCCGACGATGCCGAAATTCCCGCGTCCGGCCTGGTGCGCGACTGGGTGCGGCAGGGTCTCGCCGCCGAACGCGACGGTTCGGTGGCCGACCTCGTGGAGGCGCTCTCCCACAGCGTCGAGCGGCTCAAGCGACAGGTTGTGGAGGGCGCAAGCCCGGGCAGCGCGAGGAAGGCGAGCTGATTGAGCACCAACGATGAGATCGCCGGGTACTACGACACCCACGACGCCTCGAGGACATGACGGACGGCGAGTGGTCGACCCATGTCGCGCCGACTGATCCTCGAACGCCTGCCCTTTACGCCGAACTGATGGAGGTCTTGGACCGCCACCGGGACGACTGGACGTGGAAGTGGCTATCGATCAAGAAAAACGGCGTGCGGTCGCCTGGTCGAGGGTGGCCAGCTCGCTTACGGTGCTCTCCGCTTCTGTACCTTCGGCAGTCGCACGACCGGCGTCGCTGGCGGGTTGACGACCTGCGGCCGCGTCCGTTCCGGCTGCGCGGCGAGTTCGATGATTCGATCAATATCGCTGTCGGAAAACGCGACCCGGCCCTTTGGCCCGCGCCAGTACGGCACATGACCCGACGTGGCCATCGACTTCAGCGTGCTCGCCGAGCTGTACAGCGGGGCGAGCCGTTCCTCGATTGCCTGCTCGGGGCTGTAGAGCTTCATGCCGCGTCTCGAAATGGCGTCCTCAGGAACAGAATCGGTAGTCACGACACCTCACTCTCGTGGGCTGACGAACGTCCCCATGCCCGTGACCGTCTCGACGAGCCCCTCCTCCTTCAACAGCTGTACGGCCTTGCGGAGCGTGTCGCGGGCGACGTCGAACTCCTGCTCCATCTCGACGAGGCTGGGGATGCGGCGCCCGGGCGGGATCTCGCCGGAGGCGATGCGGTCACGGATGACCGCGGCCACCTGTTGGTAGGGAGGAACCGGCCCCGCCCGGTCGATGCTCATGATCACACGCTAGGTGACCAGGGAAGACAAGCGGTAGCTAGCCCAGAGGCTAGACGGGGGTAGAACACTAGGCGTACGATCTGCCCGATACACAACAAAGCGGCCCCGCCCGGAGCCGAACACTCCGAACGGGGCCTTGGCCCGACACCTGACTAGGAGGTGCAGGACCTGTGACTGATCCTAGCGACGAGGACCGCATCGGCCCGTACGACTCCGAGCGCGGGGCCTCTCGCGACTGCCGAGTGGTCTACGAAGCCGCACACCGTTCCCCGCGTCGCAACGTCATGCAGGAGACGACGTACGTCCGTCTCCTGGACGAGTGCCGACGTTCCGGCGTGGAGCTGGGCGCCTACGACCGCGAGATTCTCTACCAGCTCTCTGACGGGCCTCCGCCCACCGTACAAGTCGTCCTCGGGATCGTCGCTCGCGCGTACGACTCCGGTCACGAGCGCGGAGCGCATCTCGGCTACCGGGTCGCGTGCGTGTGGGACGAGGAGAACGACCGGTGATCCGCGTCCTCGTGGACGCCTGATATCTCCCCTGCGACCCGGCCGCGATCTACGCGCCGGCCGTCGCGCCGGCTACCGAGCGGGCTACAACGCCGGATTCGAGGCTGGAGCCGAGGCCGCGAACGAAGACGTTGAGTCGGTGAGCGAGAATGCCGAGACCCCCCGGGTGCTGGGAACTCGTTGACCCTGACTCACGCGTACTCGACAACTCGCTCGGCGCGGTGCTCCCGTGCGAGGCCAACAGTCGAGCGGACTGCATCATTGATCCGGTCGACGATGCGCGACTCTCCCTCAGCTTTGGGGAGACCAGGGGCGTATGCCTCGACGATGCCGAACTCGGCGTCGATGGACACCGTGCTATCGGTAACACTCGGATCGGCAGCTTCAGCCTCAAGAAGAGCCTCTAGGACCTGATCGCCCTGGGCGAAGAGATCCCGCTCAGAGTCCGGCGCCTTGAAGAAGGCCACAACATGTGTACCCCTCATCACGTCGTCCTCTCGGTGTAGCAAGGCTGACGATAGAGCCAGCGTAGCGCGTTCCAGACGTAGTTGGGATCGCTCGGGGTGAGGTGAATCGAGCGCTAGTGCTGGCCACAGGGGCATCGCACGGTGTAGTACCTAGCGACCCTTGGTCGCTGAGGGGTTGACGGTTGAGCCAAGTGTTCAGGCGGCCATGCGGGCCTCGGCGGTGTATTCGTCGATGTGGTCTTCGATGGTGTGTAGTG
>JBOHCT010000045.1:0-22134 GCA_050699055.1 Streptosporangiaceae bacterium | reverse complement strand
GGCGGATGCTGTCCGAAGAAGGCGGCCGCTACCGCTGCCCCATCCACAAATATCACCAGCTGCTCCACGCCGTCACCGGACTATTCTTCTACCGCGAAGGATTCACCCCTTCTGAATAGGCGCCCTGCATGACCATGAACCGCTCACAATGGACCATCATATTAAGCCGTGCACGTACCGACTACGTACCCTGGGGTGGGGCGACATGAGAGGGATGAGACACCTGTACGGTTTTCGGTAATAGTCGGCGCGACTGCAACTGTAGGGAGTGAGTAAACATTCACGCCGCGCCGCGGTGGTAATGGTGGCATCGATCGGCAGTGGTGTCACAGTGGCTACCGCCGCGGCACGAGCCGGGAGAAGACCAGGTTGGCCACGGCGGCGGTTCGTTCCACTGCTGCGGGAGAGCGGTCGAGGAGTCTCCTGAGTCGCTGGCTCCGCATAAGCCTCGCTCGCCCGAGCGGCTTCTTCCTGACATCTCTTCTCTCGGCTCGATCGTCACCCCGTCGCCGTAGCCGCCGCAATCGCCGCGGCAGGCGGGCAACCAGTGGCTTTTCACCGTGATGGGAGCTGATCCCGTCGTTGCCTTCTTCGGTATTCGAAACTTTGTGTGAAACGAGCCATCCCTGTCGACGTGTACCGCGCCGATGTCGAAAAAGTACCCGGGGGGAGTCAAGGTCAGGTGGTATGTCACATCTCTCGGGTAAATGTGGCCACACGTGGACGAGCCTGCGGCGACCACCACATGATCTCCTGGCTGCACCTGGTGCGGGTGGGCCTCGATTCGGGGCAGACAGTCCCACTTCGGCGCCTGCGGACGTGGGCTGGACGCCTGAGAGTGCCCGACGCCGCCACTGCACCCCGCCAGGAGCAATGCCGCGCACACCGGCGCAACGGCGGCTCCCAACCGAAGCAACCCTCCCACGCATCTCACCTCGGTTCACACAGGTCGTTTGCGGCATCGTCTCCCATAAAGGTTGTGGGACAGTACACCGAAGGACACGAACGCATAACAACGACGCCATCCCCGGCTGCTCTGAGGGCTCGGACGCGTGCCTCAGTGTCGATAGGCCCAGTCAGTTCATTCCTCTATGTCGATCGCCATGACTGGCCCGCCCGGGGTTCGCCTTTGAACTGGGGGTACTTGGCGACAGCAAGCACCGGGCATGGTCACGTTCCGGGCCGTCGTTGATGGCGCGGCCGGTGCCACGCAGGCGTATCCACCATCTGCTCGCTCAGTCTCCATCGTAGTCGTCGAGGAGAACGGTGACCCGGGCATCGCGGACGAGGTTACGCAGCCGCTTCACCGGGCGCGACCCGGCGTCGGTTGCCGAATACAACGTGTCTCCGTCGAGGGCGAAGACGATCGGCACGAGGGGGACCCGTCCGTGTTCGTCGACGATGCCCACCCGGCCGCCCGTGCCTGTGCGGCCCGTTGTCTCATCTGCCCCTCGTTCACGTGTCGATCCTCTCAAGCACGGGTGGAAAGAGCGGGTGCCCCCGGGTCGCGCCGGAGCGGCAGAGACCCGCGCCGACGCTTTCGGGTGCGGCCCTCAAGACGGGAGAGGAGGTGATCGCCGCGCAGACCGAGCTGGCCCAGCGACAGTCCGACCTGCGGCGGCAGCAGCTTGTCGGCGAGGTCGTGCGGCCAGCCGAGGCCGAGGCGGAGAGGCTACGCACGGTGGCCAAGGCCGAGGCGGAAAAGATGAAGATCCAGGCGGAGGCCGCGGCCTCCTACAACCGTGTGGCCCTCGACCAGCAGCTCATCGACCAGCTACCGCAGATCGTCAAGGAGGCGGCGGCCGGCCTGACGGGCGCCAACGTCAACATCCTCAACGGCGCGGATGGGCTCGGTGACCTCGCCGCCGGCCTCGTGGGCCAGGGGCTGCACATCCTCGACTCCGTCAGGAGGGGGACCGCGTCTCCCGCCCCGACGACCGACATCGAACACCGCCGCGACCGTGGGCGGCCGGGCGGCATCTCGGGCGACGGCGACACCGGCGTCGGGTGAGGGCACTCCTGGTGTCAGTGCTGGCGGCGAGGTCCTCGTCGACTCTCGTCGGTCGGCCCGCCCGCGACGCCGGGCGGCGTGATGTGCTCGCGGAGGTAGGTGAGGTGCTCGATGATCGCCTCCTCGCCCGCGTCGGCGTCCCGCGCGGCGATCGCCTTGACGATCCTGGTGTGCTGGCGCACGGTGGTGCGGCCGACGTCGGGGGACAGCTCCAGGTAGTGGACGGGCTCTGTCTCGCGGTGCAGGGCGCGCACGAACGACGCGAGCACCCGGTTTCCTGAGGCCCGCGCGATCAGTCCGTGGAACTCCGCGTCCAGCTCGGGGACCGCGGGGTCGTCGACAGAGGCGACGCGTTCGGCGTCGACGATTCGGCGCAGCTCCGCGAGGTCTGATTCGGTGCGGTTCAGCGCGGCGAGCCGGACCGAGGGCACCTCGAGGTGCTGGCGCACGATGGCCACTTCGAGGAAGGCGATGCTGCCGAGCTGTAGCAGATTGTGCATCGACTCCTGCAGCACCGACCCCAGCGACCGATGATCCACGTTGCGGACGAAGGTGCCACCACCGGCCCCCGGGACCTTGTAGACGAGGTTCTGCGCGGAGAGCGCGCGCAGGGCCTCCCGGACGGTGCTGCGGCTCACGTTGAACTGCTGGGCGAGGCTCGACTCCCTGGGCAGCCGGTCACCGGCTTGGAGATCGCCGGCCAGGATCGCGCCGCGGATCTGTTCCTCGATCTGCTCGCGCGGCCGCAGCACCCGCTGCGGACGGAAGAGGCGGTTCTCCGCGGCCGAGGAGGTCCCGGCGGCGCTGCCCGTCCCGGATCCGACGCTTCCGTGCACGCGCACCTCTCCTCTAGCAGCCCTTGGAAAAGGTCGCTGCCGACATCAGGTTACCGTCCGGTTCGTCTCGTCCCGACGCTGTCGTCCCCGTCCCGTGCCTGTTCGCGGACGCCGAGCGGGAAGCGGCCTGGGCCACGAGCGCACGGACTGTCACCGCGTCGCGCAGGCCGCGCTCCACCGGGTACTCGGCGAGGTAGCCGTACCCGCCGTGCAGCTGGATCGCCGCGTCGGCGACCTCGACGGCCGTACGCGCGCACCGCGCGGCCACCCGCGCCGGATCGGTACGGGACGCGTGCCCTGCCTGCCGCGCTGCCTCGCGCGCGGCGTCCGTCAGGATCAGCAGGCGGCCGCGGGTCTGCTCAGCCATCTCGTCGAGCCGACACGCGAGGGCGGGGAACTCGCGGAGCCGGCGGCCGAACTGCGCCCGTGAGCCGGCGTAGTCACGTGCCGCCGCCCAGGCCGACTCGGCGATCCCGCAGGCCGTCGCGCCGAGCAGGGTCAGCAGCGTGGCGCGTGCCCGTGTCGCCTCCGCGGGGGCCGACGCCCCCACGTCGAACCGCGCGTCGTGAAACGTCACGGGATGCGGCGGAAGGCCCCGCAGGCCGCACCTTCGCATCGGTCTCCCGATCGTGCAGGCCGACGGCTCGACGAGAAGCGCGCCCGCCTCCGGGTCGACGACCACGAACAGGGCGGCGGCCCCCGCCCCCTCCACCCGGGACGCCGTGCCATCCACCGACCACCCAGCGGCACACCGTGTCACGCGGACAGAAGTGAGCGGATCTGTCGTGTCGATGAGCACCGGCAGCCCGCCTGCCGCGACCGCCGAGGCCTCCGCGACGGCCAGGTAGGCCGCGTGCGCGGTCGCGACGGCGGCCGCCGCTACGGGGGCGACCGTGGCGATCCCCTGCATGGCGACGCTCAGGGCGAGCAGGTCCGCCCCGCCGCCCCCGTGACGCTCGGGTACGCCGAGCGTCCAGAGGCCCTGGCCGCCGAGGGCCTGGACGAGTTCCTCGCGCAGGGTGTCCGACTCCTCCGCCCGGGCGGCGGGCTCGGTCAGCCGGTCGGCGGAGAACGTCCGCACCGCGTCCGCGAGGTCCGCGAGGTCGTCCTCGAGCGGCGGCCAGACGTCGCTCACGGTCACCGCAGGAACCTCTCGCCGTCCGGGTCGCGGCGCTCCGCGAACGCGTGCGAGAGCTCGTCCGCCTCCTCGGTGGTGAGGTAGTACGTCAGCATCTGGTCGTGGGCGAGCCGGGACTGGCCGACCACGCCCGTGTGGCGTCCGGAGAAGGCACCCTTGACCGCGGCCAGCGGGCCGGGGCCGCGACGCTTGAGCTCGTCCGCGATCTCGTGCACGCGGGGCATCAGCCGGTCCGCGGGGACCACCTCGTTGACCAGGCCCATGTCGAGCGCCTGGGCCGCCGTGTACTTGTGGTTCAGGTACCAGATCTCCTTGGCGCGCTTGCGGCCCACCACGTCTTCCAGGTACCAGGTGCCGTACCCCGCGTCGTAGCTGCCGACCACCGGTCCGACCTGGCGGAACACCGCGTGCTCGGCGGCGATCGTGAGGTCGCACATCACGTGGATGACGTGACCGCCGCCGACCGCGTAGCCGTTCACCGCCGCGATGATCGGCTTCGGCACGCTGTCGATGAGCTCGTACACGTCGACGATCGGCATGGTCTGGGAGTAGTCGTGGCGGGTGACAGGCTCGTGCTCGCCGCCGATCGAGAAGAACCGCTCGCCGGCGCCGGTGATCACGCCGACCCGCCATTCCGGCTCCTCGCGCAGCCGTCGCAGCGCGTCGGCGAGCTCCCGGGCGGTCCGCGGCCGGAACATGTTGGCCTGCTCCGGGCGGTTGATCGTGATCGTCGCGACGCCGTCGGCGGCCTCGAGCAGGATGTCGGTGTAGCTCACTGATCTCCTTCCTCCGCGCCGGTACGAAAACCTCGGCCGGCCTTGCGCCCGAGGTAGCCGGCCTCGACCATGCGGGTCAGCAGCGGCGGCGGGGCGAGCGCCGGGTCGTGGGTCGCCTCGTATGCTGCCCCCGTCGCGTGCGCGTGCACGTCCATGCCGATGAGGTCGAGCAGTCTCAACGGACCCATCGGGTACCCCAGCCCGAGCTCCAGGGCGGTGTCGATGTCGCGGGCGCTGGCCAGTCCGTCGTCGTAGGCCTGGACGACGTCGTTGAGGTACGGCATCAGCAGCCGGTTGACGAGGAAGCCAGGCCGGTCCTCAACGACGAGGGGCGTCTTGCCGATCGCTTCGGCGAAGTCCGTCAGCCGGGTGACGGTATCCTCGCTGGTCTGCAGGGCCCTGATGACCTCGACGAGCGGCATCAGCGGCGCCGGGTTGAAGAAGTGCAGCCCGGCGAACCGGTCCGGGCGCGGCACCGCGGCGGCGAGCCCGGTCACCGACAGCGCCGAGGTGTTGGTCGCGATGAGGGCCTCCTCGGGCACCGTGCGCGTCACCCGCGCGAGCAGGTCCCGTTTGACGTCCGCGTCCTCGGAGACCGCCTCGACGACGACCCCGGCTCCGGCGAGGTCGGCGAGATCGATGGTGCCGCGCACGCGGTCGAGTACCGCGTCCCGCTCCTCGGCTGTCATCTTGCCGCGCCGCACCCCGCCGTCGAGGAAGCCGGCCAGCCGGGCACGGCCGTCCGCGAGACGCCGCTCGTCCGCCTCGAGGACGATCACGTCCCGCCCCGTCTGGGCGCAGACCTGGGCGATTCCCGCGCCCATGGCCCCGAAGCCGAGGACCGCGACGCTGGGGACACCGCTGGGGACACTGTCGGTCATGTGCCGCTCCTCCCGGGTCATGCTCCGAACGCCCGTGTGCCTTCGTAGGTGTAGAAGCCGCGCCCGGTCTTGCGGCCGAGGTGGCCGGCCGCCACCATCTGGTCGACCAGGGGCGGTGGGGCGAACCTGACGTCGTGGAGCTGCTCGTACAGGCTCAGCGACACGGCCTGGTGGATGTCGAGGCCGACGACGTCGAGCAGGGTGAACGGCCCCATCGGGTACCCGAGCCCTTTGGTGACAGCGGTGTCGATCGACGGCGCGGTGCCGAGTCCGGAGGCGAGCGCCCGGATGCAGCCGTTCTCGAACGGGATGAGGAAGCGGTTGACGATGAAGCCGGGGCTGTCGCCCGTCGTCACGGTGACCTTGCCCAGCCCGGCGAGGAAGTCCACGGTCCTCTGGTAGGCGTCGTCCCCGGTCTGCCTGGCCTTGACCACCTCGACGAGCTTCATTATGGGGGCGGGGTTGCAGTAGTGGGTGCCCACCACGCGACCCGGCCGGCTCGACCCGGCCGCGATCGCGGTCACCGACAGCGTCGAGGTGTTGGTGTGGAACAGCGTGTCCGGCCCGCAGACCTCGTCAAGCTCGCCGAACAGCTCCGCCTTCAGCGCCACGTCCTCGTACACCGCCTCCACCACCACGTCGCAGCCGGCGAGGTCGGCCAGGTCCGTGGCGCCGGACAGGCCGGCGACGGCGCTGTCGCGCCGGCCCGGGTCGAGCTTCCCCAGCTCGACGCTTCGGTCGAGAAACCCGCGGACCTGCTCGAGACCGGCCGTCACCCGCTCCTCACCGGGCTCGCGTACGATCGTGCGGTGCCCGGCCCGCGCCATCACGGTGGCGATCCCCGAGCCCATCGTGCCGGCCCCGAGCACGCCCACGGTCATGCCTGTGCCTTGGGTCATGCCCGATCACCTCACGCTGTCTGGTAGCGGTGCTGTGTGGACGGTCATCGCGCCAGCTGCCCTCCGTCGATTACGATCGTTGCTCCCGTCATGAAGTCGGACGCGGGGGACGCGAGCAGCACGACCCACCCGCGCAGCTCGTCCGGCTCACCCAGGCGACGTGCCGGGATCTGCCGGACGATGCGCTCGCCCAGGGCCGGGTCGTCGCGGGCGCCGGCGTTCATGTCGGTGCCGAAGTAACCGGGAGCGAGCGCGTTGACCTGTACGCCGAACGGCGCCCACTCCACCGCCATCGCCTTGGTGAACGCGACGATCGCGCCCTTGGAGGCGCAGTAGGACGCGAACCGCGGCACGCCGATGAACGCGAAGTTGGAGGAGACGTTGATGACCTTGCCCGAGCCTTGGCGGGTCAGGTGGCGTCCGGCCGCCCGGGTGGCGAGGAACGTGCCGCGCAGGTTCGTGTCGACGACCGTGTCCCACTGCTCGTCGGTGGTGTCGATCAAGTCGGCGCCGTGCAGCACGCCAGCGTTGTTGACGAGGACGTCCAGCCGGCCGAGCTCCCGTACGGCCGTGTCGATCAGCCGCTCGACCGCCTGGCCGTCCGTGACGTCGGTGGGGACGGCGAGTGCCCACCGACCGCGGTCGCTGATCTCCTTCACTGTCGTGTCCAGGGACGCCGCGTCCCGCCCGGCTACCGCGACCGCCGCGCCGGCGTCGGCCAGGGCGAGGGCGAGCGACCGGCCCAGTCCGCGCCCGCCACCCGTCACCACGGCGGCGCGGCCTTCCAGGGCCGTCGCGGACGGCTCGGTCACGCGTGCCCCCCGGAGACCGCCGCCACCCCGTCGCCTTCGCCTGCCCCCCGCGCGATATCGCGCGCGATGAGCAGACGCTGCACCTCGTTGGTCCCGTCGTAGATCTGCGTCACCTTGGCGTCCCTGAGGTAGCGCTCCGCCTGGGACTCTGCGAGATCGCCCCGCGGGCCGAGCAGCTCCGCCACCTCCGTCGCCACGGCCATGCCAAGGTTTGTGCAGGTGAGCTTCATCATCGACACGTCGGCGTCCAGCTCCTCACCACGGCCATCCTCGTCCACGGCAGCGGCCGCACCGTACAGCAGCAGCCTCCCGGTGAGGACACGGCTGCGCAGCTCGGCGAGCTTGAACTGGCCACGCTGGTCCCCGTCCCGGTCGAGCACTCCTGATCGCTTCGCCCAGCCGACCGCGGCCGCGTACGCGCCCCGGGCGAGCCCGATCCCCTGGGCCGCGGCGCTGATCCTGGACTTCACCACCGAGCGGGTGAGCAGCTCCCAACCGCCGCGCTCCGGCCCCAGCCGGGCGTCGGCCGGCAGCCGTACGCCGTCGAAGAACAGCTCGGCCGTGGACGAGCCGTGCATGCCCATCTTGCGCAGCACCCGGCCTCGAGTGAGACCCGGGGCATCCCCTGGGATGACGAAGACCGTGATGCCGTCCCGTCCCGCCCCCCTGTCCACCGTCGCGAAACAGACGATGACGTCGGCGCGGTCGCCGGTGGTGATGAACGTCTTCGCCCCGTCGAGGACGTAACCGTCGTCCTCCCTGCGGGCGCGGGTCCGCAGTGCCGCGGCGTCCGAGCCGGCGCTCGGCTCGGTGATCGCGAGCGACCCGTACGACCGTCCCGTGCACAGTCCCGGCAGGAAGCGGCGCCGCTGCTCCTCCGTTCCGGCCAGCAGGATCGGGTAGCCGGCGTGGGTCTGGGTCATGTAGATCAACGACGTGGCGCCGCAGGCGCACGCGATCTCCTCCATCGCCATCGCGTAGCCGAGGGTGGACGCGTCCTGGCCGCCGTACTGAGCGGGGAACAGCAGGCCGGCCAGGCCAGCGCCGGCGAGCGCCTGGTAGCTGTCACCCGCGAACGCCGCCGTTCGGTCGGCCTCGGCGGCGCGGGGGGCGACGTGCTCATCGACGACCGCGCGTACCCGGGCGCGCAGCGCGTGCTCCGCGGGACCGAGCAAGCGGTCGACCAGGCGTTCGTCGGGCGGGCGCGCAGTCAAACGCGCAGTCACTCGCTGTCCTCGAACGTCGGGTCGCGGCGTTCGCGGAACGCGCTGACGCCCTCGGCCCCCTCGGGGGACGCGATCGCGAGCGCGGCGAGTGTCGACTCGAGCCGGAGCGCGGTGTCGAGCGAGGCCTCGGAGCCCGCCGAGACCGCCTCGAGGACCTGGCGGTTCGCGCGAGGCCCGCGGGAGGCGACCCGGCGCGCGATCTCGTCGGCTGCCCCGGGCAGCTCTGCCGGTGACATCGGGGGCACGGCCACCAGACCGAGCTGGTGAGCGCGCTCGGCGCCCATCCGCGCTCCCGTGAGCATGAGGTGCAGGGCCGGGCCGCGGCCGACCAGACGTGGCAGCCGCTGCGTGCCGCCGTACCCAGGCATGAGTCCGAGACCGGTCTCCGGGAAGCCGAACCTCGCGGAGGTCGACGCGACCACGAACGAGCAGGCGAGTGCGAGCTCGAAGCCACCGCCCAACGCGAGGCCATCCACCGCGGCGATCACCGGTACCGGCATGTGTTCCAGCTGCCACAGCACATCCTGGCCGCGCCGCAGGACCGTCCGTGCCGCGCCGGCGGACAGACCGGCCAGCTCATCGAGGTCAGCGCCGGCGGAGAACGCCCTGTCGCCCGCTCCGCTCAGGACGACGACGCGGACCGAGGTATCCCCGGCGGCCGCGCGCAGCGTCGCGCCGAGCGCGCCGAGAAGCTCCCCGCTCAGCGCGTTGTGCACGGCCGGGCGGTCGAGGACCACTCGCAGCAGCGAGCCGTCCCGGTCCGTGGCGAGCGGGCCGGACGTCTCGCCGGCCGTGGGCGCGGTCATCGTGGGCCGTCCTCCTCGCGGTTCGCGCCCGCTACGGCGCCGCTCGCGAGCAGGCCGTCGATCGCGTCGGCGGAGAAGCCATGGGCGCGCAGGATGTCGACGGTGTCCGCGCCGACAGCCTCGGCCGACGACCCGACCGACGACCTTGCTCCCCCGTTCGCGCCGGCGAACCGCCAGGGACTCGCGACGACCCGCGGGCGCGCGCCATCCGCACCGGGAAGATCGCGGATCACGCGGCGGGCGCCGACCTGGGGGTCCGCCACCACCTCGGACAGGGTCTGTATCGGCGCGGCGGGTACGGCAGCGTCGGCGAGCGTGCGCAGCCACTGGCTCGCGGTGCGGCTCCGAAGGCGCTCGGCGACGCGCGGAATGATCCTGGCGCGTGCCGCACGCCGTCCCGCGTTGTCGGCGAGCTCGGGATCGGCCGCGAGCTCCGCCACCCCGACGGCCGAGCAGAACCGCCGCCAGATCGCGTCGTTGCCGATAGCCACCACGATCGGACGGTCGACGGTTTCGAACGGCTGGTACACGGCGAGTACCGAGTCGGTGCCGCCGCTCGGCCGGGGTTCGGGTTCCCCGGCCAGGTAGCTGGCGATGCGGGGGGCCATCAGTGCGAGATCGGCGTCGAACAGGGAAGCGTCGACGACCTCGCCTTCGCCGGTGCGCTCCTGCCGACGCAGCGCGGCCGTCACGGCGAACGCCGCGACCAGGCCGGTGACGATGTCGGACAGTGCGGTGCTGACGCGCTGGGGCGCGCCGCCCCGCTGCCCCGTGACACTCATCAGGCCGGAGCGGGCCTGGGCGACGAGGTCGTAGCCAGCCAGCTCGGAGTCGGGTCCGGTCAGCCCAAAGCCGGAAATCGCGCAGTAGATGACGCGTGGATAGCGGCGCCGTACCGCTTCAGGGTCGAGTCCGAGCGACTCCAGCTTGGCGGGGTTGAGGTTCTCGACAAAGACGTCGGCCCGCTCCAGCATGCGCCCGAGCACCCGCTGCCCGCCTACGCTGCGCAGGTTGATCGCGATGCTGCGTTTGCCTCTGTTCGCGGAATGAAACCACGCGGAGTCCGAGCCCACGAAAGGCGGCCCCCACGAACGCGCGTCGTCGCCGTCGCCCGGCCGCTCCACCTTGATGACCTCGGCGCCCATGTCGGCCAGGTACATCGTCGCGGTCGGTCCCGCGTAGGAGGTCGACAAGTCCACGACCCGCACCCCCGCGAGCGGCGGATCGTCCGGTTGTCCCGAGTCGCCCGCGGCCCGCGCGACACCGGGCCGTACCGGCTCCCTGGCCCCCTGCTCGTGGGTCTGGCCCTCGGCAAGACTCATGACCTGCGCATCGCTCTTCCAAGGCCGGGGCGGGCCGCCCCAGATGCGGACCGCTCCCTTGGCTTCTGTCAGTCCTTCGACGGACGGATACTGTCAGACATTAATCTCGACGTCAAGGCGCAGGACGAGGGTTGATCACCCACAGTCACGAAACGAGCACCACGCGTCCCGCGAGGCCGCCCGTCCGTACGCGCGCGAGTGCCTCGGGGGCGTCCTCCAGCGGGTACGTCCGCGACACGGCGACCCGAAGCAGCCCTGCCTGGTACATCTCCAGCATCTGCGCGAGGGCGGCCCTCGCGGCCTCCGGCTGACGGTCGCGATAGTCGCTCACCTGCAGCCCCAGCAGGCCGATGTTCTTGACGAGCAGGTAACCCACCCGAACGGTCGGGATGTCGCCCGCGGCGAACCCGACGACGACGAGGCGGCCTTCCCATGCGACGCAGCGCAGCGACGCGTCGAACACCCCGCCGCCCACGGTCTCGAGCACGACGTCCGCGCCGCGTCCCCCGGTGAGCGTCCGGACCTCGTCGCGCATCGTCCCCGGGTCGGCCCTGACCGCGTGGTCGGCGCCGTACGAGAGCGCCCCGTCCCGGCCGGAGGCGTCCCGGGCGGCGGCGATGACCGTCGCGCCGAGGGCCTTCGCGAGCTGCACGGCCGCCGTACCGACAGCGCCGCTCGCCCCCGTCACGAGCACCGTCTCGCCGGGGCGCAGTCCGGCCCGCCGCACCAGCGCCGCGTGGGCGGTGAGGTGCACGAGCCCGAAGCCCGCGGCCTCCGGGTACGGCATCGCCTCAGGCAGCGCGACGCAGGCGGCCGCCGGCGCGGACGCGACCTCGCGGTAGCCGCCGTACTCCATCTGCGCGAGCACCCGGTCGCCGACCCGCGGCCGGGTCACATCGGAGCCGGTCCTGGTGACGGTGCCCGCGACCTCCTTGCCGGGGGTGAACGGCAGCGGCGGCAGGTTCTGGTAGGAGCCGTCGACGACGAGCAGGTCGGGGTAGTTGACCCCCGCGGCCCGCACGTCGATGACCACCTCGTCACGTCTGGGGACGGGCGGATCCATCTCCTCGACCGAGAGGTCTGCCGGCGATCCGAAAGCGTGGGCGACGACCGCGCGCACCGTTACCGTTCCTTCCTCGGCCCGTCTCCGCGACCCTCGTCCAGCAGCCCCTCCAGCAACGAGGTGTGCTCGCCGAGCTCTGGGGGCGGGGCGACTGAGGTCGGCTCCCGCATCGACGGGTCGAGCGGCAGCGACAGGGCCGGCATCACGTCGTCCCCGGAGGCGACCTGCCCCGCCCCACGCAGCCGCTCGGCGAAGTGAGGGTCGCCGACGGCCTCCTCGAGGGTACGGACCAGGGTGCAGCACACGTCCAGGCCCTCGAGACGTCGCTGCCAGTACGCCGCGTCATGGGCGGCCACCCGCTCCGCGACGGCCTCGATCGTCGCCTCGGCTGCCGTGGCGTCGTCCCGAAGGCCTTCTGGCAGGTCGAGCAGCTCGCAGAAGCGTTCCCAGAAGTGCTGCTCGAGCGGTGCCGCGGCGAGCCACGCGCCGTCCGCGGTCCGGTAGAGCCGGTAGCGCGGGCTCCCGCCCGTCACGAGCTCAGCACCCGGCCGCGGCCAGACGCCGGCCGCGCCGGCGTTCGCGAGCGCCCAGTACTGCAGCGGGAAGAGGTTCGCCGCCATCGAGACGTCGAGCCTGGTCCCCTCGCCGGTCGCGTCGCGTCGGCGCAGCGCGAGCAGGATGTTCATCACCGCCGGGTACGCGCCACCCGCGATGTCGGCGATGAGCACCGGCGGTATGACGGGCGCACCTGTCCCGTCGCGGGTGAGGTCGAGCACGCCGGTCTCCGCCAGGTAGGTCAGGTCGTGGCCGACTTGCCGGGCGCGGGGCCCCTGCTGACCGTAGCCGGTGATGGAACAGTAGATGAGGCGCGGGTTCGCCTCCCTCAGGTCCTCGCAGCCGAGGCCGAGCCGCTCCATGACCCC
This sequence comes from Streptosporangiaceae bacterium, assembly GCA_050699055.1. GTDB lineage: Bacteria > Actinomycetota > Actinomycetes > Streptosporangiales > JBOHCT01 > JBOHCT01. The sequence goes on along the minus strand of JBOHCT010000045.1, from coordinate 9,441 downwards.
GGGCCGGAACTGCTCCACGAGGACGTCGGCGTCCGCGATCAGGCGGCGCACTCGGTCCCGCGCGGCGGGGTCCTTCAGGTCGGCCTCCACGCTCCGCTTACCCCGGTTGAGCAGCGCGAAGTTGGCGCTCGTCGAGCCGAACCGGGGAGGGTACGAGCGCATCTCGTCACCCCTTGGCGGCCGCTCGACCTTGATCACGTCCGCCCCCGCCTCGGCGAGCAGCAGTGTCGCGAGCGGGCCCGGCAGCAGCGTGGTGAAGTCCACGACGCGGACTCCACGCAGCGGTCCTCCCTCGGGGTCCCGCGCGTGCCCGGAGAAGTCAGTCACCTCGTGGCCTTCCCTTCCGAGCGCGGCCAGCACTCAGGCATAATGTTGGACAATTAATGGGCTGTCAAGCGTCGAGGAGCCGCGATGCTCTCGCTGACCGGGGTGGTTCCCGCCAACATTCTGCCGTTCGACGAGGACGGGCGTATCGACGTCGGGGAGTACCGGCGTCACCTGGAATGGCTCGCCGAGACGCCCGGGGTCACCGGCCTGACCTGCAACGGGCACGCCGGTGAGGTCGCGGCGCTCGACCGGGACGAGCGGCGGCGCGCTGTCGCGATCGCGGCCGAGGTCGTGGCGGGACGGGTGCCGCTGGTCGCGGGCGTCTACGCGGAGAACAGCCGGCAGGCCATCGAGCTCGCCCGGGACGCGGAGGCCGAGGGGGCCGACGCGCTGCTTGTCATGCCGCCGAACGCCCTGCTCTTCGGGGGGTACCCGGAGATGGCCTATCGGCACCACGCCGAGCTCGCCGAGGCCGTCGAGCTGCCGATCGTCGCGTTCGTCTACCCGGCGTGGACCCGGATGCAGTACGACGTCGACACGTTGCTCCGGATCTGCGGGATCGAGGCGGTCGCCGCGGTCAAGGAGTGGAGCCTGGACATCGCGGTCTTCGAGTGCAACCTCCGCGCGGTCCGCGGGCTCGACCGACCGGTGTCGGTGCTGAGCAGCTTCAGCACGAACCTGCTGCCGTCCCTCGTCCTGGGCGCGGACGGCGTCCTGTCCGGGCACGGCAGCGTGATCGCCGACCTGCAGGCCGGGCTGCTGAACGCGGTCCGCGCCGGCGACCGCGGGGCGGCGGAGGCGACGTACGCGCGGATCCAGGTGCTGACCGCCGCCGTCTACCGTGACCCGATGGTCGACATGTACACGCGGATGAAGGAGCAGCTGGTCATGCTCGGCCGGCAGTCCCGCGCCGCGGTCCGTCCACCGCTGTGCCCGCTGTCGCCGGCCGAGCGAGCCGACCTGCGGGCCGCCCTGGTACGCGCTGATGTGCTCTCCGAGGCCGACGCCAGGCTCGCCGGCCAGAAATCTCCCGTCACGCGCGAGTTGCCAGGTCAGCGCAACAGGACACCGAATTCCGCGCCTTCTACGCACGCGTGATAACCGATCGTCGGTGTTCTTGCAAGAGCACGTGTCCTCATGTGGCCGCTCTCGTTCTCGGGTCCTGTCGAACCAGTCCGAGGATGTTCTCATTCAGTTTGTTCGAAGGTCCTGGACCGCCATTGTGGTGTGAGTGACCGGCTGGACTTACTCGGGGCGACCGCAGGTTTTCGTTCGACCTGATGAGGTGGACGGTATGCGCCCGAGGAGCACGTTACTGGCCGTTTCTGCGGTCGTCGCGCTGGTCGTTGGGATGGGTCCCGGCCCGGCTGTTGCGGCGGGTTTCCGGGACACCGACCGCGGCGCGGGTGGCTTCGGTCTTTCCGGCTTTCTGACTGGTGTGATCGCGTCTGTGGCGCGGCCGACCTGGTCTCTACTGGCCGGCGGCGACCTGGGCGGGGTCGCGGACCTGTTCGGCCTCGACGGGCAGCGTCCCCAGCGTGAGCGGCGGGATCCGCCGCACGTGTTGGTCCGCCACGAGAAGTCGCCGGATGAGGGCAAGCGGGCGGCGGGGGACACCTACTACGCGCCGGGGACGCCTCGTCGGATGACGCCGGTGACGAGTACATGGTGGAGGTGACGCTCACCAACACCACTGCCAGCACGTGGCCGGCCGCGGACGACGTGCTGTCGTACCACTGGGCGCCGCCGGACGGCACGGACGTGACGACGGACGGCAATCGGCTGGAGACGGCGCTTCCGGAGGATGTGTCGCCGGGGGAGACCGTGACGGTGCAGGCGAGGGTGCGCGCCCCCACCTTGTCGGACTCGGCGAATGTGCGGGCGGGGCATGTCTTGTCGTGGGATCTGCGGGATACCGCCACCGGCGAGTGGCTGTCGGAGTCGGCGGGTGTCGCGCCGTTGCCGCAGAAGGTGGCGGTGGCCGACGCGTCGGCGGGCCAGCTGGGGTTGGAGGATTTCTACTCCTACTCGGGCACGAGCACCGGCGCTGGCTCGGCTGTGGTGGTCAACGCGCACGCCGGGAACGCGGTGTTTTCTTATGACGCGTTCGCCCACCCGAGTCGGGGTCTGGCGACGTTCGTGCGGATGGCCTACAACTCGCTGGACACCTCCGATTCTGCGATGGGGTATGGCTGGTCGTTGCAGACGTCGACGCTGATGCGGCTGGGGTCGCCGCTGGACCTGTCCCCGCGGGGCCGGGATTGGCCGGCGAGGGTGACGTTGATCGATGGGGATGGCACCAGCCAGGTCTTCGCGCTGAACAAGCACGGCAGTACCGACTCGGCGGATTGGACGTATGACCATCCGCCCGGCGTGCACTACTACCTGCAGAAGACGGGCAGCGGAGACCCGACGCGGGCGTGGGTGATGACACGGCCCGACCGCACCAGGTTCTATTTCGATGCCGACGGCTGGCTGTCCGCGATCGCGGATAACAACGGCAACGAGCTGACTTTCACCTACGCCGAGCGCTCGTCTCACAACAGGCCCCGGAGGTTCCTCACCTACATCACGGACGCGGCCGGCCGGCGCACGCTCACCGTCGACTACTACGAGAAGGGCCAGGCGTATGACTACTACGACGGCGACACGAAGGCCCACGGCGACAAGCTGACCAACCCGAAGATCATCGACAAGGTGGAGTCGATCACCGGGATCGCCGGGCGGACCATCGGCTTCACCTACTCCGACAACGGTCTGCTCCGCCAGATGGCCGACGGGGCGGGGTCCGGCCAGCCGAAGCGGTACACCTTCGGCTACGACGAGGCGACCGGGACGAGCAACGTCAAGCTGCGCACGGTCACCGACCCCCGCGGGCACACCACGACGCTGGGCTACGACACCGCGCCCGAGCACAGCTGGCTGGTCAAGACGATCAGTGACCGGCGCGGCGGCGACACGACGTTCGACTACGCCGACCCGGACGGGTCGGAGGGCCACCAGGTCGACACGACCGTCACCGACGCCAAGGGCAACGCCACCGTCTACCGCACTGACGGCCGCGGCCGGCCCACGCGGATCACCGACGCCGAGGGCCAGGTCATGAGCCTGCGGTGGGAGACCGACAACAACGTCACCCGGCTAGAGGAGGCCGGTGGGGCGGTGTGGACGTGGGCGTACGACCCGAAGACCGGCTACCCGACGAGGGTCACCGACGCCGAGGCCAACGCGAACGGCACCGCGTCGACCAGGTTGTCGTACCGCACCGGCCTCGACGGGCACGTCGCCGACCTGACGAAGAAGGTGTCGCCCGCGGGGCGGACGTGGACGTTCGGTTACGACGACGCCGGGAACCTGACGTCTGTCACCGACCCGAAGGGCAACGCGACGCAGGCCGCGGAGGATTACACGACCAGCTACGCCTACAACTCCTACGGTGAGTTGACGCAGGCCACTGACCCGGACGGCAACACCACGGCCTACGGCGACTACGGGCCGACCGGCTCCCCGGGGGTGGTCACCGACCCGCTCGGCGAGGCGACCCACGTCGACTACGACGGCCGCGGCAACGTGCTGTCGGTCACCGACGCGGCCGGCCACACGAGTAGCTACACCTATGACGTCTTCGACCGGCCGCTGCGTACCAAGGTGCCGAAGGACCAGTCCAAGGGCGTCTACATCGTCACGCCGGCGCCGTCGTATGACGCCAACGACAACGTCACCACCCGTGTCGCGCCGAACGGCGCGGTCACCACCCACGCCTACAACCCCGCCGACCAAGTGGTCTCCACCACGCTGCCGGCCAACGGGTCCGGCAAGGCTCGCACGATCGGCTACGACTACGACACGCTTGGCGAGCTGACGTCGGTGACCGAGCCGAAGGGGACGCTCACCGACGGCGACGACGGCGACTTCACCACCAGTTACGCCTACGACCCGCTCGGCCAGCTGGTTCGGGTCACCGACGCCAAGGGCGAGGACATCACCTACGCCTACGACGAGGTCGGCAACCTGACCACGGTCGTCGACCCGAAGAAGAACGCCTCGGATGACCCCGACGACTACACGACGAAGTACGTCTATGACCTGAACCACCGGGTCACGAGCGTCACCGATGCCGGCGGCTACCACGTCGGCTACGGCTACGACCTTGACGGCTACGTCACCGCGAAGACGGATAAGGCCGGTCACACCACCCACGTCGACCGCGGCGAGCGGGGCCTGGTCACCCGGGTGCGCGTGCCGCTGTGGACCAACGCCGACGACGAGGTCGTCTACCGCACCACCAGCTACGGTTACGATCAGGCCGGTAACCGCACGAAGGTCGTCATGCCGCGCGGGCAGTTGACCCCGGACGTCGACGACGACTTCACGCACCGGTTCGTCTACGACCCGCTGAACCGGGTACGCGCGCACGTGTTCCCCTACGACCCGGCCGACTCCCGCTACAACGCGCCGCACAAGGTCACCTACGGCTACGACCAGGTGGGGAACCTCACCTCGGTGTCGTACCCGCCGTCGAAGGATCAGCAGGTCCGCACGACCACGATGTACGGCTATTTCGACAACGGGTGGATCAAGTCGAGCACGGACCCGTGGCACATTCGCACCGCCTATGACTACAACGACCTGGGCGAGCAGACGTCTAGGACGGTGACCGCGGCCGGCGGGTCCACCTCCCACACGATGGGCTGGGCGTACTGGCCGGACGGGTCGTTGAGGACCCGCTCGGATGCGGGGATCCCGGCCGGCACGCATGTGGTGTTGGTCGACAACGCCGAGCCGCAGCACACCGACACGACCGGCAGCTGGGACACCTCGTCGGCAGGGTCGGGGTTTGTGGGGTTCGACTACGCCACCCATCCGAAGGGGCACGGGGGGTCGGTGTTCACCTGGTCGCCCTACATTCCCGCGGACGGCAGCTATGAGGTGTTCGCGCACTGGCCGGCCGTGGACGGGGCGGCCTCCGACGCCCCGTACACGATCGGCTATGACGGGGGGACGACCACGAAACGGGTGGATCAGACCGCGAACGCCGGGCAGTGGGTGTCGCTCGGCTCGTATGAGTTCACCGGCCGCAAACGCTACGACATCGGCCTGGCCAACAACGCCGACGGGACGGTGGTCGCCGACGCGGTGAAGCTGGTCCGCGACACCTCCGGCGAGACCGACGGGCAGGGCAAGGCCTTCGGGTACGGCTACGATCCCAACGGCAACCTGACGGCGATTAGCGACTCCTCGGCGGGGGCGGAGGTCGACGCCTGGCGGGTGGCCTATACGGCGTTGAATCGGGTGCGGAAGGTGACGGCGAGGGCCGGCGGGTCGGTGAAGCATACGACGTCGTTCGGCTACGACCCGAACGGCAATGTGACGTCTCGGGTTCATGACGGGGCGCGGGGCACCTACGCCTACAGTCCACGCGACCTGGTGGAGAAGGTCGTCACCGACGTCGGCACGGCGAACGCGCAGACCACCACGTTCGGCTACAACGCCCTGGGTTTGCGGAAACACCAGGTGAAGGGCAACGGTACCACCGTCGACTACCGCTACTACCGCAGCGGCCAGTTGGACAGGCAGGTGGAGAAGACCGCGGGTGGTGCCCTGGTGGCCTCCCATGATCTGGACTACAACGCGGCCGGGTTGTTGTGGCGGGATGAGCAGCGGCTGGCCGACGCCGACAGCACCAGGCATGTGCTGGCCCGGGATGTGCATTATTCGTGGACGCCGCGGGGCCGGGCGCGGCATGTCACCAGGATCGACCCGGCGACGGGGGAGACGGCCTCCAGCGAGCATTACGGCTACGACCCGGCCGGGAACATGATCCACCGCACCCTGGGCGGGGTGCGGACGGTGTTCGACTACAACCGTAACCGGCTGGTCGCCGCCGAGTCCGGCGGGAAGACTGTCGCCTCCTATGACTATGACCCGTACGGGCGGCTGCACGCTGTCACCGCCGGCGGGAAGACCGTCGAGTCGTATGCCTACGACGGGTTCAACCGCACCACCCGCCACCGCAAGCGGCAGGACGACGGTGACCTGGCGACCACCGCCTACAGCTACGATCCCCTCGACCGCACCACCGCCAAGACGACGGACGCGGGCACCGGCGGCGCGGCGACCACGACGTTCGGCTACCTGGGCCTGTCGTCGCAGGTGATCGACGAACAGGTGGCCGGCAAGGTGCAGCGGTCGTATGCCTACGGGCCGTTCGGGCGGCGCCTGTCGATGGTCAAACGCACCGGCAGCGGCGGGACGGAGACGTCGTTTTTCGGGTACTCCCCGCACGCCGACGTCGAAACCTTGACCGACACGGCCGGGGACACTCGGGGGACGTATGGCTACACCGCCTACGGCCAACCCGACACGACGCTGTTCACCGGGGTGGACAAGCCCGACCCGAACAATCCCGACGCGAAGCCGTACAACGTGTACCGGTTCGACCACAAGCGGCTGGATCCGGGCACCGGTTCCTATGACATGGGGTTCCGTGACTACAGCCCCCAGTTGGGTCGGTATCGCACCCGCGACCTGTATGCCGGGGCCCTGGCAGATCTGCGGTTGACCACGGACCCGTGGACCTCCAACCGGTATGCCCTGGCCGGCGGTAACCCGGTCACCCGTATCGAGTTGGACGGGCACGTGTTCTCTCCGGCCACCGGCGCCCCCGGCGTCGGCTGCCAAACCCTCGCCTGCCCCACCAGCGGCGGCACCCGCCCCCGCGTGCAACACATCGGCCGCGGCGACTTCCGCGCCCCCACCAACAGCAGCAGCGGGGGCGGGGGTGGCCCGGGACCTGCCCCGTCGCCGGCCCCGCAGGCGAAGCCTGCCCCCGTGCCGCCAGGAAGGGTGGGGCCGGGCCCCAAGTGGGGCAACATTCACACCGCGCTGGATGTGTTCGGTCTCTTCGGCGGGCCGGTGTTCGGGATCCCCTTCGACCTGTCCAACTGCGGCCTGTACGCCGCGGGAGGTCACAGGCTCGCCGCCAGCGCCTCCTGCCTCGGCGCGGTCCCAGTCATCGGCACCGCAGCCGTCGGCGGCAGGTACGGCTACAAGGGCGGCAAAGCCATCGCCAAAGGCATCGGGGAGGCCGCCGAGGCCGGGGAGGCCGCCGGCTCCCTGACCTCCAGGGCGGCCCGCCGGGAGGCGATGCGACAGTTCCACATCCCTACAAGCCAGCAACCCGTCCGACCCTACAGCTCGGGCGGGCACCGGGCCTACGTGTACGCCGCGCCGAGGGGAACGTCAGTGCCGCGGCATGCGGAGCCCTACAAGGTCATCATCTCCCAATGGGATAAGACCCACGGCTACCATTGGGAAGCTGGTTGGCTCAAGGGAGGTGGGGAGCCGAACCGCTATGGCATGCCGAGACTCGTAGGGGGAAAGGGCGAGTGGTGGGAGAAGATCAGGGTCCCGTTCCAACCGAGGGTTCCACACCCATCCCCATGAGGTGAGACCGTGAGCAATGAGCGACGCGAACGCCTGGACGAGTTGCTGTCCCAGCTGCGTCAGCGGCGGTACGAGGAACAGTTCCGGAAAGATCTTCCCCACGACCTGTGGGTGGCCGAGGAACTGCTCGGCCGCCCGCGGGAAACCTTCCAGCTGCGCACCGACCCCGAGGTGAGGACCATTGGGAAGAAGGCGACGGCTGCGGTCAGCGAGATCCTTCACCGAGAGCGTGGAGAGCGGGTCAGGGAGCCGGACAGGGTCGCCGTCCTGTCCGACGCCGCCTCGGCGAAGCAGGTCTTTATGAAGGCTGCGGAGGCGATCGGCCTGCGGGACGGACTGCTGTTCCTGGACAATTTTGGGAGCATGGCTGCTATTGAAAGCGACGCCACCGAGGTCGCCTGGCGTCTCGGACACCTCGACGAGAACGAGTCCATGTCGCTGGTGAGTGATACAGCCGACCGCGGGCTAGAGGTTTACAGAGATCTCACCGAAGCTGGCGTCTACGGCTGGGAAATCGTCGTTTGGCGGCAGGTGGGGGAGCACATCGAGCACGTTCCGTGACCGGCTGGGGTGCCCCGAGGTCTTTAGAGGCTCCGTTTAGCCGGTTGTGTTGAGTGTATCAGGATTGTTCTGGCGTGTGTAGTAGTTGTCCTCGTACTCTTGTGGTGGAACACCTCCGAGGGTCGAGTGAAGTCGTTGTTTGTTGTGAGCGCCGGGATAAACCGGCATGGAGAAGGAGATGAGAGAGCTCTACATCGAAGGAGTAGCGATCCACGGTGGCCCCGAGTCATGCGTTGGCGTTCGTGAGGGCGTCGGCGAAGCGTTGACAGGGGTACGCGTAGTCGGGGCTATTGAGCCGCGAAAAGTTAGTTCGGGGCGCCGACGCCGTACAACTAGGCGGAAGGCAATATCGCTGGTCGCGCTATCGCGATGTGGCTGGCGGGCCCTGCGCGGTCTGAGAACCCAGGAATGCGCGGAATCTCCATGCGCGAGAACCGGGAGGCCCGATGATCGCCCGTCAGTGGTCGGTGATGCTTTGCCTGGTTTGGCGGGGTGGATCTTGGTCGCTGAGCGGGCCGTGAGGGAAAGGCATAGGCCGTAGCCTGAGATGAACGATCGTCGGGAGTCAGACAGCCGCGTAGTACCTGCGAAGCTGGTGAACAAGGCCGAGGATTCGGCGGCGGAGCCGGTGGAGGAAAGGCGGCTGGACAAGGGGAACACGGACCAGCAAAACGCGTGCCGGACGCAGAGCCGGGGTGTGAGTGCGTCAAGTGCGCTGGACCGTGTGCGGCAGGTCGCCGCGAAGGACAGGGATGCGCGGTTCACCGCGCTGTTGCATCACGTCGATGTTGATCGTCTTCGGATGGCGTATCGGGCGTTGAGCCCGAAAGCGGCCGCCGGGGTCGACGGCGAGACGTGGGAGTCCTACGGGCAGGAGCTGGAGGAGAATCTCCGGGATCTGCACGGCAGGGTTCAGCGGGGCGCCTACCGGGCGAAGCCGTCGCGCAGGGTGTATATCCCGAAGACCGAGGGGCGGCTGCGGCCGCTTGGGATTGCTGCGTTGGAAGACAAGATCGTCCAGCGCGCTGTCGTCGAGGTATTGAACGCCATTTACGAGACGGACTTCCTGGGGTTCTCCTACGGGTTTCGGCCCGGACGCGGTCCACA